>CAMFKX010000132.1 GCA_945957375.1 uncultured Roseiarcus sp.
AGCGGGTCTCGTACCGCATTCCCGTGGTCCCCAATGCGAGGCGCATCGCCGCCGGTCATCGCCTGCGTCTGGTGATTGCGTCCGCCGACGAGACCAACAGGACGCCGAGCGTCCTCGGTTTCACCCACGTCGTGGTGCGGGAAGCAAGCCGGAACACGATCTACAGCGCTTCGCGGCTCTGGCTTCCCCTCGTGGCCTCGCCGGACCGGAACTGACCGGTCAATGCTCAGTTCGGGAGGTCCGCTCGTGGCGCGTGGGTTTCGTAGCCGGTCGGCCGTGAGGGGCGGCAAAGGATCCGATAGGACGCATTCGTCATGCGCAGGGCAGATGGAGAGTGTCGACGTGAAGCTGCCGTTGCCGATCGCCCCCCTGAACGCCTCAATCGCCTGATGAAGCGGACCTCCATCTGACGCGTGGAGTTGGCCCTGAGCGGGCGCTCACGTCTGCCGGCCTGCGTTTTCGGGTTCCTGCGACGCCGCCTCGCGGATCACGTCTCGCAACCAGATCATGCCGGCGTCCTGCGACCGGTATTTGTGCCACTGGACCGTCTGCTGCATCCTCGGCAGTCGGTAGGGCAGGTCGCGGATCTTGATCGGCAGCGCCTGCGCGGCCTGCTCCGCGAGCCTTCGGTGCAGGGTCGCGATCCGGTCGGTGCCGACGACGAGCAGGGGAATCGTGGTGAAGTTGTAGGTCGCCACCGCGACCCGGCGGACGAGGTCGTGCTGCTTGAAGAACACCGACTCGAGCGATTGCGCGCCGTCCGGCGTGCGCATCACGACATGCGGCGCTTCGGCGAACGCCCGACGCGTCAGCCTCTCGCGCGCGAGCCTGCCTTCGCTCCAGACGATCGCGCAGAACTCTTCTTCGAGCACCACCTCGAACGGATGTTGGCGTGAGCAGAATTCCTTCGGAATGACGAGCAGATCGACGTCGCCGCGCTCGAGCAACCGTTCCGGCCCGTCGACCTGGTGCAGGAAATTGAACCTCACGTTCGAGCCCTTGTCGCGGCAGAGCGCCATCACCTTCGGGATCAGCGTCGCAAGCGTGTAGTCGGAGACGAGGATGTTGAACTCGCGATCCGACTGCGCGGGATCGAAATCCGCGGTCGTCGCGACCGTCCATTCCACCCGGACAAGCACGTCGCGGACCGCGTCCTTGAGCGCCTCCGCGCGCGGCGTGAGCTCCATCCGCCGACCGATCTTCACCAGAAGATCGTCGTGGAAATAATCACGCAGCCTGAGCAGCGCGTTGCTCATCGCGGGCTGCGTCATGTTCATGTGCGAGGCCGCGGCGCTGACGCTGCGAAAGTTAAGCAGGTGGTCGAGGGCGACGAGGAGATTGAGGTCGAGCTTGTTGAAGCGCATGGGCCGGCCTCCCGGGACGAGTCGGACCTGACGCCAACCCATTCAGAAAATCAATGTCTTCCATTTCGACAATCGATTTTTCTTAAGTATCCGTTGCGGCTAACTCGATAGCCGAGAGGAACGACGCTCAAGCCTTCTTGTACGGACGCCGCAAGGCGTCGCTGTCGGCCGCCCGCTTCGTTCTCGCCGAGAGGAGCGCCGCCGATGTTCAGATATTTCCCGACCAACTATGTCTGGAATCTCTCGGTCGACCTTGCGATCGAGATGGGCGCGAAGATCGGCGAGATCGAAGAGATGTGCGCGCCGCTGCAGGAAGCGGCCCGGCAGCCGGACGCCGCGGGGACGCGGGCGTTTCGCGAGACCTGGTCGAAAATGGGCGACAAGCTCTGCAGGCTCGCCGAGGAGGACGAGAGCCGCGGCCGGATGATCTCCGCCGGCGACAAATACGGGCGGGCGGCGACCTACTACCTCACCTGCGAGCGCCTTCAGGCGCATGACGCGCCGGGCCGGATCGATCTCTACAAGCGCATGCGCGGCGTGTTCGACCGCGGCGTGAGGCTCGCCCGCGAAATTTGCGAGCGCGTGGAAATTCCCTATCGAGATAGGCATCTCTCGGCGCTCTATGTCCGCGCCGACGGCGTCGAGGGCCGCGCGCCGATTCTGGTCCAGCTCAACGGCCTCGATTCGACGAAGGAGATGAAATACCGCGTCGGCCTGCCGCGCTGGCTCGCCCAGCGCGGCGTCGCCTCGCTCGTCGTCGATCAGCCGGGAACCGGCGAGGCGCTGCGTCTCCATGGGCTCACCGCCGTTCCCGAGGCGGAAGTCTGGGCGAGCAAGATCGTCGACTGGCTCGAGACGCGCGACGACGTCGACCCGAAGCGGATCGGCTGCGAGGGCGTGTCGCTCGGCGGCTATTACTGCCCGCGCGCAGTGGCCTTCGAGCCGCGCTTCGCCTGCGGCGTCGCCTGGGGCGCAAACCACGATTGGCGCGACGTGCAGAAGAAGCGCCTCGCCCGCGAGGGCAATTTCCCCGTGCCGCACTACTGGGACCATGTGCGCTGGGTGTGGGGCGCGCGCGACATGGATCACTTCATGGCGATAGCAGAGAATGTCCATCTCGACGGCGTGCTCGACCGCATCAAGGTCCCCTTCCTCGTCACCCACGGCGAGAAGGATTCGCAGATTCCGCTGCACTGGGCGCACCGCACCTATGAGCAGCTCGTCAACAGTCCGAAGCGGGAACTGAAGATCTTCACCGAGCGCGAAGGCGGCGTCCAGCATTCGAGCTTCGACAATTCCGCCAACGCCGGCGCCTACATCGCCGACTGGGTGGCCGAGACGCTCGGCGGACGAACCGCCTGATCCACGACACGAGGGAGATACGGCCATGAGGATCACGGGCCTCGAGACGCTTCTGTTCGGCCTCGACGACGTCGCAGGCGCGGCGCGCTACCTGACCGACTATGGGCTCGAGCCCGCGCGCGTCTCCGAGACCGGCGGCCGCTTCGAGGCGATCGACGGCACCGCCGTCGTCATCGCCCATCAGGGCGACCCGCGGCTTCCCGCGCCGCCGGCGCCTGGCTGCCGGCTGCGCAAGACCGTGATGGGGGTGGCGGAGGCGAGCGTCCTCGACGCGATCGAGGCCGAGCTTCGCCGCGACCGCGAGGTGAAGCGATTGCCCGACGGCTCGATCGAGTCGGTCGACGATTCCGGCTTCGCCATCGGCTTCCAGGTCTCGATCCGCAAGCCGTTCTCCCTCGCCGGCGAAATCAGCAACGCGCCGGGCGGCTCGGTCTTCAGGCCGGTGAACCATCTGGGCGCGATCGGCCCCGACGCGGCCGTCCGTCCGCGCAGCCTCTCGCACATCGTCTATTTCGTGCCCGACGTACTCAAGGCCGAGGCGTTCTATGTCAATCGCCTCGGCTTCCGCTGCACCGACCGCTTCGCCAATGTCGGGCCGTTCCTGCAGCCGGGCGGCTCGCTCGACCACCATTCGCACTTCCTGATCGGCGCGCCGCCGTTCATGCACGGCGTCGAGCACTTCACCTTTCACTTCGGCGGGCCGACGGCGATGATGACCAACGGCTATCGCTTCATCGACAAGGGCTACCAGGCCTTCTGGGGACCGGGCCGTCACATCCTCGGCTCCAACTGGTTCTGGTACTTCAACAGCCCGTTCGCCTGCCACATGGAGATGGACGCGGACATGGACCTGCACGACGCGAGCTGGACGCCGCGCGTGGTCGATCTCAAGGCCGACAATTCGCAGACGTTCCTGCTCAAGTTCCGCAAGAAGTGGATGCCGGGGCCCGGCATTCCCGAGAACGGCGACTACGCCTGACGCCGGCCATGCGCGCCGTTCCGCTCTGTCCCGTCGACGCCATCGCCGAAGGGGCCGCGCGCGGCTTCGACCCGGACGACGACGGGCAGGACACCCTGTTTGCGGTGCGTACGGACGGCGTCGTCCGGGTCTGGCGCGATGCCTGCCCCCATGCCGGGGCGGCGATGGCGTTGCGCAAGGACGGCTATCTGAACGCCGCTGGAACCCGGATCGTCTGCCACGCGCACGGCGCCGAGTTCCTGCCGGAGAGCGGCCATTGCGTGCAGGGTCCGTGCCTTGGCCGGCGACTGAAGCCCGTCGCTAGCGACGTCAACGCCGCGGGCCAGCTCTGCGTCCTGATCCCGTAGCGATCGGCGCGCCACAGAGACGAAACAGAAGACAGGGAGGCTTCGATGGCGGCGGTGAACACGGTTCTGGTGATCGGCGGCGGATTCTCGGGCATGGCCGCGGCGATCGCGCTGCGCAAGGCGGGGATCGCGGTCGATCTCGTCGAAATCGATCCGAACTGGCGGCCCGAGGGCGCCGGGATCACGATCAACGGCGCTTCGCTCCGCGCCTTCGAGACGCTCGGCGTCTTCGACGAGATTGCGAAGCGCGGCTTCGTTTCCAGCGGCGTCGAACTCTGCGCTCCGACCGGCCAGGCGATCGGCGAGATCCCGACGCCCAGGGTCGCTGGGTCCGACGTGCCTGGCGGCGGCGGCATCATGCGCACGGACCTGAGCCGCATTCTGGCCGACGCCACGCGGGCGAGCGGCGTCAACGTCCGGACCGGCTGCACCTATCAGCGCCTGGACGACCGGGGCGACTCGGTCGAGGCCGTCTTCACCGACGGAACGCGGGGCGCCTACGACCTCGTCGTCGGGGCCGACGGCGTCCGGTCGAAGCTTCGCGAGACGTTCTATCCCGAGGTCGCGCCGCCGCAATATATCGGGCAGGTCGTGTGGCGCGCGGTGCTGCCGCGCCCCGAAGCGATCGTGCGTCCGCGCATGTGGATGGGCGGCGCGGTCAAGGTCGGCGTCAATCCGGTCTCGGCGACGCACATGTATATGTTCGTCACCGAGGCGCGCTCCGAGAAGAGCCAGCCCGACCGCGCCGCCTGGCCCGACCTGCTGGCCGCGATGCTAGAGCCCTATCCTGATCCGCTGCTCCAGTCCCTGATCCCGCGCCTTTACGACAAGGAGGCGGCGATCGACTACCGGCCGCTCGCCAACCTGCTCGTGCCGGCGCCGTGGAATCGCGGCCGCATCGTCCTGATCGGCGACACTGTGCACGCCACGACGCCGCATCTGGCCTCCGGCGCCGGCATCGGCGTCGAGAGCGGCATCGTGCTCGGCGAGGAGGTCGGCCGCGCCAGGACGATCCAGGACGCCCTCGACCGCTTTCACGCCCGGCGATGGGATCGCTGCCGCATGGTGATCCAGAATTCCGAGCGCCTGTGCCGGATCGAGATGGAGAACGGCGACAAGGCCGAGCACGCCAGGATCATGCGCGAATCGATCATCGCGCTCGCCGCCCCGATCTGAATTCCAACCAACCGGAGGAACGCCAATGAGGACGAGCACCGAGGGCTGGCCCGGACGGATCGCGCTCATGGTCGCGCATTGCGCGGGCATGGTGGACCTCGTCGCGTTGCCGGTGTGGGTCGGCGCGTTGATCGAACAGTACCACTTCTCCCCGCCGCAGGCGGGCGGGCTGGCGACGCTGTTCCTGGTCGGGGCGGTGGTCAGCAGCCTGTTCTTCGCGCCGCGCTTCAACCGCATCGACGCCCGGACGGCCGCCATCGCCGGGTTCGCCGTCGCCTGCCTGGCGTTTCTCGGCGCGGCGTTTGTTTCGGACTTCGGGTCGCTTGCGGCTCTCCATGTCGTCGCCGGCCTCTCCGTCGGCTGCGCGCTCAGCTTCACCCACGGCACGATCGCCCACAGCGCGCATCCCCATCGTCTCTTCGCGATCGTCGGCATGGCGCTCGGCGTCTTCGCCATCGTCTTTCTCGGCGCGACTCCCAACCTCATCGCCGCCTTCGGCGGCCCGGCGCTGTTCCGGACCTTCGCCGTCATCATGGCGCTCGCTGCGCTCGCCGCCGTCGCCTCGTTCCCGATCGCAACACGGCGTCTGGACGAGGACATCGTCGACGAGGTGACGCATCTTCGCCCTGCGGTCTGGTATGGCGTCGCGGGTGTGAGCTGCATGGCGCTGACGCAGGCGATGATGTTCAGCTTCCTCGAGCGCATCGGCATCGATCGCGGCTTCGGCCGCGAGGCGGTCACCGGCGTCCTGATCGCGCTTGGCTTCGTCAATCTCTTCCCGGCGCCGCTCGCCGCGCTGCTCGAGAAGCGCGTCTCCCCGAACGCTGTCCTGCTCGCGGGTCCGGTCGTGCAGGCGGCGATCGCGGTCGCCGTCGCCTTCAGCGGCAGCTTCGCCGCCTACGCCGCCCCCGCCGTGTTCTTCGCCGCGGTGATGATCTTCACCCATACCTTCGCTTTCGGACTACTCTCGAAGCTCGACCCGACCGCGCGCGCCCTCGCGGCCACCCCCGCCATGCTGATGATCGGCGCGGCGATCGGCCCGATCCTCGGCGGCGCGCTCGTTCAGGGCTTCGGCTACGGCGGTCTCGGCGTCGCGGCTATCGTCATCGCGGCGATCGCGGTCGGCCTGTTCTCCAGAGTGCACGCGCCTCACGCGCCGATTCTCGGTGCGGCGAGCCGAGCCGAAGCGTGAAGGCGTCGCGCGGACGAACCCGGAGGAACCCACCATGACCGGTGCAAACGTACGACGCATCGTGACCGGACACGACGGCGAGGGGCGGGCCGTGGTCCTCTCCGATGGCGCGCCGCCGCACGTGACGCGGCCGCCCCAGCAGCCGGGCCTCGCGTTTCACGAGATCTGGAACACGAGAGCCTCGCCGGCGCCGGTCACCGCGCGCGAGTCCGAGCCGACCGACCTGCATCGCGACACCGCCCCGCCGGCGAACGGCACGATCACCCGCATCGTGGACATTCCCCCGGAGGGCCGCGACGGGCCGAATTTCGACAAGGAGACGGCGCGGGCGCTGTTCGAGAAGGTGGGGCTGGCCGAGAACGCCGAGCATACCGTCTCGGGCCGGCATCCGCTGATGCATCGCACCCAGTCGATCGACTACGGCGTCGTGCTCGAAGGTGAGATCGTGCTTCTCCTCGACGACGACGAAGTGCCGCTGAAGACCGGCGACGTCGTGGTCCAGCGCGGGACCATCCACGCCTGGGCCAATCGCTCGGACCGGACCACGCGCATGCTGTTCGTACTGACCGACGGCCGCTTCGATCCCGATCTCGCGCGCCGTCAGGCCGAACAGGACGCCCGCGTCAAGGCCGCGGCGAAAGGCTGATTTCCTCCCCAACCCCGAAGGAGACTCCATGGCCCGTCGTTTCGTCGACCTTTCCGTCGCCCTCAAGGCCGGCATCGCGTCGGATCCGCCGCCGCTCCGCCCGCACATCGACTACATGGGGCACAACGACGGCGCGAAGGAATTCGAGCAGATGGCCGGGATTCCGGTCGACAAGCAACTCGAGGGCAAGGGCTGCGCCAGCGAGACCTGCCGCATCACTACCCATTCCGGCACCCATCTCGACGCGCCGTGGCACTATCATCCGACGATGAACGACGGCCAGCGCGCCTGGACGATCGACGAGGTGCCGCTCGAATGGTGCTATGGCCGCGGGGTGAAGCTCGACTTCCGCGACAAGCCGGACGGCTACGTCTGCACCGCTGCCGACGTCGAGGCCGAACTCGCGCGCATCGGGCACCGGCTCGAGCCCTTCGACATCGTCCTGGTCAACACGGCCGCCGGCGCGCGCTACGGGCAAGACGACTATGTCTCGCGCGGCTGCGGGATGGGGCGCGAAGCGACGCTCTATCTGACTGAGCGCGGGGTGAAGGTGACGGGCATCGACGGCTGGAGCTGGGACGCGCCCTTCGTCCATGCCGCGAGGCGGATCAAGGAGACGGGCGACTATTCGCTATTCTGGGAAGGCCACAAGGCGGGCGCGACTCGGGCCTATTGCCACATCGAGAAGCTTTCCAATCTCGAAGCGCTGCCTGCCACCGGGTTCACGGTGTCGTGCTTTCCCGTCAAGGTCGAGCGCGCCTCCGCCGGCTGGTGCCGGGCGGTGGCGATCTTCGAGGACTGAGCGAGAGGAGACTGAGCCGATGAAACTCGCCACTCTGCCCAATGGAACGCCGGACGGCCGGCTGCATGTCGTCTCGCGCGATCTGAAACGCTCCGCGCCGGCCCGGGCAGCGGCGACCCTGCAGGCCGCGCTCGAGGACTGGAGCGAGCTCGCGCCGCGGCTCGCAGCGGAATACGAGGCGCTGAACGCCGGGGGCGGCGAGCCCTTCGATCCGGCGACCGCGCTCGCGCCGCTGCCGCGCGCCTGGCAATGGCTCGACGGCTCGGCCTTCGAAAGCCACGGCGACCTCATGGACAAGGTGTTCGGCATGACGAAGACGGAGCGCCACCCGAACCCGCTGATGTACCAGGGCGTCTCGAACGTCTTCTTCCCGCCGGTATCCGACGTGCCCTTCGTCACCACCGACGACGGAATCGATTTCGAAGGCGAGTTCGGCATCGTCACCGACGCCGTGCCGATCCACGCCGACAAGCGCGCCGCCGCCGGCCACATCCGCCTCGTCGTCTTGATCAACGACTGGAGCCTGCGCAAGCTTGCGCCGGTCGAGATGAAGACCGGCTTCGGCTGGGTGCAGGCGAAGCCGCCGTGCGGCGCCGCTCCGGTCGCGGTCACGCCCGACGAACTCGGCCCGCATTGGCGCGACTGCCGCGTCGACCTGCCGCTCACGGTCAAATGGAACGACCGCCCGTTCGGCGCCGCCAACGGCTACGCGATGCGCTTCGGTTTCGACGACCTCGTCGCCCACGCCGCCTATTCCCGCGCCCTCGTCGCCGGCACGATCATCGGGTCGGGCACGGTGTCGAACGAAACCTATCGAACGGTCGGCTCGAGCTGTATCGCGGAACGGCGCGGGATCGAAATCGTCGACCATGGCGAAGCCAAGACGGGCTACATGGCCTTCGGCGACACGGTGAGCATGGAGTCGCGCCTTCCCGACGGAACGCCGGTCTTCGGCGAACTGCGCCAGAGGGTGGTCGAGGCTTGAGCCGATGAAGATCGCGGTGATCGGGGCCGGCGGCTTCGTCGGCGCGCGCGTGGCGGCGCGCCTCGTCGAAGATCCGGCGATCGAAGCGATTGCGCTTCTCGATCAGGCGCCGTTCGCCGCGCCGCGCGATCGCCGCGTGACGAGCCGCGTCGGCGATTTCGCCGATCCCGCCGCGCGCGACGCCGCGCTGGACGGCGCCGACGCGGTGATTCTGCTCGCAGCCATTCTCGGCGGCGCCGCGGAGACGCACTACGCGCTGGCCCGCCGCGTCAATGTGGACGCCGCGCTCGACCTCTTCGAGCATGTTCGCGCCCGCGCCCCGAAGACGCGGTTGGTGTTCGCCTCCACCATCGCCGTCTATTCGCACCCCATGCCCGATCCGTTGACGGACGAGACGCCGCTTGCGCCCGTCATGGTCTATGGCGCGCAGAAGCTGATGATGGAGGTCGCGCTGTCGAATTTCGCCGCGAGAGGGCAGCTGGACGGGGTCAGCCTTCGGCCCGCCGGCATCATGGCGCGCGACGGCGCCGACGCCGCGCTGAAATCCGCCTTCATGTCGCGTCTCTTCTGGAGCGTGAAGCGCGGCGAGGACGTCACCCTGCCGGTCGCGCCGGAGAGCCGCGCCTGGATGAGTTCGATCGAGACGGTCGCGAGCAACTTCATCCATGCGGCGAAGTTGCCGGAGATCGGGCCGAACCGCGCCTTCACCCTGCCGGCGCTGTCGCCGACCTTCGGCGAAGTTGTGGAGGCGTTGAAGCGGCGCTTCCCGGCGAGCCGGTCGACGATCGCCTTCGCGCCCGAGCCGGACGTCGTGGCGCTGTTCGGCGCCTATCCGCGCCTCGAGACCGTGACCGCCGACCGCCTCGGCTTTCGGTGCGACGCGGACGTCGACGCTCTGGTCGCGAACGCGGTTTCCTGACCTCGACACCTTGCCTCGCGGGGCGCTCGCAATCGACGTTTAAGGCGGCCTTCGCGGATCGCCGCCGCGTAAGCGCGCATTGGGAGGATTGCGTTGAAAAAGTCGGCGTCGAGGCGGCGAGGATGGGTGTTCGGGGCGGCTTCGAGCGAGGCAAATCCGCGCCGCTCCCCCTCATGTGGCGAAGTTCGGCGCCGGGAAGGGGATGAGCTTCGCCAGCTTCCGCAGATTTTGGGCGGTGGTGGCAGCCAACAGGAACTCGTCCTTGGCCCCGCTTGGTCCGCGGAGACGCAGCTTGCCGAGCCCGAGGATGCGTTTCAGGTGGGCGAAGAGCATTTCCACCTTCTTCCGCTCGCGCCGTGAGACGGCGTAGGCCTCGGTCTTGGCGATGGCGCGCGCCTTGTCGCGAGCCGCTTCATGGATGGACCGGTCGATCTTGCGCGCGGGCATGTTCGGGCAGCATCTCGGCTTGAGCGCGCAGGCGTTGCAGTCGCTCTGGATGGCGCGGTAGCCAATTCTGCCGTCCTTCAACACGCCGTCGCGCGGCTTGGAGAAGTTGCGGCGATATTTTCGCAGCTCCTTGCCGCCTGGACATTCGTAGAGTTCGCGCTCGGCATCGAAGACGAAGTCGCTGCGGGAAAACGTTCCGTCCGTGCGCTCGGACTTGTCCATGAGCTTCACGTGCGGCTCGATCCCGCGCCCGTCCACGAGCCACGCAACCATCTCGCCCGAGCCGTATCCCGCGTCGCCGACCAGACGCTCAGGCGTGAGGTCGAACTGCTCGGCCGTGCGATCGATCATCGTCTTGGCCGCACCGACTTCCGCCTGGCGAACGACCGTCGTCGCCTCGACGTCCACGATCACCGCATTTTTCAAGTCCACGAGATAGTTGTCGGCATAAGCGTAGAAGGCGGGTGTGTCGGCCGCGGCCGTGTAGCGCGCCGCTGGATCGGTGGGCGAGATCGACGTCGGCTGTTTCGGCGTCGCCGCCCCGAAAGCCGCATCGTCCAGAACGGAAAGATACTCCGCGACCGCGCGGCTGGACGTCGGATCGAGATCCTCGACCTTGGCGACGCCGCGCCGGCGATAGGCGTCGGCCACGATCATGCTGGCGTCGACCCCAAAGGCCTCGCCACCCACGATCCGTTCCTTGATGCAGCGCGCGACCACGGTTTCGAACAACTTGCGAAAGAGGTCGCTCTCGCGAAACCGGCCGTGGCGGTTCTTGGAAAAGGTCGAATGATCCGGGACGCCGCCCTCGAGCCCAAGGCGGCAGAACCAGCGGTAGGCCAGATTGAGGTGGACCTCGTCGCACAGCCGACGCTCGGAGCGAATGCCGAAGCAATAGCCGACGATCAGCATCCGCATCATCAGCTCGGGATCGATCGAAGGGCGCCCCGTCTCGCTGTAGTACGGCTCCAGATAGGTCCGCAGCTCTGTCAGGTCGACGAACCGGTCGATCTTGCGCAGCAGGTGATCGTCCGGGACATGCCGTTCGAGGCTGAAGCCGTAGAACAGCGCCTCCTGCATCACCCGCCGCTCGCCCATCATGGCGTGAGCCCCTGATTCACTGGGAAAAGTGAATCAGCACCGAGTCCTCGTAGCAAGCGACTTTTTCAACACAATCGGAGGAAAGCGGGCATTGCCCATGGGCGGGCAGTCCAACCAATGGGGCGTTGAATGAGGTCCGCCGCCACCGCTTGGCGCTTCTTTCGGATCGAAGTTTGAGGCTCAAGTCCTGGTCGTCGATTTCAAGTTGGCGCCCGCGAGCGCTCGAACTCGCAAGCGCCCGGCGCACGCTGCTACCCCTGCAGCGTCCGGCGCATCGGAGCGCCAATCTGATCCGTATTCGTCGAGGAGCCAACGAGCCGGGCGATTTCGCTGCGGCAGGAGCCGCAGTTCGTCCCGGCTTTGAGGCGCGCGCCGATCGCCGCGACCGTCGTGCACCCATGTGTGGCCGCCTCGACGATTTCATTGCGGCCGACGTCGAAGCAGGCGCAGACCGTCGGGCCGCGGTCGCGCGCCTCGGCGCCGGGACGTCCGGCGAGCAGCCTCAGGCGCTCCTCGGGCGCGAAGCGCTCGCCGAGACGCTCGGTGAGCCAGCCGCGGGCTGCGGCGACCGGACCCCGCGCGACGAACAGCGCGCCGAGGAAAGTGTCGCCGGAAAAAGCGACGAAGCGACGCTGACCGGCGGCGACGTCGTCATAGGCGATGATCTCGGCGTCGACGTCCAGTCCGAGCGCTCTCCTCGCGAACGCTGTCCAGTCGTCGGGCGCGGCGGCGCCTGCGAGTTCGGCCCTCCAACCGCCACGCGCGGGGGCAATCGCGAAATAGTCGGCGGCGGCGGTCGCAATGGTCCCGCGCGTCACGGCGAAGCCGTACCAATGGGCGACGAAACGCTTCGCCGAGACCGCCGCGTATTTGAGCTCCGGCTGGCCGGAGACGGGATCGACCGCGGAGGAGACGAGGGCGTCCACCCGCGCGAGAGCGGCGTATTGATCGGTCCAGTGCATCGGGGCGAACAGCGAGCCGCGCCGCTGCCTTTCGGTGACAACGACACGGAGCACGGCGCGACCATGTTCGCTGTCGATTTCGGCCAGGTCCGCGGCCTCGACCCCGACCGCATTGGCGTCGTCGGGATGGATCTCGACAAAAGGCTCGCCGATATGCGCCATCAGCCGCGGCGTCTTCGCGGTGCGTGTCATCGTGTGCCACTGGTCGCGGATGCGGCCGGTGTTGAGGACGAATGGAAAGCGGGCGCTGGTCCGGGCGACCGGCGGGCGAAAGGGCGTGGCGACGAAACGGGCCTTGCCGTCGGCGTGAAAGAAGCGGCCGTCGGCGAAGAAGCGGGTCTCGGCCGGCGTTTCGCCTGCGCGACGCGGCCACTGGAAGGGCGAAAGGTCGGCGTAGTCGAGCTCCGAGATGTCGGCGAGCGCGCCGATGTCGAGGTCGCGCCGGCCGTCGTTTTCGGCGGCGGTGAGGCGGGCGTATTCGGCAAGAATCTCGGCCGGCGAGCGCCAGGCGAAGGCGTCGCCGAAGCCCATGCGTTTGGCGACCTCGGCGATCTGCCGCCAGTCCGGCAGCGCGTCGCCCGCAGGCGACAGAAAGGCCCGCTGGCGCGACATGCGGCGCTCCGAATTGGTGACCGTTCCGTCCTTCTCGCCCCAGGCGGCGGCTGGCAGCAGCACGTTGGCGAGCGCCGTCGTGTCGGTCAAGCGGCAGACGTCGGAGACGACCACGAAGGGGCAGTTGCGGATCGCCTCGCGCACCCGGTCGGCGTCCGGCATGCTGTCGGCCGGGTTGGTGCCGATGATCCAGAGCGCCTTCACCCGTCCGTCTTCGACGGCGCGGAAGAGGTCGACCGCCTTGAAGCCGGGCTTCGCCGCAATCGTGGGCGATTGCCAGAAATCCTGTACGATCCGGCGGTGCTCGGGGTTTTCAATCTCCATGTGGGCCGCGAGCATGTTGGCCAACCCGCCGACCTCGCGCCCGCCCATGGCGTTCGGCTGCCCGGTGACCGAAAACGGCCCCATGCCGGGACGGCCGATGCGTCCGGTCGCGAGGTGGCAATTCAGAATGGCGTTGACCTTGTCTGTCCCGGCCGAGGACTGGTTGACGCCCTGGCTGTAGACGGTGACGACGCGCTTGGTCCGCGCGAACAGGTCGTAGAAGGTTTTCAGCGCTTCGGGAGCGAGTTCGGTGGTTTTCGCCGTCGCGTCGAGATCGAAAGCGCGCGCTTCGGTCAGCGCCGCGTCGAAGCCGACCGTATGCGCCTCGACATAGGCGCGGTCGATCCGGCCCGTTTCGGCGAGATGGGCGAGGAGGCCGGAGAACAAGGCGACGTCGGCGCCTGGCGCGATCGCGAGATGGACGTCGGCCGCCTCGGTGGTCGCAGTCCCGCGCGGGTCGACCGCGACGATCCGGGTCCCGCGCTTCTCGCGCGCCGCCATGAGCCGCTGGAACAGCACCGGATGGCACCAGGCGAGGTTTGATCCGACCAGTACGACGAGGTCCGCCTCCTCGAGATCCTC
>CAMFKX010000133.1 GCA_945957375.1 uncultured Roseiarcus sp.
ACGGCGTCGACACGCGCGACATCCTGACGGAGCTGGGCAAGCGCCGCATGGTGGGTGGCCAGGAGGACATGATCATCGACGTCGCCCTCGACATCATCCGTCAGCGCGAGCAGCAGGCGGCCGCGCAATAGTCGGCGTTCAGACAAGCGCGACGACGGGAACGAGGCGGCGCCGCATCGTCGAGCGCGCCGCGCGAAGCGTGATCGCCTACAGACCCGCGTCGCAGCGGCGCAATCCGATCGCCCTGCGCGCGGCGTTCGCGCCGGCCCGTCTGCCGAAGACGGCGCCCGACATCAGCCCGGCGCCGCCGGGATAGGCGTCGTAGTAGAGCCCGCCGACGAGTTCGCCGGAGGCGTACAGCCCCGGGATCGGGTCGCCCGCCTGCGCGATCACGCGGCCATCGGGGTCGATCCCGATCCCGCCATAGGTGAACGTGATCCCGCAGGCGACGGCGAAGGCCAGAAACGGGGGCTTGTCGATCCGGTTCGCCCAGTTCGATTTGACCGGCTCGACCGCTCGCGCGGCGCGGCCGTCCTTGACCGCGGGATCGAAGGGCGTCTCGACGTCGACGGCATCGTTGTAACGGGCGATCGTTCGGAGGAAGCCGGCCCTGTCGACGCCGTCGAGTTGGTCGGCGAGCCCCTCGATCGAGTCGGCGGCGACTTTGGTGATCTGCCGAATCCGATACTCGTCGGTCAGCAGGTGCGCGACCCTGGCGTCGAAGATCTGCCAGGCGAAGCCGCCCGGCTGGGCGAGGATCGCCCGCCCCAGGTTGGAGTAGGTATAGTTCCGGAAATCGGCGCCTTCGTCGAAGAAGCGCTCGCCCCTGGCGTTGACGACGATTCCGAACGGGAAGCTGTTCTTCTGCTGGCCGAGGAGATCGATATCCCCGAATGGCGGCGCGTTCCGCTCATAGGCGACCGAATGGCAACCGGACCAGTGGCCGTGAGACATGGCGCCGAGCGCCAGCGCCATCTCGATCCCCGCTCCCGTGTTGAATCGGCTGCCGCGAACCTTCACCAGATCCCAGTTCGGGCCGAGATAGCGGGCGCGCCACTCGGCGTTGGCGTGGAATCCGCCGCACGCCAGCACGACGGCGCTCGCCGGAATGACCCGATCCTCCCCGTCCATCGCGAACCGGACGCCCGCGACGCCTCCGCTTCCCTCGACGAGGCTCCGGGCGCGCGCGCCGTAAAGAACCGAGATCGAGCGCAATTCCGCCGCGGCGTGCAGCGCGTCCACCAGCCCGCGCCCGCCCCCCGACGCTTCCACCGTCAGTCCGCCCCAGAACTTGAACCGGCCGTTCGACCGGACGGCCTGGCGGCCGTAGATCGGCAGAAAGCGAACCCCCAGGCGACCCAGCCATGCGAGCGTCTCGTGGCTCTCGTCGACGAGGACGGCGGCGAGGTCGGGATCGGCGCGATAGTGGGAAAGACGGGCGAGATCGTCGAAGAACTGGTCTCGACCGTAGCTGCCGAAGTCTGTCATCTCGATCTCGGACTCGGAGAGGTCCGGCATGATCCTGAGAAGATCGTCGGCGGTGTCGTAGGAGACGCGGAACGCGCCTCCGCTGTGGGCGCTGTTGCCGCCCCTCTGCTCGCGCGGCGCGGCTTCGAGGACCGTCACCCTGGCTCCGCTCTCGCTCGCGGCGAGCGCGGCGCACATCGCCGCATTGCCCGCCCCGACGACCACGACGTCCGTCCCGCTCATGGATCCCTCTCGTCCGGACTGAAGGCTTCTGGGGACGACCGAAGGCGCCGAACGAGCGCGGGAACGACGTCGCGCCAGGCGGCGACGATTCCGACGTCCGCGAAGCGGAAGATGTCGGCGTCGACGTCCGTGTTGATCGCGACGATCCGGGCCGCGGCGCCGACCCCCGCCAGATGCTGCGGCGTCCCGGAGACGCCGACGGCGACATAGACCTCGGGGGCGACGAATTGCCCCGACTGGCCGACCTGCGCCGACACCGGGACCCAACCGGCGTCCACCGCCGGCAGGCTTCCGCCGACGGCGCCGTCGAGGCATCCGGCGAGATCGCGCAGGCGGTCGAAGCCCTCGTCGCCGCCGATCCCGCGTCCACCGGCGATCACGACCCTTGCGGTCGCGACGCTCCTGTCCCGCCCGGCGGCGCCGACGCGCTCGACCGGCCTGCGGTCCGGCAAGGGCGTCGCGAGCCGCAGCGGCCGGACTTCGCCGACGCGCCGACTCGGCCCGCGCTGGGATGCGTCCCGGGTCGCGACGACGCAGCGGCCATCAGCAGCGACGACGATCTCGACGCGGCCGCCGCACGTCGATCGCCGCGCCTCGACGCCGCCGGCGGTGAGCACGATCTCGGCGCAGGCTCCCAGAACCGCGGCGTCGAAGCTCTTGCCGATCGCGGCGGCCAGGGCGGCCCCGACATGACCCGCCGGCAGCACCGCCAGGCGAAAGTCGCCAAGCCCCGACTGCTTGAGCGCCTCGACGAACACGGGGCCCCTCCGTTCTGCGTCGTCGAGCGGGCTGAGGTCCGCGTGCCGGACGTCCCAGACGACGAGATCGCCTTCCGAGCGCGCTTGCTCGATCTGGCGGTCCGCGGCTTCGACCAAAATGGCTGCGACCGGCGCTCCCGCCTCGCCGGCGACCGTCTTGGCCGCGCGCAGCGGGCCGACGTCGAGCGACTCGCCGGGACGGCAGGGACAGAGGGCGACGACCGGACCGTTCATCGGAGGGCCCGCCAGGGCTGGAGGTAGGCGGCGAGCTCGGCGACCTGGTTCTCGACGGATCCGGTCAGGAAGCGGCAGGGCTCCCTCCGCGTCCGCTCCCTCGCCGGAGCGACCGCCTTCAGGGTCGCGCTCGGGACGACGGGGGCGACGGTCAAGACGTCGAAGCCGCGACGACGGGCCTCCATGACGTTCTTCATCAGCGGATGGCGCAGGCGATTGCGCCGATCGTTGGTGACGCTCGCGACCCACGGCGGCCTCAGGCCGAGCCGCTCCTCGGCGCTGCGGCCGTCCCTGACCAGGATCAGCTCGTCGCCCTCCCAGCGCGCAAACTGCGCGAGATCGAACAGCGGCCAGCCGAGCGCCGCCGCGAGGCACGGCGCGAGGGCGCCGTCGTCGAAGTCGCCGAACTCGCGGCCGATCAGAACGAGATCCGGGCGCGTCGCCAGACCACGGAGCGCTTCGGCGAGCCCATGCGCCGTGGCGCCGACGTCCCAGATCGCGAGCGCCTCCGACTCGAGCCGCGCGACCGAATCGAGCCGGTGCGCCGCAGCCTTGCGCACGAGGGCGTCGGACTCGGCGCCGCCGGCCACGATGGCTGTAATCGCGGTGTCGCGGCGCCCGTCCCGGATCTTCAGGGCGAGCTCGAGGGCGGCTTCGTCGAACGGGCTGAACACGAGCGGATTGTCGCGGCGGATCTCGGGCGGGCGGCTCGAGCGCAACGTCAGCGGATGCCGCGGGTCCGCCACGCCGGCGAGCAGGACGGCGACCTTCATCGCGCGCCGCCCTCGGCTGCGGTTCGCGCCGCGATGCGCCCGAAGATCGCCGCCTTGGCGAGCGCCGAACCGGTCATGTAGGCCGCGCCGTGCAGGCCGCCGACGACCTCGCCGGCGGCGAGCAGTCCCGGGATCGGCGCTCCGAACACGTCGAGCACCTGCATCGACCGATCGACGCACAGGCCGCAATAGGTGCCGAACACGACGGCGGTCGACGGATAGGCGTAGAACGGGGCCCGCTCGATTTTCCGCAAGGCGCCGTGGTTGTGGACGAGATGCTTGCGGCCGAAGTCGTCGTCGGCGCCGCGGGCCACAAAGGCGTTGTAGCGGGCGACCGTCTGCGCGAGCGCGTCGGCGGGGATCTCCGCCTGCTCGGCGAGGGCTTCGAGCGTGTCGGCCTCGATGAACAGGCCCTCCTCCAGCCGGCGCTGGAAATCGAGGATGCGGACCCGGTCGTCGCCGCTCTCGAGAATGTCTCGATCGAGGATCTGATAGGTGCTGGCGAACGGCTGCGCCATGCAGGCGTCGCCGAGCAGCTTGTAGGAGATCGATTCGTCGACGTAGCGGACGCCGTTCTGATTGACGGCGATCGCGCCCTTGTAGACCGCGAGGCAGGCATGATGGTTGGTCTCGTCGATCGGATGCTTGCCGTAGGTGCCCTTGATATAGGCCGTGTCGCGGAAGTCCGCCCCGAGCGACCAGGCCATTCGCAGGCCGTCGCCCTCGGAGCCCGCGCCGCACACGAACTGGGCCTCGTCGTATTGCGGAGCGAAACGATGGACGAGACCGGGGTTGCCGGCGAACCCGCCGCTGGCGAGCAGGATTCCGCGCGAGGCGCGCACCGTGAAACGCCGTCCGTCGCCGTCGACCTCGACCGCGGCCACCGGACCGCCGCCGCCTTCGCGACAGAGGCGGGCGGCCCGGGCGGACGTGATCAGGCGGACGGCGCCAGTCGATTTTGCGCGGGCCCAGAGGCTGCGGACGAGATCGGCCGGATCCACGATGTGCGAGCGCGGCGCCGACTGGCCCGAGGCCGCCTCCACCATCGAACCGAATTCCGCGCCGTGCGCCCTCAGCCACGCGTAGGTGGACAGTTGCTCCTCGACATAGGCCCGGACCGTCGCCTCGTCGTTCTCGAAGCGGCCGACCTCGCGCAGGTCGGCGAACAGCAAGGCGTCGGAGTCCTCGATTCCGTTGGCGCGCTGAATGTCGGTTCCGGCGAAGGCGAGGCAGCCGCCGCTCATCGCCGATGACCCGCCGATCTCCGGCTGCTTCTCGAGCACGAGGGTTCGCAGGCCCGCTTCCGCCGCCGCGAGCGCAGCCGACACGCCTGCGAGCCCGGCGCCGACGACAAGAAAGTCGACCTCGCGCTCGTCCGTCGCGTCGTCGGGGTCGCGCGATGCGCTCCGGATCGAAGTCATCCGCAGTCCTCCCTCAATTCAGCCAGTCGGCGAGGCCGTAGAATGCGAAGATTTCCTCGACGCGGCGGGGATCGGGGCGGGCGTTGAAGTAGCCCCGGCGCGCCCGAACCGCGCTGCCCGCACGCCTCGCGTGGACGAGCGCTTCGGCCTGTCGAACCCATGCGCCCAGCGAGTCGATGATCGCGGCGCCGTCGACCTCCGTCACCCCGTTGGCCGCGAGCAGGACCCCGAGCGGGGCCTCGCCGGGAATGACGACGTCGGCCCCTTCGGCCAGGAGCCGACGCGCCGCCGCGAGAAACCGGTCGATCAACGGCGCTGGATCAGAAAAGCCGGCGAGCACGTCGTCGAAGCGAAAGCCCACGTGTCTGGCCCCGACGCAACGCTCGGCGAAACCGAGCCGGCGGGCGTTCTCCTCGACCAATTCGGTCAGTTCGTCGATGAAGGTCAGCACCCCGAACCGTCGCCCGGTCTGGCAGGCGGCCAGCATCGACGCCTCGCCGTAGCCGACCACCGGGATCTCGACCAGCGATCGGATCTCGGTCAGCGCCGGCTCGGGAAGCGTGCTGATCGCGAAGGCGTCATACCCTTCCCGTTCGGCGCGGATCGCCGCGGCGATGAACTGCAGCGAATGGAGGTGCTGGAGCGCCGCATGCCGGATGTCGTTCCCGGGGTAGTTGGTCCTGTAGGTGCCCGGGCGCATGCCGTGCATCGAGATCGACGTGCCGGGAAGGGCCACTTTGGCGAAATGCTTGCGGAGAGCCTCGTCATATGCGCCGAGGTCCGACAACACGGTGAAACTTTGATGCCAGATCTGCATGACCCGCCTCGGACCCTGAAGTGGAAGGCCGAGGGCCGCGGCGAAACCGTCGTCGCGGCCCTCGGCGGCGCGGCTCACGCGGCGGCGGTCGGCAGTTCGTACAGGAACGGCGGCACGCCCTGGCCCAACAGATATCCGCCCAGCTGCCCGGCGAAGTCGTCGGCGTTCTGGGTGATGTGGTTCGCCCCGGCGAGCACGTCCCGCAGCACCCGCTGCATGGGATTCGTCTTGTAGATGCCGCGCGCGGACAGAGCCTTGTAGACCAGAAGGGTCGCCTCCTCGACCTCGCGGCCGACGCGGGCGCCGTCGAGCATGTAGTGAACACGATTGTCGAGCGGCACCAGTTCGCCGCGCTTCGCGTATTCGGTCGCCTCGGCCATGACCTGTTCGAGCCGCATGCGGGAGGAACGAATTCGCGCGACGGCGTTGCCGAGCCGGTCCCTGACATAGGGGCTGAGGACCGCGGGAGCGCCGATGAAGGAGTCGCGGCGGCTCTTCATCTGCTCGATGTAGATGTCCACCGCGGCCTGCCCGAACCCGAGGATGACCGACGACACGGCGTGGTAGAACACGAGGCTGAACGGCAACAGATAAGGCTCGGGGCGCTCGGAGGCGCTGTAGTCGGCGAGGCTGTGGGTGCGGTATTCGGGAACGAAGACCTCCTTCAGCAAGAGACTCTTGCTGCCGGTGCCCGCCAGTCCGAAGACGAACCAATCGTCGATGATCTCGTACTGAGTCCGGGGAACCAGCAACGCCCTGCGATTGATCATTTCTCCCCGGTCGTTGAATTCATTGGCGCCGATGAACGCCCATTGGCCGTGGTCGGTGCCGCTCGAAGTCGGCCACCGGCCGCTGAGCAGATAGCCGCCGTCGACCTTGGTGAGCTTTCCCACGGGCGGATAGGAGGAGGCGACCGCGACGGTGTTGTCCTCGCCCCAGACATCGTCGCCGGCGCGCGGGTCCATCAACCCGAATTCCCACTGATGGACGCCGAGGATCATCATGTTCCATGCGCTGCTGCTGCAGCCGCGCCCGAGCTCCATCAGGACGCGCATGAACACGATCGGGTTCATCGCGTATCCGCCCCAGCGCGTCGGCTGGAGGATCTTGAAGAACCCGGCGTCCTTGAACGCCTGGATGGTCGCGGCGGGCACAGTGCGCGCTTCCTCGACCGCATCCGCCTGCTCGCGCAGCCACGGCACCATGGCGCGGGCGCGGGCGACCAGCTCCTCGCTCGTCGGACAGGGCTTGGCGTCCGCGAACGTCGTCATCGTCGTGTTTGCATTCATTTGCGTTTCCTCTCCCGTGGTCGATTGTCAGAGGACGGCGGCGAACCGGCCGTTGAAGTAGAGAAGCGGAGAGGCTTCCGCGAATTTCGCGTCGACCACTTCGCATAGGAAGATGCTGTGCGTGCTCGCCGGAATGGCCTCGATCACGCGACAGTCCAGACTGAACAGGGCGTCCCGGAGGATCGGCGCGCCGGTGACGCCCTCTTCCCAATTGGCCCCCTCGAATCGGTCCTCGCCGAGCACGCCGTCGACGAGCCCGGCAAAGCGCTTCGCCACCATTTCGTGGGACTGGGCGAGCATGTTGACGCTGAGCGCCGAGGAGTTCGCGATTAGCGGGTGCGCGCGAACCTTTCGGTTCACGCACACGATGATCTGAGGGGGATCCGCAGTTACCGAGCACACCGCGGTCGCCGTCAGTCCCGCCCTCTGTCCGTCGTGGCGCGCGGCGATGACCGCGCACCCGGAGGCGAGCATCCTCATGCACGTGAGGAACTTGCTCGAATGGACTGTCGGGGCCTCGCGCGCCGGCGACGCCGGGGCGCCGACCTGCGGCGCGCCTGGCATCACACTTCCCCCGTGTCGAGGTAGCGACGAACGACGGCGTGGAACTCGTCGGGCGCCTCGTACTGCGGCCAGTGCGCCGCCTCGTTCTTGAGGACGTAGAGCTTGCCCTTGGGAATGCGCGGCAGGGCGCTTTCCGCGGCGGCGACGTCGTGGATCGGGTTGTGTTTGGTCCAGAGCAGCAGGGTCTCGCACTGGATCTTCTCGAGGTCGATCAGGTCCGGCTTGGCCTCGCCGATCGCCGCCTTGGACAGTCGCTTGAACACCAGCGGCGCCGTCTTCTGGAACCCCGGGTTGGCGTACAGGACGCGACGGCTTTCGATCAGTTCATCGGTCAACAGGTCCCAGTTGCCTTCGTAGATCAGCCACTGCATGCGCGCGCGCACGCTTTCCGCTGTCGGAGCCTGGCCGAAGTTGCGGGCGCTGAGCTCGGCCAGATTCTTGACGTCCTGCCTGCCCTTCTCGCTCACGATCGGGATTCCGCCGCTCGTGTTGAGGATCGCCCGCTTGATCCGCCCGGGATACTTGACCGCGAACACTCCAGCCACGATCCCGCCGAGCGACTCGCCGGAGATGTGCGCCTTCTCGATCTTCAGCGCGTCCATCAGCTCCCTGAGCTGCTCGACGTAGTTGTCGATCGAGTAGTCGATGTCGGTCTTCTTTTCCGACAGGCCGTGGCCGACGAAATCGAACGCCACGACGTGATAGTTCTCGCCGAGCGGAACGACGTTCTTCGAATAGGCCTCGATGTGGCCGCCGATGCCGTGCATCAGGATCAGCGCTTCGGGCTTGTCGCGGCCGGATTCCGCGATCCGCGTCCGACCGAAGGTCGGCGTGTCCACGTAGCGAATTTCGGCGCCGAGCAGGTCGAGCCAAATGGTCATGCGTTGTTCTCCGAGGTTTTGGGTTTGCGGGGCGGTCGCACTCAGGCGTGGCGCTGATGGCCCCAGTCGCTGAGCTGCGAGTAGTTGACGACCTTCCAGTTGGCGTCGTCGATCACGATTCCGCCGTGGCCGATCTCGATCGCGAAGCCCGACGGGGTCTTCACGTAGAAGGAGATCATCTTGTCGTTGGGGTGATGCCCGAGATCCAGCACGAACGGGACCTGGGCTTTCTTGCATCGGTCGATGGCGAGCCCGACGTCGTCCAGCGACTGGTATTGCACCATGACGTGATTGAGCAGTTTTGCGCTCGGGACCTGAGCGGTCGCCAGGGAGTGGTGCCGGCCGGTCCCCGAGTGGAAGAAGGTGGCGTCGACGACGAAGCCGGGCGCGACCTCATCGCGAATGTAGTCGCTGATCTTCAGTCCGAGGACCTTCTGCAGGAAGTCGACGGAGCCCTTGTAGTCCTGGGTCACCGGAAGGATATGGCCGAGCCCCAGGGGTCCGGTTTCGAACCCGGGCCCCAGAAGAACCTTGGAGCGGAAAGGCTGGGAAATGGGCGCGATGGTCGGCCCATAGAAGATCTCGTGGACGTATCCGGTCGGGTCCTTGCAGACGTAGATTTTCTCGACGCGCCGGCGATCGGCGAGCGCCTTGTCGCCGCCGACGATCTCGCCGCCGGCCCGCGCGGCGGCCTCCGCGTAGGCGTCCAGCTCCTCGGCGGTGTCGACCTCCCAGCCCGCCACGAGCAAGTCGTCCCGCGGACCCTGCTCGAGCCAGATGCGCTGCTCGTAATCGTCCATCCGCAAGGACAGCGAACGCTCGTCGCGCCGGGCGACCTGCATGCCGACAATGTCGACGGCGAACGTCTCCCACGCCGCGAGGTCGCTGGCCTCGAAGACGAGGTATGCAAGGTTCGATAGCTGGGGCTTCAAGGCTTCCTCCCATTTTTGTCGACAGTCGTCGATGTCCCTATGGCAACGAGCGTGCCAACCCGCCCGCGCTCGCCGACGGCGCTCTGCCGTCCCTGTAAATTATTGATATGTAAGGTGTAGTTCCTCGCCGAGGACTCGCGCCGGAGCGCGCGGGAACGAGCCGGATTCAGAATTCGGCGAATGCGCCGGCCGGTCGACGGTTCGGCGGCTCACGAAAATTCATAAGGCCGCGCTTGCGGTGGAGATCGGACGATTTGGCGCCGGCGCGTCGCGCCAATACCGGCGCCGACTCGCGGAGCCGGCCGCCCTGGCGAACCGAGAGATGAGATCGGGATTGACGACGCGTGCGGGATCGCGAGGCGCAGAGCGCGAGCGCGGTTGCGGCGGAACGGCCTCGCCCGCCCCGTCGGTTACGCGCCGCCTTCGTCGCGGCGCGCTGCCGACAGTCGGCGGCTCCGCGTCACGCGAACCGCGCGGCCTCGTCCAGCTTCTTCGCGCGATATTCCATCTGGGCGCGCGTGACCCCGAGGAGCTGGGCGGCCTTCGAGATGTTGCCGTTGGACTGCGCGAGCGCAGCTTTGACGAGCGCCTCCTCGACGTCGCCGAGGGAGCCGGAGCCGCCCTTGACGAACTCGGCAGCCCAGGTCGAAACGCTCGCGCCGTCGTCCGTCGCCGGATCGCCGGCGTCGTAGTCGTCGGTCAGGAGGTCGAGCTTCGGCGTCAGCGCCCCGTCGTCGCTCAATCCGAGCAGCCCGTAGGTTTCGAAGGTCGTGTCGACGCTGAACAGGTGGCGCAAGTCGAGCGGCTCGCCCTCGTCGGCGAGAATGAGGCCCCGTTCGACGACGTTCTCGAACTGGCGGATGTTGCCTGGCCAGGAATAGTGCAGGAGCGCGCGGAGCGCGCGCGGCGAAACGCCGGCCACCCGCCTGCCGTGGATTGCGGCGAACTTGTCGAGGAGAAAGTCGAGCAGGACGGGGATGTCGTCCTTGCGCTCGCGCAGAGGCGGAACCGACAGCGGGAAGACGCTCAGACGGTAATAGAGGTCTTCCCGGAAACGGCCCTCCTTGATCGATCTCGGCAGGTTCTCGTTGGTGGCCGCGACCACGCGGACGTCGACCTTGCGCGTGCGCGACGTGCCGAGGCGCTCCATTTCGCCGTTTTGGAGGATGCGCAGCAGCTTGCCCTGCGCAGCGAAGCTCAGGGTTGCGATCTCGTCGAGAAAGATCGTCGCGCCGTCGGCCACCTCGAAGCGCCCCGGCCGCGAGGCGACGGCGCCGGAATAGGCGCCGCGCTCGACGCCGAACAGCTCCGATTCCATCAGCTGTTCCGGGATCGCCGCACAATTGACCTCGATGAACGCGCCCTCCGCGCGCCGGCTCTGCTTGTGGATCTCGCGGGCGAACATGCTCTTGCCGACGCCGCTCTCGCCGAGCAGGAGCACGGTCGCGTTGGTCGGCGCGACGCGCTGAATCTTCTGCATGACCGAGTTGTAGGCGGCGGACGCGCCGATCGCGCCGCTGCCGGCCGGCGACGCCGAACGACGCGAGCCTGGCGCGCCGCGGTCCGCAGACAGCGTCTTCGCAGCCCGCGGCGGCTTCAGCGGCCCGGGATCGAAGAAGCGCAGGTCGTCTTCCGCATCGGCCCACGATTCGACGGGCTTCGCGATCACCCGGCAATGGGCCGCGCCCATCGCTCGGCATTCGACCTCGCGGGCGAGGATGCGCCGACCCATCAGGGCGGTCAGGTATCCTGAAGCGTAGCCGACCTCCATCCAGCAGACGGGTTCCGAGCTGATCCCGTTGGAGAGCAGGTGGACGTCGTCCTCGACCGAGTGCTTCCAGAGGAACTCGGCGTAGAACTCGCCGGTCTCCGCGTTCAGCTCCCCGCGCACGCGTTCGACGCTGACGATGCCCTGCAGGGCGTGGAACTGCGCGCCCGCTGCGAGAAGATCCTCGGCGGCGCCGCCGCTTCGGACCTTGAGGGCGATCGCGGCGTCGCGCAGCCCGGCGATGTAGCCGGTCCGGGTCAGCACGCCGCGCACCGCCTCGGGGCCGATGGCGTCGATCATCTCCTGGCGCAGGATGCCGAACGCTTCCGAATGCATGAGGATCATGCGCCGGTCGTCGAGCCAGATGCGGCCGTCCAAAGGACTGAAGTGCAGCCTCTCGGTAAGGTCGCCGATCGCCGGCCGCTCCACGCGACTATCGCGCTCGTTCGACTGCGAGGCCTTGGCTGGGCGTCTGGCCGTGGCGATGGTCACGGATTTTCCTCCAATTTCGGCTCTCGCGTCGCCGCTCGGCGCGCCAGCGCGCCTGCGCATCTTGCCAAAGCTTCTCCGCGCGGGAAAGCAGCGGAAGGAATCGGTCCCGTCAGTCGACCCAAAGTCCGCCGTTCACGTCCAGGATCTCGCCGGTGATGAAGGCGCTCTCCTGCGCGGCGAGAAACGCGACGGCCGCGGCCACTTCTTCGGCCGCGCCCAGCCGGCCGGCGGGGATCTGCCGGATCAGCGCGCTGGGAAAGGTCCGGGTCATCGCGCTGGCGATCGGGCCCGGCGCCACGGCGTTGACGGTGACGCCGAAGGCCGCCGCCTCCTTCGCCAGATAGAGGGTCAGCGCATGGACGCCGGCCTTGGCCGCGCCATAGGCCGCGTTGCCGGCCCGCGACTGCTCGTCGGGATCGAGCCAGGGTCTGGGGTTGCCGCCGTTCTTCGCCAGCACCGAGCCGATGTTGACGATTCGGCCGTAGCCCGCGGCCTTCATCGTCGCGAGGACGGCCTGATTGCAGAGAAAGACCCCCTTGAGATTGACGGCGTGCACGCGATCCCATTCGTCGGTCGAAATCGCTTCGAACGACCCCAGCGACGTCACGCCGGCCACGGTGACGAGAATGTCGAGCCGTCCGAACGCCTCGAGGGTCGTCCGGACGGCGCGCTCGACCTGGGCTTTGTCGGAGACGTCGGTTTCGACGCGCACGGCGCGGGCGCCGCCGTCGATCAGGGCCTCAACGTCGGCCGCCGCGACATCGAGCCCGGCGAGGCAGACGGCGGCCCCGCCCGCAGCCAGACGGCGCGCCACGGCGGAGCCGATCATTCCGCCTGCGCCCGTCACGAGCGCGGCGCGACCGGCGAAGTCGGAGGCCGTCCGTCCGTCGGCGGCGATCATGCGCCCTTTCCCCATCTCCGCGCCGCGTGCAGCGCGGCGGCGCGGCCGAACACCGCGCCGCGCAAGACCGACGTCGATCCGGTATAGACCCGATAATACATGCCCGCCGTCTCTCCCGCCGCGTAGAGGCCCTCAATCGGACCGCCGTCGGAGTCCAGAACCCGGGCGTTGCGGTCGGTCTTCAGTCCGCCGAAAGTGAAGACATTGGCCGAGATGATCGGAACCGCGAGGAAGGGCGGGGCGTCGATCGGCCTCGCCCAGTTCGACTTTCTCGGCTCGACCGCCGCGGCGGCGAGACCGTCCGGCGCGAGCGGGTCGAAGCGGCCGGCGACGCAGGCCGCATTGAAGTCCAGAACGGTCCGCTCGAGGCTCGAGGCTTCGAGGCCGATCTTGTGCGCCAATTCGCCCAGGCTGTCGCCGACGATCGGCGGCTGGTTCGATCGCAGGCTCTTCCTCCAGTTGGGGACGTCGTCGATCTTCGCGTCCAGGATGAGATAGGCCAGCCCATCCCGTTGCTCGTAGATGCGCCGCGTCACGCTCTCGTAGACCGCGTCGACCGCGCCCGGAGCCTCGTCGGTGAACCGCTGGCCGTCCTTGTTCACCAGGATTCCGTAGGGAAACGTGAACACCGCCGGCTCGGCGACGTCGGCTCGCGGATCGATGGGTTCGGCGTGATAGCTGCCAAAGTCGCCGTTCGGCGCGGCGCCGATGGCCAGCGCCATGCGGATGCCTTCGCCCTTGTTGTAGTGGCCGCCGCGCGCCACCGGGCGAAGATTGATCGCCCGCGGTCCGAGGTATTGCGAGAGCATCTCGGCGTTTCCTTCGAAGCCGCCGCACGCCAGCACGATCGCGCCCGCCGAGATTTCGCGCCGTCGTCCGCGCTGGCGCACCGCGAGTCCGACCACGGCGCCGTCTTCGTCGGTCACGAGCGCCTGCGCCGTCGTCTCGAACAGGAACGTGACGCCGGAGGCCTTCGCCTTGCGGGTCAGGTTCTCGACGATCGACAGCCCTCCGCCCACGGGCAGCAGCCGGGACGTCGTCGTCGTGAGGAACGCCGTCGGCAGGAAATCGAACCGGACGCCCGCCCGCTCCAGCCACCGGAGAGTGGGCCCCGCGCCTTCGGAGAGCGCGCTGATGACCTCCGGGTCCGAAAGGCTGAGCGAACGCAGCAGTTGCGGCCACGTCTCGTAG
>CAMFKX010000134.1 GCA_945957375.1 uncultured Roseiarcus sp.
GTCTTCGTGCCCTCGTGGGTCAACCCGGACGAGAGGCTCGCCCAGAAGACCTTCGAGGACTACATGATCCACGGCCTGATCGAGGCCTTCGACGCCATCGAAGCCGCGACCGGCGAACGCGAGCTCAACGCCATCGGCTATTGTCTCGGCGGCACGATCCTGTCGGCGACGCTGGCCTATCTGGCGGCCCACGGCGACCGTCGCGTCAAGAGCGCCACCTATTTCGTCACCCTGATCGACTTCACCGAAGTCGGCGACATGGGCGTGTTTATCGACGACGAGCAGATCGCCTCCGTTGAGAAGCGGATGCAGGAGCACGGCTATCTCGAAGCCGCCGACATGGCGATGTCGTTCAACATGCTGCGCGCCAACGACCTGATCTGGTCGTTCGTCGTCAACAACTACCTGCTCGGCAAGGATCCGGCGCCCTTCGACCTCCTCTTCTGGAACGCCGATGCGACCCGCATGCCCGCGGTGATGCACTCCTTCTACATGCGCAACATGTATCAGAAGAACCTGCTCAAGGAGCCGGGGGGCATCACGCTGGCCGGGACGCCGATCGACCTGAGCAAGTTGGACATCCCGACGTTCTTTCTCTCCTGTCGCGAGGATCACCTCGCCCCGTGGAAGTCGACTTATGCCGGGACCCGGATCTTCTCGGGTCCGGTCACCTTCGTGCTTGCGGCGTCGGGGCACCTCGCCGGCGTCATTAGCCCGCCCGGCAGCAAGTATGGCCACTGGACCAACGACAAGCTGCCGCCGACCCCCGACGAATGGTTCGCCGGCGCCGAGCCGCAAAAGGGCTCGTGGTGGCCCCTTTGGGACAAGTGGGTAAGCGCGTTCGACGGCGGCCGCGTCCCAGCGCGCAAGCCCGGCGACGGCAAGCTCCCGGTCATCGAGGACGCGCCCGGGTCCTACGTGCGCATGCGCGCGGTCTGACCGGGACGACGCGAACACGCGTTCGGTCTGCATCGCAGATTGCGACCGGCCGTCGCGGATTGCGGCGGCGGGGCGACGGTCGCCCCGCTCCTGCCGGCCGGAATGGCGATTTCGGACTGGCATGAACCTTGAGGCTCGGCGACGGAACCCAACCGGAGCCGAGATCGCCATGCGCGTCGTTGAGATCGCCCACGACATGGACCACGCCGGCGTAACCGCGCTGCGGAGCCGTTTCGACGAACTGGCCTGCAGCACGGAGGACGTGCGCATCGACCTGTCCCATGTCCATTTTCTTGATTCCGCTGGACTTTGCGAACTGGTGTCGCTTTCGCGCGCGCTGCGCCGCCGATCGCTGGAAGTGTCGCTCGTCCATGCGAGCGGACAGCCGCTGCGCATGCTTCGCCAGTCGCTGATGGCCGCCTGACGACGGCCGGGCGCGGGGCCCCGGCGAAAGACGTCGCGTTGAGGGAGATCAATCCTCCCGCGGCCCGACTGCGCTAGCGTATGCCGCGAACACTCGGAGGACGCGCTTGGCGCGCCCGGGGGAGCGGATCATGGACACCATCCTGGAGCGGCCGGCCGCATTGCTGTCGACGGAGGAGCGCGCTCGCGCGACGGCGGAAGCCCTCGCGAGCCGCGTGCTCGAGCGCGCCAAGGCGCCGCGGGTCGTCCCGCCATTCGCCGGGCCGCGCAAGGACGCCGGCGGCCGGCAGGACTACGATACCGTCGATCGGCTGGCGCGGGCGCTGATGGCGCGGGCGACCCAGGGCATCTCGCCGAACGCCCTCGTGCAGACCTGGATGGACTGGGCGCTGCATCTCGCGCAGGCGCCGGGCAAGCGCGCTGAACTCGGCCAGCGCGCGGCGATGACCGCGGCGCGGCTCGCGCTCTGGACGCCATACGCGGCCTCCGCCGGGCGGCACGCGCCGCCGTTCGCGCCTGCGCCGACCGATCGGCGATTCGCCGATCCGCAATGGTCGCAATGGCCGTTCAACACCTACGTGCAGAATTTCCTCGCCGTCGAGGAGTGGTGGGCCGCCGCGACCAGCGATGTGCCGGGCCTGGTGCGCGACCGCGAGGCCGAAGTCGCTTTCATGGCGCGGGCGGCGCTCGACGTGGCCTCGCCGAAGAATATCCCCTGGCTCAACCCGATCAGCATCGCCAAGACGATCAAGGAAGGCGGATTGAACCTCGTTCGCGGCGCCGGGAACTGGCTCGAAGACTACGACCGCATGCTCGCGGGCCGGCCGCCGGCCGGCGCCGAGCGCTACGAGGTCGGCCGGGATGTGGCGATCACCCCCGGCAAGGTGGTGTTCCGCAACGACCTGATGGAGCTGATCCAGTACGAGCCCGCGACCAAGACGGTGTCGGCCGAGCCGATCCTGATGATCCCGGCCTGGATCATGAAGTACTACATCCTCGATCTCGAGCCGCGGAATTCAATGGCGCGCTGGCTGGTCGAGCGCGGGCATACCGTCTTCATGGTGTCGTGGAAGAACCCGGACGGGCGCGACCGCGAAGTCAGCCTGGACGACTACCGGCGCCTCGGCGTGATGGCGGCGATCGACGCGGCGACGGCGATCGTCCCCGATCGCAAGATCCACGCCTGCGGCTATTGCCTCGGAGGGACGATCCTGGCGATCGCCGCCGCGACCATGGCGCGCGACGGCGACGACCGGCTGGCGAGCCTCACCCTGTTCGCCTCGCAGACCGACTTCGCCGAAGCCGGCGAGATCATGCTGTTCCTCGACGAGGCGCAAGTGATGCTGCTCGACGACCTGATGTGGGATCAGGGCTATCTCGACAGCCGCCAGATGTCCGGCGCCTTCCAGGCGCTGCGCTCCGACGAACTGGTCTGGGGAAAGATGATCCGCGAATACGTGCTCGGCGAGCGCGACGAGATGTCGGCGCTGATGGCCTGGAACGCCGACCAGACGCGCATGCCGGCGCGCATGCACAGCCAGTACCTGCACGGCCTCTATCTCGAAAATCGCCTGACGTCGGGCCGCTACGCCGTCGAAGGCCGCAAGATCGCGCTGCGCGACCTCCACGTGCCGATCTTCGTGGTCGGTATGGCGCGCGACCACATCGCGCCGTGGCGGTCGGTGTACAAGATCTGCCTGTTCACCGACACGGACGTCACCTTCGCGCTCGCCTCCGGGGGCCACAACGTCGGCATCGTCAACCCGCCCGCGCAGAAACGCGGCTCCTTCCAGCTCATGACCATGAAGCACGGCGCGCGCTATGTGGAGCCGGACACCTGGGTCGCCTCGGCGCCGGCCTACGAGGGATCCTGGTGGCCAGCCTGGGAAGAATGGGTGCGGGCCTCCGGATGTCGCGACGAGGTCGCCCCGCCGCCGACCGGCGCGATTCACGCGGGCCTGCCGCCGCTGTGCGACGCGCCGGGGAAATACGTGACCGGCTGAGCTGGCGCGCCCGGACCTGCTGCGTCGGGCGCAAGGGCGGCGCGACTTGGATTCCGTCGCCCCTCCGCGGGCGGACAGCGAGGCTCCGCGATTTGACCCTCCCGGAGTCTCGCCGATATTTGGAATTCCTTGGATTCTCTCGTCCGAAACGAGCCTTTTCAAGAGCTTGCGCGGACAGGCGATGCTAATGTTTTCATCTCCGCCCCCTTTTCCGGCCAGGTCCGGGGAAGGCCGCGCCATTGCGAGGCGTCTTGGGAGTCCATCGGCTCGGCCGCATCCGTGCATGGGGCGATCTTACCCCGAATTGCGGTTAATCCACAACAGAAATCTTGAGAATCTGGAAAATCGAGATCCGGGACGCTGCCAGAACGGCTTGCGCTTTGCGCCCGGCGTTGTCTTGCATTTCTCATAGTGGCGCTCGTGCTGTCAGGGCCTCGAACAGCCGCCGGACAGGGCCGAGCCTTGAACCGAGCGCCTTTGACTTTTCCGGCCGCTATCCGCGTCGCTTGGCGAGCTTGAAAGCGCCTTCGCCGCTCGCGAAATTTTCTTTCGCGACTCTTGCCGCCGTCCGGGTGCTTTAGCGACGCAACGCTCGAAGCTTTCGAAGCCGATTGGGAACGCCAGTGGCTCGTCGAGCGCGGCGTCGAGATCGTCTCCGAAGCGAACGGCCCTGCGGCGTTTCCCGCGCCTCCCCGGCCGTCGCCGCGTCGCCGCCTCAGAGAATCCGGCGGACCCAGCCGTGCGCGTCGGGAACGTCGCCGCGCTGGATGCCGACGAGTTTCGCCCGAAGGGCTTCGGCGACCTCCCCGCCGCCGCCGTTGCCGACGACGAAGCCGCCGTTCGCGGCCTTGATCTCGCCGATCGGCGTCACGACCGCCGCCGTGCCGCAAGCGAAGGATTCGCGCACCCGGCCGCTCTGCGCTTCCGCCTTCCACTGGTCGAAGGTGAAGCGCTCCTCGCGCACCGTCCGGCCGTCCGCCTTCGCCAGCGTGATGATCGCGTCGCGGGTCACGCCCGGCAGGATCGTGCCGCTGAGCGGCGGGGTCTTGAGCGAGCCGTCGTCGTAGACGAGGAATACGTTCATGCCGCCGAGCTCCTCGACCCACTTGCGCTCCGCAGCGTCCAGAAAGACCACCTGGTCGCAGCCGTGCTTGATCGCCTCGGCCTGCGCGACGAGGCTCGCCGCATAATTGCCGCCGCACTTGGCGGCGCCCGTGCCGCCGGGCGCGGCGCGGGTGTAGTCGTCCGAGAGCCACACGGTCACGGCCTTCTTGCCGCCCTTGAAATAGGCGCCGACGGGCGACGCGATCACGACGTAGAGATATTCCGCCGCAGGACGCACGCCCAGGAACGGCTCGGCGGCGAACATGAAGGGGCGAAGGTAGAGCGAGCCGTCGCCGCCGGGCACCCACTCGGCGTCGGCGTGGACGAGCTGCTCGATCGACTTCAGGAATGCGGCCTCAGGGAGCGCCGGCATCGCGAGCCGCTCCGCCGAGGCGCGGAAGCGACGGGCGTTCTGCTCCGGGCGGAACAAGGCGACGCCCCCGTCGCTCAGCCGGTAGGCTTTCAGACCCTCGAAAATCTCCTGCGCGTAGTGAAGCACGGCCGCGGCCGGATCGAGAAGAAACGGCTCCCGCGCCCGGATCTCCGCGTCGCACCAGCCGCGCTCCTCGGTCCAGCGGATCGTCGCCATATGGTCGGTGAAAACCCGGCCAAAGCCCGGATCCTCCAGCATCGTCGCGCGTACGTTGGGCGCGACCGGAGCCGGATGCGCGCGACGGGTGAAAGACGGACCGTGTTCGGCGTTCATGACGTCGGGTTCCTCCGATGAGCCTTGCGCCCCTCTTTAGCCTTCCGCTTCCGCCCGCGCCACGGGAAAGGGCGCGACCCTCGCAGGCGCTCGTCGATCCGAGAGCGGCCTGGCGAGACGCGGGGAGGCGATGTTCAGGTTCGAGACAGGATTGCAGTTTAGATATGTCAACATCTACCATCATTGACATGAAGATAGGTAAAACCTAATGATCAGGCCGAAAAAGGATCGATCAGGCGCGTCGGTTGATCAATTTTCTTTTATAAATTCCGGATCCAAACAATCGGATGATCTCATGTCTGAAAAGACGGTTGTCCATATCAGCGCTGATTTCCCCGATCCTCTTGTGCCCGCCAAGACGACATCGGTCCTGAATCTGATTTCTGCGACCAACGGCTTCCGGCACGTGGTGTACTCGCTCAACAGGGTCAGTTGGGCTTCCGGGGTCGTCGCTCTCGATTTCGGACCCGACCGCAGGGCGCTCGCATACGGCGCCCCGCCGCGAGGCTTGTGGTTGTCGTCCTGCCTCGAGAAGGTGGCGCAGTGGATTCTGTCCGATCTCCGCCTCCGTCAAATCTCCGTCGACGCGCTTCACTTGCACAAGTTCTCCGTCGAGGGGCTGGTCGGACTCGAGGTGGCGCACGCCCTCCATCGCCCCTTCATCGTCAATATCTGGGGCGATTCCGACCTGAAGATCGTCGGCGTACGACGCGACCTTTCGAGCCGCTGGAAGGCGATCCTCGACGAAGCCAGCGTGATCGTCCCTTGTGCGCCCTGGGCGGAGGAGCGATTCGACAGCCTGTTCGGAATTGATCGAACCAAGGCGATCGTCATTCCCCCCATCGTGCAAAACGAAGTCTATTCCCCATCGCCGATCGTTTCTGAACCTCGGTTCGTCACCCTCTTCAATCTCGACGCCTACCAGAGGAAGAACTTCAGCGCTCTCGTCGAAACGATCGTCGGATTGTCGCAAACCCTGCCCGATATTCACCTCGACGTCTTCGGCAGAGGGTCGCCGGAGACGCTGATGGCGATCAACAAGATCATCAGCGGAGCCAAGGCGGAGACTTACGTTTCGCTCAAGGGCCCGCTTTCGGGGCCCGATTTCAGCAAGACTCTCGGGCAGTACGTCGCCTTTCTGATGCCCACGCGCCGAGAAACCTTTGGAATGGTCTTCATCGAAGCTCTGTTTTCCGGGCTTCCTCTGCTCCATAGCAAAGGATGGGGCGTCGACGGTTTCTTCAAGCCCGGCGAAATCGGCTATGCGTGCGACCCGACACAACCGTCCGACATCGAGCGCGGCATCCGGAAACTCTTTCTCGATCAGGTCACATTGAAGAACCGGATCTCTGAACTTCATCAACTCGGGGCATTTGACCGATTCAAGAAACAGAGCATCGTGGATTGTTATCGATCGGCTCTGACCGCCGCGGCGTCGTCGTGAGTGTATGAGGCCAGTACTAGATCCTATCTATTCCTAGACTTTGAGTACGGTTAGCGAGCGCGTCGGACAAGCAGGGGGTGACGAATGGCCATGCTGGTCACGGGAGCCGCAGGATTCATCGGCAGTCATCTGGTCGATCGCCTCCTCGACGCCGGCCGCCGCGTTGTCGGCGTCGACGACCTTTCCCGCGGAAGCGAAGGCAATCTCGCGAAGGCGTTCCTCAATCCTCGGTTTCGCTTCGTCCGCGTCAACCTCGCCGACTTCCGCCAGGTCGAAAGCCGCCTCCCGCCGGCGATCGCGGCGGTCGATGAGCCGTGCGACGCCGTGTGGCACCTGGCCGCCAATTCCGACATCGCCGCGGGCGTCGCCGATCCCCGGATCGACCTGCGCGACACGTTCATGACGACCTTCAACCTCCTGGAAATCATGCCGGTTCTCGGGTGCCGCCGGATGCTGTTCGCCTCGACATCCGCCGTCTACGGAGAGAGGGCCGGCCCGCTGACCGAAGACGCCGGTCCTCTGCTGCCGATCTCGCAATACGGCGCCATGAAGCTCGCGTCGGAGGCCGCCATCAGCGCGGCCTGCGAAGCCCAACTCGAGCGCGCCTGGATCTGCCGGTTTCCCAATGTCGTCGGCCCAAGGAGCACCCACGGAATCCTGTTCGACCTGCTGGAAAAGCTCTCGCGCGACCCTGAGACCCTGGAGGTCCTCGGCGATGGCCGCCAGCGCAAGCCGTACCTGCACGTCTTTGAACTCCTGGACGCCATGCTCTTCATCTGGTCGCGGGCGCCGGAAAAGCGTGCGGTCTACAATATCGGGCCGGAGGACGGGGGCGTCGAGGTCGCCGACATCGTGCAAACCGTGATCGAATCGACCGGCCGCCCGACGCGCATTCGCTACGCCGGCGGCGACCGCGGGTGGATCGGCGACGTGCCGCGTTTCCTCTACAGCGTCGACAAACTCGCCGGCCTCGGATGGCGGCCCATGGGCGACTCCGCGAACGCGATCCGGAGATCGGTTGCGGAGCTGCGAGCGGGACGAGGCGCGGCGTGACCCCGGTCGTCATCCTCGCCGGCGGCGCCGGGACGCGCCTTCGCTCCGTCACCGGCGATCTGCCGAAGCCGCTTGCGCCCGTGTGCGGCGACACGCTGCTTGGCCGTCAACTGACCATGATCGCATCGCAAGGCTTCAGCGATGTCGTCGTCTTGACCGGCCACGGCGCTCAGGCGATCGCCGATTATTGCGGCGACGGGTCGAAATGGGGCTTGCGCGTCCGATGTCGCGCCGAGTCGAGGCCGCGGGGAACGGCGGGCGCCGTCATCGACGCCCTCGACGCCCTTGCCGAGCGATTCGTCGTCCTCTACGGCGACACGGTTCTCGAGGTCGATCTCAAGCGAATGCTCGCAGCCCACGAGCGGCGCGGGGCGGACGCCACGATCTTCGTCCATCCGAACGACCACCCGTTCGATTCCGATGTCGTCGAGGTCGATGCGAGAGATTTCGTCCGCGCCGTTCACGCCTATCCGCATCCAGAGGGCGCGACGCTCCCCAATCTCGTCAACGCTGCGCTCTACGTCTTCGAGCGCCGAGCGCTGGGCGCAGTGGCCGGGCTGCCGGAAAAACCCGACCTCGCCAGGCACGTCTTTCTCCGCATGCTGGCGAGCGGCCTGACCCTTTTCGCCTACCGAAGCCCGGAATACGTCAAGGACGCCGGAACCCCGGAGCGTCTGCGCAAGGTCGCCCTGGATATCGAGAGCGGCCGCGTCGACGGACTTTCGTTCAAGGCGCCCGCGCCGGCGGTCTTCCTCGATCGAGACGGCGTGCTGAACGACAACGTCGGCTATGTATCGCGCCCCGAACAGCTTCGGCTTCTGCCCGGCGTCGGCGAAGCCGTGGCGCGGCTCAATCGCACCGCCTACCGATCCGTCGTCGTCACGAACCAGCCGGTCGTCGCGCGCGGCGACTGCAGCGAAGACCAACTGGCCGACATCCATGCCAGGCTCGACACGCTCCTCGCCGGCGACGGGGCTTATGTCGACCGCCTGTTCTATTGCCCCCATCAGCCCGACGGCGGCTATCCCGGCGAAGTGGAGCGGCTGAAATTCGCCTGCGGCTGCCGGAAGCCGGAGACGGGGCTGATCGAGCGCGCGGTGCGGGAGCTCGCGCTGGATCTCAGCCGGTCGTGGTGCATCGGCGACGCGACGTCGGACATGGAGCTCGCACGCAGGGTCGGCATGCGCTTCGTGCTCGTGCGCACCGGCCTCGCCGGCCGCGACGGAAAGCACCAGGGTCGTCCGGACTTCGTCGCTGCCGACCTGCCGGCCGCGATCGCCTTCATCCTCGACGTCTGGCCTGCCGTGCGCCAGCAGGCGCTCGCGCTTGCGGAAACGATAGCGCCCGGCGCGGTGGTCGCGATCGGCGGTCTGGCCCGAAGCGGCAAAAGCTCGCTCGCCTCCGAACTCAAATATGTGCTGCGCGAGCGGGGACATCGGACCGTCATTGCGCCGCTCGACGACTGGCTGCGCTCGGAGCCCGAGCGGAAGTCCGGCGTGCTCGGCCGCTACGACCTGCCCGGCCTGGAAGCTGCGATGACGAGGCTGATCGTCGAACGAAAGCCGATCGCCACGCCGCGCTACGATCCGCTTCTGCGGCGCAGCCTTCCGGACGCCGAGACGCTCGCGGCGGCCCCCGGGGACGTGATCGTGGTCGAGGGGATTCCGTCGCTGGTGTCGGACAGGCTGGGGGCGATGGCGTCCGTGCGCGTCTTCGTCGACTGCGACGAAGACGAACGCAGGCGACGCTTCGAGCGCGAATATCGGTGGCGCGGTTGGGCCGGGCCGGAGATCGAAACCGCCTACCAGTCGCGCAATCGCGACGAGGCGCCCCTCGTCCGGTCAAGCGCGGAAAACGCCGACCTCACAATCCGGCTGGCGGCCCCATGATCATCAGCAAGACGCCAATGCGGCTCAGCTTCGTCGGCGGGGGAAGCGACCTTCCGTCCTACTACCGCGAGCATGGCGGCGCGGTGCTGAGCACCTCGATCAACAAGTTCGTGTACCTGACGGTCAACAAGCGGTTTGGGCCCGGATTTCGGGTCAGCTATTCCCGGACCGAAGAAACCAACTCCGTTTCGGAGATCGAACACAAGATCGTGCGCAATACGCTGATCGAGCTGGGGATCGACGGCGTCGGCGGGAACGGCGGTGTCGAGATCACCTCCATCGCCGACATCCCGTCACGCGGCAGCGGGCTCGGCTCCTCGAGCGCGTTCACGGTCGGTCTTCTGCACGCGCTCCACGCCTATCTCGGACGCTATCGATCGAAGCTTGATCTTGCGGCGGAAGCCTGCGCGATCGAGATCGAGCGTTGCGGCGAGCCGATCGGCAAGCAGGATCAATACGCCTCCGCCAGCGGCGGCCTGAACGTCATCACCTTCAATCCCGACGACAGCGTCGAAGTCGAGCCCGTGATCGCCAAGCCGGAGGTCGTCCGTCGGATCGAATCGGAGCTGCTGATGTTCCACACCGGCGTCGCGCGGTCCGCCTCCGATCTTCTCAGGGCCCAATCCGCGGCGGTATCCGCCGACCGCGCCAAAACGAACGCGTTGAGCAAAATGGTCGCGATGGTGTTCGCGCTGCGTGACGCCATCTCCGGCGGCGACGCGAGCACCGTGGGCGACGTTCTTCACGAGGCGTGGCTCCTGAAAAGGAGTCTGAGCGGCGGCGTCAGCAATGCGCTGATCGACGAGGCCTACGAGGCGGGACGCAGGGCCGGCGCCCGCGGCGGAAAGCTCCTCGGAGCGGGCGGCGGAGGCTTCCTCCTGTTTTCGGCTCCGCCGGAGCGGCACGCCGCCGTCATCAAGAGCCTGTCCGCCCTTACTCATGTCGATTTCAAGTTCGACAGGATCGGAGCCTCAATCGTATTCTATCAACCGCCCTGATTCCGGTCCCGTTACCCAAGTTTCATCTACGCTATCAACTTGTCCGCCGGTGGGAGATTCATTTGGGATACTTTCCTGACCGACTCTACAATCATATCGGCGTCTATCTGGACGGGTACTTCGATCGCCTTCAATTGGCCGTCTCGACCGTCGATCGCGAAGAATTGCAAGCGGCTGCGGACATCGTGGTCGAGACGATCGCCCGTGACGGCATGATCTTTTCCTGCGGCAACGGCGGCTCCGCGGCGATCGCGAACCATCTCGCCTGCGACTGCCTGAAGGGCGCGCGGAACGGCACAACGATCCGGCCGCGCGTCACCAGCCTCGCCGCGACGGTCGAACTGATCACGGCGATCGCCAACGACATCGGCTACGAGGACATCTTCAGTTACCAATTGGCCTCACTCGCGAAACCGGGCGACATGCTGATCGCCATCAGTTCTTCGGGCGAATCGCCGAACATCGCCAAGGCGGTCGGATGGGCCAGGGACAACGGGTTACGCACCGTCGCCATGACCGGATTTCAGGGCGGCCGGGCGATGGAGATCGCGGAGGTCCGCCTGCACGTCGAGGCGCACAATTACGGCGTCGTTGAAGACGCGCACCAGTCGCTGATGCACATTCTTGCGCAATACGTGCGCCACCGGCATCTCGAGGACACGAGCGGCCTCGGCGCGCAAAAGTTCTGACGCCCGGACCCGCTCCGCCCGATGGAACTCTCGCTCGACTCGCACGTTGCGATTACGGGCGCTTACTTCAAATCTCGAGAGTTGGGCATGGCCGATGGGCCGACGGTTCCGCCGCACGTCGAACAGTCGGTCGCCGCCATCGCGGAATTGCACCGGGCGCATTATCGCAAGGCCGGACCGGGTCAGAGATGGGTTTCCGCCGCGACGGCTGCGGTGGCGAGGCCATGGATTTTGGTCCTGCTTGTGGTCGCCACGGTCGGATGGATCGGCCTCAACGAGATGCTGACCCGCGCGGGCGATCCGGCGCCGGATCCCTATCCCTATCCGCTCCTTGCCCTGACCGTCTCCACCGGCGGCGTGCTGCTCGCGGCGATGATCCTGATCGTCCAGCGACACGACGATGAACTGGCGACGAAGCGCGACCAGTTGACCCTGGAGCTCGCGATCCTGGCGGAGCAAAAGACCGCCAAGATGATCGCGCTCCTCGAGGAGTTCCGCCGCAGCGCCCCAGACGTCGAGGATCGACTCGACGCGGTCGCCGATGCGCTCGCCGAGCCCGCGGATCCGAACGCCGTGGTTAGCGCGATCGAGGCGGCGCACGACGACCGTCACGCGTAGCGCCAAAGCGGCTCGATCTCCGGCCGCCGGCCCCGATCCGCGCCCGGCGGTTCGACGAGACGATCAGTCGGAAGCGCCGTGTCGCGGCAAGCAGCGCTCCCAGCGCATCGCGTAGTCCGCAAGGCCGGGGACCATCCACGGAACGGCCTGCGCCAGGTGAGGCGGCGGGTGCGGCTCGCCCCAGCGCGCGAGCATCGCGGCGCCGGCGGCGGCGCCGGAAGCCGGAGCGACGAGAATCGTCCTTCCCGGCATGAGAGCGGAGAGGACGCCTGCGAATGCAGGCGATCGGTTGAAGCCGCCCTCGACGATGATGTCACCGGGCGCGTCGAGCCGGCGCAGCATATGCGCCGTCATCAGCGCCGAATAGACCGTCGCCAGCGCCGCGCGAGCGGGCGGCGTCGCCGGCTCCGGTCCCTCGATCCAACCCTTGCGCCCCGCGAAGGGGCCCCCCTGGTCGGTGAACGCCGGCATGGCCATGACGCCCGAAGCGACGATCGCCGCGACCTCCGGTTCGACCGCGTCGGCCGGAGCGTCGCCCGCCAGAACCGCAAACTCGCGCCCGCCCATCAGGCGCGCGGTCGGGGTCGGCCGTCCGAAGATATCGACGTTGGCGATCATGTCGGCTTCGGGATCGAGCGCGGTCTGTCCTCCGACCGCCATGATGATCACCCAGGTGCCCGTCGAAACCACGGTGAACGGGTCCTTGCGGGCGGCGAGATACGGGACCAGGGAGGCGTTGGAATCGTGCGCGCCGCAAACGACGCGAACGGTCTCGGGGAGCTGTGTCGCGTCCGCCACCTCGGCGCGAAGCGTCCCGAGCGTGTCCCATGCGCGCCGTCGCGGCGGGAACAGTCTGGACCAGCCTCGACGTTCGACGAGGCTCGACAGTCGCCCTTGGGCCGGCGCCCAGAGGTCGGTGTGGGCTCCGAGCGCGGTGGCTTCCGTCGCCGCCACGCCGCAGAGTCGCCAGGCCCAGAATTGCGGATAGCAGAGAAAAGCGCGCGCCGCGGCGAACGGCCCGGGATAGGTCTTTTCGAGATAAAAGATTTGCCGCCCGAGATTGAGACCGCGCGCCAAATTCGGCGAGCAGGTTTCCTCAAACCGAGGTCTGACCGTGTCATAGGCCTCGTCGACTTCGCCGAAACCATCGAACTCGTAATCGACCGCGGGCAGGGCGATATCCCGCTCCCCCACCAGCACGCCAGCGGCGCCGTGGGCGCAAATCGACACCGCTTCGATCGACGTCGTCCGGCCGAGTTCCTTGAGGGAAGCCAACAGGAACGCCCACGCTCGATCGGTATCGAGCCTCAGGTAGGGCCAGCGCGGTTCCGGCTGAAGCGGCGCATTGGACTGAGAGCGTTCTGCGATAACCCTGCCGTCCGTGTCGAAGACCAGCAGCTTGACGTTGGTCTTGCCGACATCGAAGACCGCGACGCGCCCGCCCATGACCCATTCCTCCCGCACTGCCGGGAGAAGTCTAGTCGTTCTTCGGTCCGCACGGAAACTGCGGGCGGCGGCCGCTGGCCTTCGTCGCCGCCCGGCGTGCGCCGGTTTGCACAGTCGCTCCGGCGACGGGCCTACTCGGCTGGCGTCGCGTGCGCTGGCGTCAGATCGTCGACGGCGAGCCCGAGAGACTTTTCGCGGCGGACGAACCGCCGGACCGCCATGCGGACATCCCGGAACAAGCGCTTCCACGCGTTCGGACTGGCGAAGTGCCCGGCGAACTCACGATTGGTTGCGAGCGGCAGCCAGTATTCGCTTCGCCACGTCCGGTACATGGACACCAACTCGTCCTTCTGCTCCGGATTGACCGAAAGCGTCGAGCAGCCGCAATTGGCTTCGAC
>CAMFKX010000135.1 GCA_945957375.1 uncultured Roseiarcus sp.
CACGAACCGGCGCGCGCGGCGGGATAACCCGCCGCGAGCCTCGCGTTCGTCACCCGCCGAGCGCCGCTGAATCGGACTTCCCCGTCGGCCAGATTTCGAGCACGCCCGCGAACAGGACCAGCGCGCCGCCGACGAGTTCGAAGGCCTGCAGGCGCTCGTTGGCGAACACGGCCGCCGACAGCGCGCCGGCCAGCACTTCGGTCATCAGCAGGATCGCCACCCGCGCCGGGTCCAGCCGCATCGCCGCCCACATCAGGCCGGCGATCGAGGCGCCCCACCACAGGCCGCCGGTCGCGAACGCGATCCCGAAGGCCCTGGCCGCATTGGCGAGGGCGACCGCCGGCAAGGGCGCGAGCAGCGGCGCCAGCACGAGGGTCGCGACCGTCGCGCCGGCGGCGAAGACGAAGGCCGCCGCAATCGGCCCGAGATCCGCCTTCGCGCGAATGCCGGTGGTCGAGAAGGACCACAGCACCCCGCCGGCGAGCGACATCCATTCCCCGGCGCTGCGCGGCATGGGCGCCTGGCCGTCGCCGCCGAGCATCACCAGGAGGCCCGCGAGACCGACCGCGATCGCCGCCAGGCGCAAGGGCGGCGTCGGCCACCCCATGAGGTAGCGGCCGATCAGCGTGCTCCACACCGGGCTCAGGAACCAGAGCAGGATGATGATCGTCACGCGCCCGTAGAGGAAGCCGGCGGAGTAGAGCGCGAAGGCCGCGCCGCCGAGAGCGATCGAGGCCAGGGCGAGCCGATCGGCGCTGGCGATCCGGGGCCGGCTCGCCAGCGCGAACGGACCCAGCGCGATCGCGGCCGCGAGCGTGATCGCCAGCGTTCCCCAGGCGCCTCCGAGCCCGACGGCGCCGAGCGCTCGCACCGGCATCCAGTAGACTCCCCAGAACAGGCCGGTTCCCAGGGTGATCGCGGAGGCAAGGAGATCAACGGATTTTCTCGCCATCTCCCGTCCCGGTCCTCGTCGTAATTGTCGGTATTTCAGCCGAAGCGGACCCGCAAAAAAAGGAGGGGCGCGGCCATTGCGTGGATATTTACAAAGGAACTTGAAAAAATCTCAATTGCCAATCATAAGGGCGCGTCGATGGTTTGGCGGAAGGGCTGAATTACGCCTCTCCGCATCACGCGGAACTCGCGTACGCTTCTTTTTTCAACTTCGATTGGACCAACTCCTGCTCCGGCGGGACAGATGCGCGATTGCGCGCAAGGAACGAAAATGACGACTGGCATTGTGAAGTGGTTTAACCCCGACAAGGGTTTTGGCTTCATCCAACCGACCGACGGCGGCCCCGACGTATTTGTTCACATCAGCGCCGTCGAGAGCGCCGGCATGAACAACCTCAAAGAGGGCCAGAAATTGAACTTCGAACTCGTCGCCGACAAGCGCTCGGGCAAGAAGTCGGCAGGCAATCTCGTCGCCGCCTGAGGATGACCGTCATCGGCGCAGCGACCATCCGGGATGGGCGCGCGTCGATGGCCGACGACAACGACTGAATCTGTTTCCGGCCCGCGCGTTCGCCGCGGGCCGGCGTCGCTCCGAGCGACCACGCCGGCCCGATCCGGCGCTGCGGATTTCGAAAACGACGCTGCAGCGCTGTGGGCTTTCGCGGATTGAAGCGCCGCTCCGAAACCTCTTTCGAGCCGACCATCCGTGAGGGCCCCATGCGCATTTTCCTGTTTGAGTCGCAAACGCGCCAGGGCCTTCACGCCTTCGCCAGCGACATCGCCGGGACCCGGTTGCCCGATCGCGTCGGCCCCTGGCGGCTGGTCAGCGGGTCGCCGTCGGGCGGCTTGCTGCCGCATGGCATTCCCCGAAGGATGATCGAGCGCGCCATCGGCGCCGAGGGCTTTCAGCTCTGGCGGCTGAAGGCGACGCCCGAGGCGAAATAGTCGGCGCAGGCTTCCGCCGCGGCGCTTGTCCTCGCGCTTCCCCGGGCGCCGTGCTATCGTCGCGCAAAGGACGCCCGCCATGTCAGAACGACGAGAACTGTACCGGAGTCCGAACGGCGACACCTGGTATCTCGCCCGCGAGCCGGCCGATGGCCGCGCCTTCGTCATCCATCAGCCGAACGCGCCTTCAGGCGGCCGCCTGTCGCATATCGATCTGGCGACTTTCTTGAGCAACAACGCGAGCGGGCCCGAACATCAGGCGCTATTTCGCCTGATTGCGACGCTTGTCGACGTCCCGCCTTATGCCGAGCGGCCCTGAGAGTCGCAGGGCATTCGGAGTCCGCCGATGGACTGGGTGATTTCCTGCACCGACGAAGCCACGGGAAACGTGCGCGCGACGCACCACGCCAATGAGGCGAGCTTCCGCGCCGCGCTGATCGACGTGTTCTCCGACATCCGCAGCCGATTTCTTTCGGCGCAACTGCCCGACGGCGCCGTGCTCGACGAGGACGCCGCGCGCGAACTCGTCGGCGCCCCGCACGGCTCGAGCTGGCAGTGACGGGCGCGCGTTTCGCGGTGCCCGCTTGCCGGCATGACATGCGGCGGGTTGAGCCCGCCTGCGTCGGCATGACAAGATCGCCGCATGAAAGCCTTCTCCTGGAACGACGCTTCCCACTGCGCCGTCGTCGCCGACGGCCGGCGCCTTGAATCCGCGGCCTTCGGGCCGCCGCCGGATGTCGCGCCGACGCTTGTGCTGCTGCACGAGGGCCTCGGCTGCGTCGCGCTGTGGCGCGATTTTCCGGAAAGGCTCGTCGCCGCCACCGGCTGCGGCGTGTTCGCCTATTCCCGCGCCGGCTACGGCCGCTCCGATCCGGTCGCGCTGCCGCGGCCGCTCGACTACATGACGCGCGAGGCGCGCGACTCGCTGCCCGTCGTGCTCGGCGCGATCGGCTTCCGCCGCGGCCTTCTCGTCGGCCACAGCGACGGCGCCTCGATCGCCGCGATCTACGCCGGCCTCCATGACGCCCCCCGCGTGAAGGGCCTCGTGCTGATCGCGCCCCACCTCTTCACCGAGCCGTCCGGGCTCGCCGCGATCGCCGAAGCGAGGCAAGCCTACCAGACAGGCGACCTGAAAGCCCGGCTCGGCAAATATCACGCCCATGTCGACGCCGCCTTCCTTGGCTGGAACGGCGCCTGGCTCGATCCCGGCTTCGCAAGCTGGAACATCGAGTCCTCCGTCGCCCGGTGGCGCGCGCCCGCGCTCGTCCTCCAGGGCGTCGACGACCAGTACGGCACCGAAGCGCAGGTGCGCGCGATCCACGCGCGCGCGCCGACCGAGGTCGAGAGCCGGATGCTGCAAGACTGTCGCCACGCGCCGCAGGCCGAGCAGCCCGAGGCGACCCTCGACGCCATCGCGGCCTTCTGCAAGAATCGCCTGGGGGAGGATCGCTGATATGCTGGCAGCGCGCATTCACGGCCACGGCGGCGCCGAGGTCCTGCGCCTTGACGATTTGCCGATCCCGGAGCGCAAGCCGGGCGAGGCGCTGATCCGGATGAAGGCCGGCGGGCTCAACCGCGTCGATCTCTACATGCGCAATTCCGGCGCCGGCATCACCCATCAGTTGCCGATCATCCTCGGCCTCGACGGCGCGGGCGTCGTCGTCGAAGCGGATCCAGGCTCGAAATTCCGCGCCGACGATCCGGTGGTGATCTATCCCGGGCAACCCTGCGAGCAATGCGAATTCTGCCGCAAGGGCGAAGAGGTCCTCTGCACCCGCGGAAAGCTGTTCGGCGAACAGGCGGATGGGACGTTCGCCGAATATGTCGCGGCGCCCGAAGGCAGCCTCGTCGCCAAGCCTGCGGCGCTCGATTTCGTCGCGGCGGCCTCGCTCAGCGTCGCCTGGCTGACCGCCTGGCGCATGGTGGTGACCAAGGCGCGGCTGCAGGCGGGCGAGACGGCGCTGATCTTCGGCATCGGCGGCTCGGTCTCGCTGGCGGCGACCCAGATCGCGGCGGCGCTCGGCGGCCGCGCGCTCGTCACTTCGCGCGATCCGGCGAAGCTCGCGCGCATGGCCGCCTTCGGCGCGGCGGAGACGATCCTCGATGAGGGCGGCGCCTCGATCCTCGACCGGGTCATGGCGCTCACGGGCAGGCGCGGCGTCGACGTCGTGATCGAGAACGTCGGCAAGGCGGTGTGGCCGACGGCGATGAAGGCGATGGTGCGCGGCGGCCGCCTGGTCACCTGCGGCGCGACCACCGGCGGCGACCCGTCGGCCGACCTGCAGCGGCTGTTCATCCGCCAGCTCACCGTGTTCGGCTCGACGCTCGGCAACCGCGCGGAGCTTCGCGACTGCATCGCCTTCATCGCGGAGAAGGGCCTCAAGCCGCACATCGACCGTACATTCCCGCTCGCCGAGATCGCCGCCGGGCTCGACTATCTCGAGTCCGGCAAGCAGTTCGGCAAGATCGGGCTCACCCTGTAGCCGCGGTCGACGACCGCGGCGGCGCCGAGGCGTTACGACTTCGCGCCGACCAGAACCGGCTTGGGCCGATAGAGTTCGGGAAAGAGTCGCTTCAGGTTGGCGATCTTCGGCAGGTCATTGAACACGATGTACGGGTAGGTCGGATTCAGCGTCAGAAAGTCCTGATGATAGGGCTCCGCGCGATAGAATTCCTTGCCGGGTTCGACGCTGGTGACGACGGGCGAGGCGAACACATGCGCTGCGTTCAGCTGCGCGATATAGGCCCTGGCCACATCCGCCTGGGCCGAGCTCGTCGGAAAGACGGCGGAGCGGTACTGACTTCCCTCGTCGGGGCCCTGGCGGTTGAGTTCGGTCGGATCGTGCGCGACCGAGACATAGACCTGCAACAGCTTACCGTAGCTGACCTTTGCCGGATCGAAGGTGATTCGGACCGATTCCGCGTGGCCGGTGTCGCCCCGGCTGGTCATGTCGTAATGGGCCGTGTCCGTGGAGCCGCCGGCGTAGCCCGACTCCGCCGAGACGACGCCGTCGACGTGCTGGAAAACGCCCTGCACCCCCCAGAAGCACCCGCCCGCCAGCACCGCGACCTCGCGCGACCCGCCCGCCGGCTCGTCGAGCGCCGGCGGCGGCGCGCGCCGTGCCTCCTCGGCCGTGGACGGCGAAACGAACAGCCAGGTCCCGGCGGCGACCCCGCCGGCGAGCAGCGCGCCGGCCCCGAGCCGGACGAGCGACGTTCGAACGTGAGCAAGTTTCATGGCGAGCGCCTCCAACCAACCGACCGTCCGCCGGCGACTTCACGACCCATGGAGGGTACGCCGGAGGGCGCTGGTTCGTTACCGCGCCGTCGAAATGAAATTGTGGCCGCCGAAGGCCGAAACGGAGTCGCCGTTTGCCCTTGCCCCCCGCACCGCGACAAGTCTAACCTATTGTCCATATGTGAACCATGGGAGGAAGCCCGGTGACAGCCATCAATCCGGTCGCGGACTACGCGGTCGAAGGCGAGGTCGCGGTCGTCACGATCAACTCGCCGCCGGTCAACGCGTTGTCTCAGGCCGTGCGCGAGGGCTTGAAGCTCGGCGTCGAGAAGGCCGAGGCCGATCCGGCGGTCAAGGCGACGGTGATCCATTGCGCCGGCCGCACCTTCATCGCCGGGGCCGACATCACCGAATTCGGCAAGCCGCACGCGGCCCCTTTTCTCCCCGACGTGCTCGATCGGATCGAGAACGCGAAGAAGCCGGTCGTCGCTGCGCTGCACGGCACGGCGCTCGGCGGCGGCTTCGAGGTGGCGCTGACGGCGCACTACCGCATCGCCGTTCCGTCCGCGAAATGCGGCCTGCCCGAGATCAAGCTCGGCCTCATCCCCGGCGCCGGCGGCACCCAGCGCCTGCCGCGCCTCGTCGGTCCGGAAAAGGCGCTCGACGTCATCCTGTCCGGAGCGCCGTTCGGCGCGCGCGAAGCGCATCAATGGGGCGTGGTCGACGCGCTCGCCGAAGAGGGCAAGCTGCGCGAGGACGCGCTCGCCTATGCGGCGCGCCTGATCGCCGACAAGGCGCCGCTGACCAAGGTGCGCGACCGAGACGAGAAGCTCGCGCCCGCGCGCGGCAAGCCCGAGATCTTCGAGGCGGCGCGCAAGGCGAACGCGCGCAGATATCGCGGCTTCGAGGCGTGGGAGAAGGCGATCGAATCGGTGCGCAACGCCGTCGAGTTGCCGTTCGACGAAGGCGTGAAAAAAGAGCGCGAGATGTTCATGGCGCTGCTCGGCTCGACCCAGTCGAAGGCGCAGCGGCACGTGTTCTTCGCCGAGCGCGCCGCGGCCAAGATCGCCGACATCGGCCCCGACATTGCGACGAAGCCGATCCGAAGCGTCGGCGTGATCGGCGCCGGGACGATGGGCGGCGGCATCGCGATGAACTTCCTCAACGCCGGCATACCCGTCACCATCGTCGAGACCGCGAAGGAAGCGCTCGACCGCGGTGTCGCCATTATCCGCCGCAACTACGAGACCACGGCGAAGAAGGGCCGCATGACGATGGCCGAGGTCGAGGCGCGCATGGCGCGGCTGACCCCGACGCTCGACTTCGCCGCGCTCGCCGAACCCGACCTGGTGATCGAGGCCGTGTACGAGAACATGGACCTGAAGAAGCAGATCTTCGGGAAGCTCGACGGAATCGCCAGGCCCGGCGCGATCCTCGCCACCAACACGAGCTACCTCGACGTCGACGCAATCGCGGCGCAGACGAAGCGGCCCGAGGACGTGCTCGGCATGCACTTCTTCTCGCCCGCCAACGTCATGCGCCTGCTCGAGATCGTGCGTGGTGAAAAGACGTCGAAGAGCGTGCTCGCGACCGTCGCCGCGCTCGCCCCGCGGATCGGCAAGGTCGGCGTGACGGTCGGGGTGTGCTACGGCTTCGTCGGCAACCGCATGCTCGCCGAACGCCAGCGCGAGGCGGGCAAGCTGATCCTCGAAGGCGCGACGCCGTCGCAGGTCGACAAGGTGCTGACCGATTTCGGCCTGCCGATGGGGCCGTTCGCGATGAGCGACCTCGCCGGCCTCGATATCGGCTGGTCGGCCGAGACGTCGAAGCGCGCCACCATCCGCGAGATCCTGTGCGAGGAGGGCCGGCGCGGGCAGAAGACCGGCGCCGGCTTCTACGATTACGACGCCGAGCGCAACGCGAAGGCGTCGCCGCATGTCGAGGCGATCATCCGCGCCTTCGCCGCCGAGAAGGGGATCGCCCAGCGGGAGATTTCCGATCAGGAGATTCTCGAGCGGCTGGTCTATCCGATGATCAACGAGGGCGCGAAGATCCTCGAGGAGGGCAAGGCGCAGCGCGCCTCCGACATCGACGTCGTCTGGATCATGGGCTACGGCTGGCCGGTCTACCGCGGCGGGCCGATGTTCTACGCCGACACGGTCGGGCTGAAGACGGTGCTCGACAGGCTGAAGGCCTATCAGGCGCAGTTCGGCGACGATTTTCGGCCGGCGGCGCTGCTCGAGAAGCTCGCCGCCGAAGGCGGATCGTTCTCGAAAGCCTAACCCCGCCGGCGATCCTTCGCCCGGCTCCCCTCTCCCCTTGCGGGAGAGGGGTCGGGGGTGAGGGGTCCGGCGCCGCAAGGCGCCTCATGCTGGAAGCGCCTCGCGGCGCCGACCCCTCATCCGTCGCCTTCGGCGACACCTTCTCCCGCAGGGGGAGAAGGGCGAACCCGGAAGACCAGGAGCCCCTCATGCGTGAAGCCGTCATTGTCTCAACCGCCCGCACGCCGATCGGCAAGGCCTATCGCGGCGCCTTCAACGACACCCAGGCGCAGGCGCTGGGCGGCCACGCCATCGCCGAGGCGCTGAAGCGCGCCAGGGTCGAAGGCGCCGAGGTCGACGACGTCGTGATCGGCGCCGCCCTGCAGCAGGGCTCGACCGGCGGCAACCTCGGCCGGCAGGCGGCGTTGCGCGCCGGGCTGCCGACCAGCGTCGCCGGCATGTCGCTCGACCGGCAGTGCGCCTCGGGCCTGATGGCGATCGCCACCGCCGCCAAGGAGATCATCGTCGACGGCATGAGCATCGCGGTCGGCGGCGGGCTCGAGTCGGTCTCGCTCGTCCAGAACGACAAGATGAACGGGTTCCGCGCCCGCGATCCCTGGCTCGTCGCGCACCGCAACGACGTCTACATGTCGATGCTCGAAACCGCCGAGATCGTCGGCGAGCGCTACAAGATCTCGCGCGAGGCGCAGGACGCCTATGCGCTGCAATCGCAGCAGCGCACCGCCGCGGCGCAGGCGGCCGGCCGCTTCGACGCCGAGATCGCCCCGATGACCAGCGTGATGAAGGTCGTCGACAAGGCGACCGGCGCCGTCTCCGACAAGGAGGTGACGCTGAAGCAGGACGAAGGCCCGCGCGCCGACACCACGCTCGCAGGGCTCGCCTCGCTCAAGCCCGTGTTCGCCAACGGCCAGGCGATCAATCAGGGGACCTGCATCACCGCCGGCAACGCCTCGCAGCTTTCCGACGGCGCCAGCGCCTGCGTGCTGATGGAGGCCAAGCTCGCCAGCCAGCGCAACCTGGCGCCGCTCGGAATCTATCGCGGCATTGCGGTCGCGGGCTGCGATCCGGACGAGATGGGCATCGGCCCGGTGTTCGCGATCCCCAAGCTGCTCAAGGCGCACGGCCTCAAGATCGACGACATCGGCCTCTGGGAGTTGAACGAGGCCTTCGCCGTGCAGGTGATCTATTGCCGCGACCGGCTCGGGATCGACAACGAGCGCCTCAACGTCAACGGCGGCGCGATCGCGGTCGGCCATCCCTACGGCATGAGCGGCGCCCGCCTCGCCGGCCACGCGCTGATCGAGGGCAAGCGGCGCGGCGTGAAGTACGTGGTCGTGACCATGTGCGTCGGCGGCGGCCAGGGCGCGGCCGGCCTGTTCGAAGTCGCGTAAACCCTCATCCGGCCCTTCGGGCTGCCTTCCCCCTCAGGGGGAAGGGTCGCCCCTCTCCCGCCGGGAGAGGATGGCCGGCGAAGCCGGCCAGGGTGAGGGCAAGCTGCGCGAACGCACATCGCCGACTGACAAGGGGGCGCCCGAATTTGACCAATCCGCAACACATGGCGCCGCTGGCCGCCTACCACGGCGTGAAGCCGCCGGCGCCGGCGTGGTTCGAGCGCGCGCTGGCGCAGGAGCCGGAGCGAACCTTCATCGAGGTCGAGGGCGCGAAGGTCGAAGTGCTGGCATGGGGGCGGCGCGGCAAGCCCGGCCTCCTGTTCCTGCATGGCGGCGCGGCCCACGCCGACTGGTGGAGCTTTATCGCGCCGTTCTTCGCCGCCGACCTGCGCGTCGTCGCCCCGACCTTCACCGGCATGGGCCGGTCGGACTGGCGCAGCGCTTATGTCTTCGAACAGTTCGTGCGCGAGGCGCGCGCGGCCGGGCGCGCCGCCGGCGCCTTCGACGCCGGCCCGCCGGTCGTCGTCGGGCACTCGTTCGGCGGCCGGGTGACGATGGGGTTCTCGCGCGACTTCGGCGGCGAGATTCGCGGCGGCGTGATGGTCGATCCGCCGTTCTTCGCGCCGCAGAACTTTCGCCCGCCCGCGCCGCCGCAGCCCTCGCGCATGGCGCGGGTCAAGCCGACGCTGGCCGAGGTCGTCGCCCGCTTCCGCCTGATGCCGCCGCAGCCCTGCGAACACCCCTTCATCCTCGACGCGATCGCGCGCCGCTCGGTGCGCGAGGCGGTCGACGAGCACGGGGCGCCGGGCTGGTCCTTGTGCTTCGATCCGCATTTCTGGGAGCGCTTCGAGCGCATCGACCCGGTCCCGATCGTCGCGGCCGCGCACGCCCCGATGGCGCTGATCCGCGGCGCGAATTCCAAGCTGTTCAAGGCCGACGACGCGGACTACCTGCTGAGCTTCCTGCCGCCCGGCGCGCCCCATGTCGTCATCCCCGAGGCCGAGCACCACGTGATGATCGACCAGCCGCTCGCCTTCGTCGCCGCGATCAGGACGCTGCTCGAGACGTGGCCGGACGCGGCTCTGCGCGCCGAGGGCGGCGCGGCGCGCCGATAGCGCCTCGGTCTGTGATAGAATGGCCAATGTCCTAAGGAGCCGCCAATGCGGGTCGCCGTCGTGAAGGCCGCGTTCGATGACGATGCGGGCGTCTGGTTCGTCGAGAAGTCCGATCTCGAGGGGCTGCGCGTCGAAGGCGAGACTTTCGAGGCCTTCCGCCAGAACGTCGCGGACGCGACGGTCGACTTGCTGGCGGGCGGAGGTCCGCAAGACGTCGTCATCGAGATCGTCGCGCACATCTTTGTGCGGAGCGCTGTCGCTGCGTGAGAGATTTTGGCAAACCCGTGCGAGAGAAGCTGACGGCGGCGGGATGCGCGTTCCTTCTGGCACCGGGTCAAACAAATGTGAATTTAAGCCACTGCCGTCGTAATCCCATTCCGAGTTAGGACGCAATCTGAAATATCTTGCGAAGATACAATAATCGCTTTATAGATGCAATCGACTTCCTCAAAATACATTACTGATTGCACGTACAAACCAAGTATCCTTCTATATTTACCTCAACAAGCCCATATATGAGCTCTTTGGTGCAGTTCCTACAGTGGGCGTATAGTGTGAAGCATGAGAACCTTTCCCGATCTCGTCTTTTGTGGTGATTAGCGATTATTGTTCCATTTTGATCAATTAGTATCTCACTTATTGGTGGAATCGTATTGCGAATGAGATAAAAATGTTTAAGAGCTTCTAGAAGATGGACATATCGACGGGTCGGATCCCAAAGCCCAAATGGCATTGTATCATATCCGTCGATGCAAAATGCTTTCCGATATAAATCGCTAGGGATTCTATTTTTGCGGAAGAAAAAATTGTGTACTGTGAATATATATAAATGATATAATCTTATATCAATCACTTGATTTGACGTTATAATATTGGTAAATTCATCTTGAATTGAGTTTATGTCATCATCTGATTGTATACCTGTTAACTTGAATAATGGCCGAATGACGGCGTCATCGCCTGGCATAATTCTATATTTCTTTACCGAAAGCAGCTTGTGAAGCGTAATTACACTCGAAAGCGAGGATAGATTTCTTTCTGGATACTTGAACAAAATTGTGGTCGCTGCTGATTGATCGTAAATGGTATTCTCTTCATAAGGGGTCAGCACGATATTTGAAAGCCTTCTAGTAAATCGGAGAGCTTCGTTGAAATCACTTATCGTTGCAGTACCCACAATATTATATTGATTTCTATCTACAAATATACCTAAATATATGATATCCATTGCACTCTTCAAATTGATATAAAATCTTCCATCTTTGGAGCGGCTTGACTTGACATCATACTTGAATGAAGATGAATTGCTATCTTTTGCAATAATATCGTACTGTACCCAATTATTATCTGAGTCACTGCTCTTAGTGCGATTGATTGCGGTAATTGAAACGTCGGTAATCTGTCCATTGTGTAATTTTTTGATCCACTGCATTGCGATCTTTTCAGCAATTCTCGCGGTCTCTGGATCCTTGGCTTTCAGAACAGTGCGCCATTGCTCGCATAATTGCCTATCGTTATCATTCAATGGGAAGTTTGAACCGTCAAACTGCGACTCTTTGTACCAATTGAACAAATCACAAATTGCTTTTTTCATATTCGACCGAACCGTACGATCAAATTGTGCGTCTAACATTGCGGCGCTCCGATCCAATCGTTGCTTTTTCATTTTTATAATGTTTTTTCGCCGCAGTTTAATAAGGTCAAGTTTTTTCTGCCGCTTTTCGCGCTCTTCGCGTTCTTCACGCTCCCGGCTGTCCCGCTCCTCTTGTTGTCTTCGTCTATTGTACTGTTCCTGCCGAGCCAGCTCGTTTTGCAGATTTTTGTTGCGTAAAGCGTTTGTCCGCAAAGCATCTGGCAGGGTAAATCTCGGTCTGTTAGGCATGTTAAAGTCCATGAAAACTAAAGAAAACCCCGATCACAAAATGGAACAATCAAAAATTACACAGGATGTCGAAAGCGAATTTATCCATGTAATCCATATCATTGTCATGTCTCTAGTACCGTTGCGCTATGAATATTATATGTGATTATCGAAATATTTGATTCGTTAGCTCGGTTGACTGTACTGACGACGAACAGGCGTTTCAGATTAACGACGCTTCGCTGTCATGATCGGTTTCCTGAGTGCGAGGTCGGTGTCGCGACTGGATCTAATTGAAACATACCGAATACTCAGGCAATCGGGGACCCAATAACCAGGAGACTCGATCTCTGTTTGGTTGATATCTGGTGAACCATTCTCTCCGCAAATTCAGCCTTCCCCTCGCGCGCTACCCCGCCTCAAGCATCTGCTCCGCTTCCGCAAGCTCCACCGACACGATCTGGCTCACGCCGCGCTCCGCCATCGTCACCCCGAACAGCCGGTCCATCCGCGCCATGGTGATCGGGTTGTGGGTGATGGTGACGAACTTGGTGTCGGAGCGCTTGCGCATCTCCTCCAGGAGATCGCAGAAGCGCTCGACGTTGTAGTCGTCGAGCGGCGCGTCGACCTCGTCGAGCACGCAGATCGGCGAGGGATTGGTCAGGAACACCGCGAAGATCAGCGCGGTCGCGGTCAGCGCCTGCTCGCCGCCGGAAAGCAGCGTCATCACCTGCGGCTTCTTGCCGGGCGGACGGGCGAAAATCTCGAGCCCCGCATCGAGCGGATCTTCCGAATCCACCAGTCGGAGTTCCGCCTCACCGCCGCCGAAGAGCACGCCGAACAGCCGCTGGAAATGGCCGTTGACGACGTCGAAGGCGGCGATCAGGCGTTCCCGTCCTTCGCGGTTGAGCGCGCCGATGGCCTGTCGCAGGCGGCGGATCGCCTCGGTCAGGTCGTCGCGTTCGCCTGAAAGCCCTTCGCGCTTGGCCTTCACCTCGGTCAGTTCGTCCTCGGCACGCAGATTGACGGCGCCGAGCCGCTCGCGTTCGCCCTTGAGATTGGCAAGCCGCCGCTCGATCGCTTCGGGTTCCGGAAGCGCGTCACCAGCCTTGATTCCGGCGATCGCTTGCAAACCGTCGAGCCCGGTATCGAGCCCGTCCTCGATCTGCCGGATGATGTCGCCAACGCGCTGACGGGCTGCCTCCAGCCGCGCTTCGGCCGAGGCGCGGCGCTCGCGAGCGCTCGACAGGCCTTCCAGTGTGATGCGCGCCTGCCGGTCGGCCTCCGCGAGCGTGGTTTCACCCGCAGCCAGCTTGTCGGCAGCTTCCCGGCGCGCGCCTTCCGCCTGCTCGATCTCTGCGACGAGACGCCGCCGCTCGGTCAGGAAGGTGTCGGGCGCTTCGAGAAGCGTCTTCTGCTCGGCGCTGGCGGCCTCGATTCGCCGCCGTGTCTCCTGGCCAGTCTGGAGGCTGGCGGCGATACGCTGCTTCCAGGCCTTGATATCGGCGGCGATGGCGTCGCGGCGGCGGGCGCGCAGGTCAGCCTCGCGCGCCAGGGTCTGGACCTGCGCCCGTGCATCGGAGGCGGCTGCGCGGGCCTGACCCAGCAGCACGCGGGCCTTGAGCAGGGTGTTCTCCAGCTCTGCGGAGGCGGGCAGGGCGGAAAGCCCGTTCTCTTGCGCCGTAACCTGCTGCCCGGCTTCGGATACCGCTTGGCCGAGCCGCTTGATCGCTTCGGCCAGTGTCGAGCGTTTGACCAGCGTCTCGGCCGCCTTGCGTTCCGCAGCGGTCAATTGCTCGCGGGCCTGGTCGACGCCGCGCCGTGCTTGCC
>CAMFKX010000136.1 GCA_945957375.1 uncultured Roseiarcus sp.
GGGGACCGCCGGCCGCGCCTTCCAAAACCCGGGCGCGAAACGAGGGTTTTCAAGGTGTTGCGCGCGACTTTCCGGGCGGATTTCACGCGCCGCGCGGCTGTAGGCGCGGTCGTCGACCGCGCCTACAGGGTCGCCGCCCGCGCCGGCGGGGACCGCCGGCCGCGCCTTCCAAAACCCGGGCGCGAAACGAGGGTTTTCAAGGCCTTGCGGCAGGTCTTCCGGGAGGATTTCACGCGCCGCGCGGCTGTAGGCGCGGTCGCCGACCGCGCCTACAGGGTCGCCGACCGCGCCGGCGTGGACCGCCGGTAGAACGGCATCCCGCCGCGGCGGCTCCGCTTTCAGCATCCGAATTGGCATCCTGTTCCCCATGGGTGGGCGCCGACCGCCTCGACGTCGTTTTGCGATCCTTGCACAGACCATAGCAGAGGATTCTGATTTACGGAATCAATTGTCGCGGGGCGCGCCCCGCCGGAGAGGGCGGCGGCTTCCAGGCGCGGCGCCTCGTCAGCCGCCGACGATCGTGAACGAGGCCGCCCGCCGGGTTCTGCCCCATCCCCGGCTCCGCCGGGGAAGGCGTCGCCGGAGGCGACGGATGGGGTGGGGAAAGCAGCGCGGTCGGGTGTGGAGTTCGCAGGGAACGGCGGGCCGTCGGTCAGACGCAGCGGCGGCGGCCCGCACCCCCTGGCCGCGCTCGCGCGGCCATCTTCCCCAGCAAGCGGGGGAACGGGCGCCCGCGACCGGAACTGGGAGATTCAGAGGCAGCGCGCGATGCGCTCGAACCGCCGGTGCGGGGCGCTCAGGCGAGACGCCCCGCCGTGACGCCGATTCACTTCGGGAACGGGACCGGCGCGTCGGACAGGCTCTGCAGATAGGCGAGGATGTCGGCGCGCTTCTGCCCGTCCTTCTCGCCGGCGAAGGCCATCTTGGTCCCGGACGCCATGCTCTTCGGGGCGGCGATCCAGTGGTCGAGCTTGTCGTAGGTCCAGTCGCCTCCGGCGGCCTTGAGCGAATCGGAATAGGAGAAGCCGGCGACCGAGGCGACCGGGCGCCCGACGACGCCCCAGAGGTCCGGACCGATTTTGGCCGCGCCGCCCTTCTCGAAGCTGTGGCAGGTGGCGCAGATCTTGGCGTCGGCCTGACCCTTGGCCGCGTCGGCCTTGGCGAGCAGCTCCGGCAGCGGCGTCTCCTTGGCCGCGGCGGGGGCGGCGGCGGGCGCCGTCGCGCCGGCGGAGGTCGGCAGCGCATAGCCCGCGACCTTGGCCACCTGCGGCGCGAACACGAAGGCGGTATATTCCATGATCAGCCCGACGAACACGAGCGACCCGAACAGGGCCAGCATGAGCCGGTTGAGGGTTGAGGCGGTCATCCAGGGGCCTTCGTCGGCAGAGGTTGGGGGAGCGCTCCGCGCGGGGCAGCCCGGAGACCGGCGTTGATTAGCTGCTTTTCCGCAGCGTTGGCAACACGTATAAGCCCGTTCCTCGGCAATGGTGTCAACGTCCGTCTCATGGTTCGCCCCGTCGTCCTCGTTCCGGCTCGCATGGCCTCGACCCGCCTGCCCGGCAAGCCGCTCGCCGACATTCACGGCGAGCCGATGATCGTTCACGTCTGGCGCCGCGCGGTCGAGGCCGACGTCGGCCCGGTGGTGGTCGCCACGGACGACGAGCGGGTCGCCGCGGCGGTGGCGGCGGCGGGCGGCCGGGCGACGATGACCCGCGCCGACCATCAATCGGGCTCGGACCGGATCTTCGAGGCGCTCGGCGCGGTCGATCCCGACGGCGCGTTCGACGTCGTGGTCAACGTCCAGGGCGATCTGCCGACGATCGAACCGGCCGCCGTGCGCGCCTGCCTCGCCCCGCTCGAGGATCCCGCGGTCGACATCGCCACGCTCGCGACGCGAATCGTGCGCGAGGTCGAGAAGGACGACCCCAATGTGGTCAAGGCGGTCGGGACGGAGATCGCGCCCGGGCGCCTGAGGGCGCTCTATTTCACCCGCGCCCGCGCGCCGTGGGGCGAGGGCGCGCTGCTGCACCACATCGGCCTCTACGCCTATCGCCGCGCCGCGCTCGCCCGCTTCGTCGCGCTGCCGCCCTCACCGCTCGAACGGCGCGAGCGGCTCGAGCAGCTGCGCGCGCTCGAGGCGGCCATGCGCATCGACATCGCCGTCGTCGATACCCCGCCGCTCGGCGTCGACACGCCCGAGGACCTGAGCCGCGCGCGAGACATGCTCGCCAACCGGACCGTCCGATGATAGTTGCCGGGCCGGCCGGATCCTCGTCCTGAGCCTGTCGAAGGATGATCCGGAACGGCGTTGGGCTTCGCCGGTCGCGCCCCCTTGGAGTGAGTTTGAATGACCGAAACGGGTTCGATCGCCTATCAGGGCGAGCCGGGGGCCAATTCGCACATCGCCTGCGTCGACAACTACCCCGACCTCACGCCGCTGCCCTGCGCGACCTTCGAGGACGCCTTCGCCGCGCTGCAGGAGGGCGCGGCCGAACTCGGCATGATCCCGATCGAGAACTCGATCGCGGGGCGGGTGGCGGACATCCACAATCTCCTGCCCGCCTCCGGGCTGCACATCGTCGGCGAGACGTTCCTGCCGATCCATTTCCAGCTCCTCGCCGTCCCCGGGGCGCGGATCGAGGATCTGAAGTCGGTGCACAGCCACGTCCACGCGCTCGGGCAGTGCCGCAACATCATCCGCCGCCACAAGCTGAAGCCGGTCGTGGCGAGCGACACCGCGGGCTCGGCGCGCGAGGTCGCGGAATGGGGCGACAGGAGCCGCGCCTCGCTCGCGACCGAGTTCGCCGGCCGGATCTACGGGCTTCAGACCCTGGTCGGCGACGTCGAGGACGAGAAGCACAACACCACCCGCTTCGTCGTGCTGTCGAAGACGGCGCACTGGGCGGCGGCGGGCAACGGCCCGGTGGTGACCACCTTCGTGTTCCGGGTGCGCAACGTGCCGGCCGCGCTCTACAAGGCGCTCGGCGGCTTCGCCACCAATGGCGTCAACATGACCAAGCTGGAAAGCTACATGGTCGAGGGCGAATTCGCCGCGACCCAGTTTCTCGCCGACGTCGACGCCCACCCGGAGGACCCGGCGCTGGCGCGGGCGCTCGAGGAGCTGGCGTTCTTCTCGCGCGAGGTGCGCATTCTCGGCGTCTATCCGGCGCATCCGTTCCGCAGCGAGACGCAGAACGGGCGGTGACGACGCGCCCCGCGGCCAGCGCGGCCGGCGCAAAGTGGTGACACTTATTTCAGTTGCTGATTAGCTATTGCCTACCGGTCCGGCGGTATTGAAGTAAGTGCCACCTTTTTCGGCACGATTTCGACCGCTGGAGAAGCTGGTCACAAACTGAAAATTGAAAACTGGTGAAAACTGGTAACACTTATTTCAATTTGAAAACTGGTAACACTTATTTCAATTGCCGATTAGCTTTTGCCTACCGCTCCGGACAGCCCGAGAGTCTGTTGATCCACACCGACCGGAAAATGTGGGATTTAAGCACGTTCAATTTGAAAACTGGTAACACTTATTTCAATTGCCGATTAGCTTTTGCTTACCGCTCCGGACAGCCCGAGAGTCTGTTGATCCACACCGACCGGAAAATGTGGGATTTAAGCACGTGTCACCTTTTTGTTTTGGGGGGCGGGCCGCGGCGGTCTCCGAAGCGCCCCACGACGGGCGGCGAAGATGCGCCGAGGTCGACGCGGGCGCGCAACTTGAGTAGCATTCGCGCCTCGCAAGGGAGGTCCGCCATGTTTTCGCTGCGCATCGCGCTGACCCTGCTGACGGGCCTCTGCTGCAGCTCCGTCCTCGCGCAAGACCCGCCGACCGCGGTGCGCGCCGTCATCGAGAGCGTTTCGCCCGACGGCTCGACCCTGCAGGTCCGCGCCCGCGACGGCCAGGCCGCCGTGGTGCGGCTCGCCGACAAGGCGGCGGTGATCCTGGTCGAACCCGCTGCGCTCGCCGACGTCAAGCCCGGCGCCTTCATCGGCGTCGCCGCCCTGCCGGGCGAGGGCGACGAGCTGAAGGCGATGGAGGTCCACGTCTTTCCGGAATCGATGCGCGGCGCCGGCGAGGGCTTTCGGCCGTTCGACCTCGCGCCGGGCAGCACCATGACCAACGGGACGATCGCGGCGCGCGTCGACGGGGTCGCGGGCTCGAAGCTCACGGTGAGCTACCGGGGCGGCGAGAAGACCATCGTGGTCGACCCGAAGGCGCCCGTGGTCGCCTTCGCCCCGGGCGGCCGCGGCGATCTCAAGCCCGGCGCGGCGATCGTGGCGCGCGGGCCTCGCGCCGCCGACGGCGCGATCGACGCCCCGCGCATCCTGGTCGGCAAGGACGGCCTCGTCCCGCCGCTGTGAGCCGCCAAACGGCGTGAAATGGCGTCCAATTTGCCGCGCGGCGGCGTCCGTGTTAGCGAATCTTTCTTTCCACCCTTCGGGCGGAGCGCATGACCAGCACCCAGGCGACGGCGACGACACCGACGGCCGCAACCTCGCGTTTCACTTTCGTCCTGATCAAGCCGACCCATTACGACGACCGCGGCTATCCGATTCAGTGGTTCCGCTCGGCGTTGCCGTCGAACACGCTCGCCTGCATGAACAGCCTCGCCGAGGACGCGCGCGCTCGCGCCGTGCTGGGGCCGGACGTCGATTTCGCCATCGAGACCTTCGACGAGACCAACTGCCGGGTGATGCCGGACCGGATCATGCGCGACCTCGCCCGCCGCGGCGGCAAGGCGCTCGTCGGCATCGTCGGCGTCCAGTCGAACCAGTATCCCCGCGCGCTCGACCTCGCCCGCCGGTTTCGCGCCGCGGGCCTGCCGGTGTGCATCGGCGGCTTCCACGTCTCGGGCTGCATCGCGATGTTGCCGGACCTGCCGGCGGAGCTGAAGGAAGCCCAGGCGCTCGGGGTCTCGCTGTTCGCCGGCGAAGCGGAGGAAGGGCGGCTCGACATCGTGCTGCGCGACGCCGCCGCAGGCGAACTGAAGCCGCTCTACAATTACATGAACGCCCTGCCGTCGCTCGAAGGCCAGCCGGCGCCGATCCTGCCGCGCAAGCACGTCGTGCGCACGTCCGGCACCTATTCCAGCATCGATCTCGGCCGCGGCTGCCCCTATCAGTGCTCGTTCTGCACCATCATCAACGTGCAGGGGCGCAAGAGCCGGTTCCGCACGCCCGACGACCTGGAGAAGATCATCCGGGCCAACCGCGAGCAGGGCATCGACCGGTTCTTCATCACCGACGACAATTTCGCCCGCAACACCGACTGGGAGATCCTGCTCGACCGGGTGATCGCCCTGCAGGACGAGGGCATCCGGATCGGCATGACCATCCAGGTCGACACGCTCTGCCACAAGATCCCGGGTTTCATCGAAAAGGCGACCAAGGCCGGCGCCCGGCGCGTGTTCATCGGGCTCGAAAACATCAACCCCGACAATCTGATCGCAGCCAAGAAGCGCCAGAACAAGATCACCGAATATCGCGAGATGCTGCAGAAGTGGCGCGCCCACGGCGCCATGACCTACGCCGGCTACATCCTCGGCTTCCCGGCCGACACGAAGGAAACGATCCTGCGCGACATCGAGATCATCAAGCGCGAGTTGCCGCTCGATATTCTCGAATTCTTCTTCCTCACCCCGCTCCCCGGCTCCGAGGACCACCGCGAGCAGCTGAAGAAAGGGGTCTGGATGGACCCCGACATCAACAAGTTCGACCTCAACCACCGCGTCGCGCATCATGCCCGGATGTCGGACGGCGAGTGGGAGGAGGCCTATCGCGCGGCCTGGGACGCCTTCTACACGCCCGACCACATCCGCACGATCCTGCGCCGCGCCGCCGCCATTCCCAACGGCCGGCCGAAGCAGATTCTCAGCACCATGCTGTGGTTCAAGCTGATGATCGACCACGAGGGCGTGCACCCGCTCGAGGGCGGCGCCTTCCGGCTGAAGTCGCGCCGCGACCGGCGCCACGGCCTGCCGCTCGAGTCGCCGCTTCTGTTCTACCCGCGCTATTGGGGCGAGACGGCGGTCAAGGCGGTGAAGTACCTGAGCTTCTTCCTCAAGGCGCGCGGCATCCTCAAGGAGACGCTCGCGGCGCCCGACCGCTTCGCCTACAGCGACGTCGCCATCGCCGCGCCGAAGGACGATGAATTCGAGGCGCTCGACCTCTATCACGCGACCACCGGCGGCGAGGCGGCGCTCGCGCGCAAGAAGGTCGGCGACACCATTCGCGCCGGCGCCGGCAAGACGCCGGCCCCGGCCGCGCCCTAGCGATGCTCGTTTCCGGCAAATGGACCACCGACTGGCAACCGGTCCAGGCGACCGACGGCCGCGGCGGCTTCGTCCGCCAGACGTCGACGTTCCGCAACTGGGTGACGCCCGACGGCGCCGCCGGGCCGACCGGCGAAGGCGGCTTCCGCGCGCAGGCCGGCCGCTACCATCTCTACGCCGCGCTGATCTGCCCCTGGGCGACGCGGGTCCTGATCGCGCGCAGGCTGAAGCGGCTGGAGACGGTCGTGTCGGTCGCGATCGTCGAGCCGGCGCTGTCGGATCAGGGCTGGCGGTTCGGCGACACCCCCGGGGCGGACCGCGACGTCGTCAACGGCGCGACCTTCCTGCACGAAATCTACACCCGGGCCGACCCGGATTTCACCGGCCGCGCCACCGTGCCGGCGCTGTGGGACCGGGAGCGCAGGACCATCGTCAACAACGAGTCGGCCGATCTCCTGCGGATCATGAATTCCGGCTTCGGCGCGCTCGCCGACGATTCGATCGACCTCTGTCCCGCCGACCTGCGCGAAGGGATCGACGCGGTCAACGCCGCGATCTACCCCTCGCTCAACAACGGCGTCTATCGCGCCGGCTTCGCCACCACCCAGGAGGCCTACGAGGAGGCGTTCCGCGAGGTGTTCGCGACGCTCGACCGGCTCGAGGCGAAGCTCGGGGACGGGCCGTTCCTGGTCGGCGGCCGGCTGACCGAAGCCGACATCCGGCTGTTCGTCACCCTCGCCCGGTTCGATCCCGCCTATTACGGCCAGTTCAAATGCAACCTGAGGCGGATCGCCGACTATCCCAACCTGTCGGCCTATCTCGCGCGCCTGATCGCCATTCCCGCCTTCCGCGACACCTTCAACCTCGACCACATCAAGCGCGGCTATTATTCGATCAAGCGCCTCAATCCGACCGGGGTGGTTCCGCTCGGCCCGCAGCTCGCCTGGGCGCCGGCGTAGATCGCCTCGCCATGACATCGAAGGTTCGTCATGTCCGCTGAAACGCCGCCCCGTCCCGTCGCGGTGGTCGCCGCCGAAGCCCCGCTTCGCGCCAAGCCGTCGAACTATCCCGCGGCCTTCCTCGCCCGGGTGCAGGCGCGCGAGAAGCGTCCGCTCGGCGACCTGTTCGGCCTGACCAATTTCGGCGTCAACCTGACGCGGCTGAAGCCGGGCGCGGAATCGGCGCTGCGCCACGCGCACGCCAGGCAGGACGAGTTCGTCTACGTGCTCGAAGGCCGGCCGACGCTGGTCACCGACGCCGGCCGCACGCCGCTCGCGGCCGGTTCGTGCGCCGGCTTCAAGGCCGGCTCGGGCGACGCCCACCAGCTCGTCAACGAGACCGACGCCGACGTCGTCTATCTCGAGATCGGCGACCGCACCCCGGGCGACAGCGCCGTCTATCCCGACGACGACCTGTCGGTGGTCATGGTGGACGGCAAGTGGCGGTTCTCGCACAAGGACGGGACGCCGTACGACTGACGCGCCCGAGCGTCAGCCGAGCGCGTCGCGCGAGAACGCCGACCGAATTGACTCCTGCGCTCGGCGCCCGTATAGACTGCGCAGCTCCAGCGTGGCCTTTCGGCCGCGCTTTTGGTTTTCGCCCCGGCTGGTTCTTCCGCCCCTGGCGCCCAAACCTCAAATCCGGGCGTTCGCCCGCTTCGCCGCAAGGCGCAGCGATTTCGGTCCACTGCAAAGAAGCCGGCCCATGGGCTCCCATGAAAGGCCGGGCGGAACACGGAGAAAAACGATGTTCGCAGTCATCAAGACCGGCGGCAAGCAATATACGGTCGCCGCCGACAAGGAAATCACGGTCATGGCGCTGCCCGGCGAAGCCGGCGCGCAGGTCGTCTTCGACGAGGTTCTGGCGCTGTTCGACGGCGAGGCCAGCACCATCGGCGCCCCGCACGTGGCGGGCGCGAGCGTCACCGCGGAGATCGTCAAGCAGGCGCGCGGGCCGAAGGTGATCGCGTTCAAGAAGCGCCGCCGCAAGAACTCCAAGCGCAAGCGCGGCCACCGGCAGGATCTGACCATCGTCAAGATCACCGGCGTCCTCACCGCCGCGTAAGGCCGAAGAGCGGATTCCCTCGCTCGGTCTTTTGCGGTATAGAGGTTTCAACTTCGCCGCCCTCGGGCGCGGCGCTTAAAGACAGTTTCGGAGCAGAACAATGGCTCACAAGAAGGCAGGCGGTTCGTCGCGCAACGGCCGCGATTCGGACGGGCGCCGACTCGGCGTGAAGAAGTTTGGCGGCCAGAACGTGCTCGCCGGCAACATCCTCGTGCGTCAGCGCGGCACCAAGTTCCACGCCGGCCGCAATGTTGGCATGGGTACGGATCATACTCTCTTTGCGACCGCCGCTGGCGAAGTATGTTTCGAGCTCAAAGGCGACGGCCGACAGTACATTACGGTAAAAATCCAACAAGCAGCTGCAGAATAAAGCGGGGTCCAAGACGAGAACCCCGCTTCGGCGACCAGCCCCGCGGACGTTCTCGAACTTCTTGAAAAAGTCGCTTCGAGATGAGCATGAAAGGCCAGATCCTTTCAGCCGTCCGGTAAGCCCAAGCTTACGAAGGGGACGCGGCCGCCGCGTCTCCTTCGTCGTTTAGCGCCTCTTTTCGAGGCGGGCAGCCCGGAGCTTTCATGTTTCCCGATCTTGCCAGAGACGATGTCTTCCGCCTCGAGACGGCGCGGCTGTGGCTGCGCTGGCCCCGGGCTTCCGACGCGGCGGCGATCCACCGCTTCTGCTCCCTGTGGGAGGTGGCGCGCACCACCGCGCGCATCCCCCACCCCTATCCGCCCGGCTCGGCCGAGCGTTTCATCTACGCGGCCCGCGAAGGCAACGCCTCCGGGCGGGAGCTGACCCTGGTGATGACGCCGAAGAAGGGCAAGCGCGACGCGATCGGCTCGATCAGCCTCGAGGCCCGCGCCGGCGACCGGCTGGCGCTCGGATTCGCGCTCGCCCCCGACCACTGGGGCAAGGGCCTGACCACCGAGGCCGCCTGGGCGATGGTCAAGGCCGGCTTCGAACTGACCGCCGCCGTCGAGATCCTCGCCGACGTGCAGGTCGAGAACGAGCCCTCGCGCCGGGTGCTCGAGACTTGCGGCTTCACCCTGGTCTCGACCGGCCTCAAGGGCGCCCCGGCGCGCGGCGGCCTGGTCGAGAGCCACTCCTTCCGTCTCACCCGCGACGCCTTCGCCGAGGCGATCGAGCCCTGGCGCACGCCGCTCGAGACGGCGCCCGTCGAAACCGGACGCCTCGCATGAAATTCCTCGACCAGGCCCGCGTCTATGTCCGCTCCGGCGACGGCGGCGCCGGCTGCGTCTCGTTCCGGCGCGAGAAGTTCATCGAGTTCGGCGGACCGGACGGGGGCGACGGTGGCCGCGGCGGCGACGTCGTGGTCGAATGTTCGCCCGGCCTCAACACGCTGATCGACTTCCGCTACCAGCAGCATTTCAAGGCCAAGACCGGCACCCACGGCATGGGGCGCAACCGCGCCGGCGGGCGCGGCGCCGACGCGTTGCTGAGGGTGCCGGTCGGCACCCAGGTGTTCGACGAGGAGACCGGCGCCATGCTCGCCGACCTCACCGAGGAGGGGCAGCGGGTCGTCGTCGCCAAGGGCGGCAACGGCGGCTTCGGCAACCTGCATTTCACCACCTCGACCAATCGCGCCCCGCGCCACGCCAACCCGGGCCAGGAGGGAATCGAGCGGACGCTGATCCTGCGCCTGAAGCTGATCGCCGACGCGGGGCTGATCGGCCTGCCCAACGCCGGCAAGTCGACCTTCCTCGCCGCCGTCTCGGCCGCCAAGCCCAAGATCGCCGACTATCCGTTCACCACGCTCCATCCCGGCCTCGGCGTGGTCAAGATCGACGGGCGCGACTTCGTGCTCGCCGACATCCCCGGCCTGATCGAGGGCGCGCACGAGGGCCACGGCCTCGGCGACCGCTTCCTCGGCCACGTCGAGCGCTGCGGCGCGCTGATCCACCTCGTCGACGCGACCGGCGCCAACGCCGGCTCCGACTATCGCGTCATCCGGCGCGAACTCGAGGCCTATGGCGAAGGCATCGTCGAGAAGACCGAGATCGTCGCGCTGTCCAAGACCGACGCTGTCGACGAGGAGACGCTGAAGACTCAGCTCGAGCGGCTGAAGCGCGCGATCCGCAGCTACGGCCCGCCGGTCGAGGCGGGGGCGAAACGGGCGAAACCGCTGCTGCTGTCGACCGCGACTCGCTCCGGCGTGACAGAAACGCTGCGTGCGACGATGGCGGCGATCGAGGCGGGCAAGGCCGAGGCTGCCGACGGCCTCGTCGCGCCGCAGGCGTGGAGCCCGGTGTAACGGCGGCGCGCGCCTCCGTTGACGCGTTTCTCCGCGCATGGTCTGTAACCTCCGTCACCCCGGAGGGAACGTCATGCGTGTCGAGCCGACGCCGCCTGCGCAACTGAACGCCGAGCAACAGCCCCGCTACGCCGACATGAAGGCGATAATCGAAAAGAACTTCAACGGCTTCAAGGCGATCCGCGAGGACGGGGCGCTCATCGGGCCATGGGCGCCGTGGCTCAAGTGGCCGCAATACGGCGGTCCGATCTGGGACCTGGTCAAGGCGCTGACGATGTCGCCGGCCCTGCCGCGCGAACTGCGCGAACTGGCGATCCTGGTGACCGGCGCGAAGTTCCACGCCGCCTATCAGATCTACGCCCATGTCGTCGGGGCCGAGCGCTGGGGGCTGGCGGACGACAAGATCGCGACCATTCTGGCCGGCCAGCGCCCGCCGGACCTGACCCGCGACGAAAGCGTCGTCTACGATCTCGTCGCCGCTTTGCTCGGCGGGGGGGTTCTGCCGGAACTGACCTATCGGCAGGTCAAGGACAAGTTCGGCGAAACGGCGACGGCGGAGCTCATCTATCTCGTCGGACTCTATTGCCTGGTCGCGGTCACGCTCAACGGTTTTGACGTGCCGCTGCCGACCTGAGCCCGCGCGTTGTTGGAAGGCGCGCGTCTCGCGCGCCTCGGCGGCGGGACGCCGCCGCTCCCAGCCTCACGCCACGCGCCTCGCCAGGCTTCGGAGGGCGCGCGTCTCGCCCTCGCCTTGGAGGGCGCGCGTCTCGCGCGCCACGGCGGCGCGCCGCCGCTCCCAGGCTCACGCCACGCGCCTCGCCAGGCTTCGGAGGGCGCCCGTATCGCGCGCCACGGCGGCGAGACGCCGCCGCTTCCAGGATCACGCCACGCGTCTCGCCAGGCTTCGGAGGGCGCGCGTCTCGCCCTCGCCTTGGAGGGCGCGCGTCTCGCGCGCCACGGCGGCGAGACGCCGCCGCTCCCAGCCTCACGCGGTCAGGCCGCGCGGCTTCGGGCCGCCGGTCGCCCAGTCGAGCAGCTCGACCGTGTGCACAACCGGCACGGTCGTCCCGCCCGCGATCTGGGTGATGCAGCCGATGTTGCCGGCGGCGACGATCTCCGGCGCGACGCTCTCGATATTGGCGACCTTGCGGTCGCGCAGGCGGCTCGCGATCTCCGGCTGCAGCAGGTTGTAGGTTCCGGCCGAACCGCAGCAGAGATGCCCCTCCGGCGGGTCGACCACGGCGAAGCCGGCGGCGGAGAGCAGCGCCTTCGGCTCGGCGCGCACCTTCTGCCCATGCTGGAGCGAGCAGGCGCTGTGATAGGCGACGCGCTCGCCGCCAGCGCGCACCGGCGGCTTGAGGCCGATCTCGCTCAGCAACTCGGTCACGTCCCGGGTGATCGCGGCGATCGCGGCGGCCTTGGCCGCGAGCTTCGGGTCGTCGCGGAACATGAAGCCGTAGTCCTTGACCGTGGTGCCGCAGCCCGAGGCGTTGATCACCACGGCGTCGAGGCCGCCGGTCTCGATCTCCCGGCTCCAGGCGAGGATGTTGGCGCGGGCGAAGGCGTGACCGTCCTGACCGAGGTGGTGGTTGAGCGCGCCGCAGCAGCCGGCCCCCTCGGCGATCACGACTTCGCAGCCGTGCCGGGTCAGCAGGCGGATCGTGGCCTCGTTGATCTCGGGCGCGAGCGCCTTCTGGGCGCAGCCGGTCATCAGCGCGACCCGGCGCGTCTTCGTGGCGGCGGCCGAGAAGACCTGCGGCCGATCGGTCGGCGAAGCGTCGGGCAACGTCTTGGGCACGAGCGCGAGCGGCGCCGCGAGCTGTTCGGGCAGCAGGCCGGCGAAAGGCCGGACGAAGGTCGCCGCCGCCATCGCGACGCGCATCAGGTTCGGCCGCGGCAGCACGAAGCCGAGCGCCCGGCGCATCACACGGTCGAACCACGGCCGACGGTAGGTGTCCTCGATCCGTCGCCGGCCGATGTCGACGAGGTGCATGTAGTTCACGCCGGAGGGGCAGGTCGTCATGCAGGAGAGACAGGAGAGGCAGCGGTCGACGTGCTTGACCACCTCGGGCGTCGCCGGGCGGTCGTTCTCGAGCATGTCCTTGATCAGGTAGATCCGCCCGCGCGGGCTGTCGAGCTCGTCGCCGAGCAGCACGTAGGTCGGACAGGTCGCGGTGCAGAAGCCGCAATGGACGCAGGCCCGCAGGATCTTCTCCGCGGCGTTGACGTCCGGATCGGCGAGCTGGGCGAGCGAGAAGTTCGTCTGCATCGGTCTACTGGCCCTCGCGCATCCGGCCGGGGTTGAGCACGCCGATCGGGTCGAAGCCCGACTTGATCCGCGCCGTCAGCGCGTCGAGCGGCCCCGCGACCGGCTGGAACACCGACACGCGCGCCCGAACCGCTTCGGGCGCCACCACCAGGGTCGCGTGCCCGCCGGCCTTCGCCGTCGCCGCCCGCACCGCCGGCTCGGCGGCGTCCTCGCCGGCTTCGCGGGCGTCGAGACCGAGCCAGACGAGGCCGCCGCCCCAGTCGAACAGGACGTCCGCCGAGGCGTAACGTCGGCGGATGTCGTCCACCACCGATGCCGCGCCGCTCGGCGTCGGGCACAGCCGCCAGACGATGCGGCCCTCGGGCGGAAGCAGGCGGTGAACCTCGCCGACCTCGTCCCAGAGCCGCGCCGAGGATTCGGCGTCGAGCCGCACGCTCCGGCCGAGCAGGCCCTCGATCGCCTCGGTCCGGTAGGCTGTCT
>CAMFKX010000137.1 GCA_945957375.1 uncultured Roseiarcus sp.
CGCCGGGGCGGCGCATGGCTGTAGGCGCGCTCGCGGAGCGCGCCGGCGGGGTCGTCGCCCCGCGCTACAAGCCGCCCGGCAATCCGTCGCGCCGCGCGCCGGAGGAAGACGGTGGCGCTGTAGGCGCGCTCGCCGAGCGCGCCGGCGGGGTCGTCGACCCCGCGCTACAATCCGTCGCGCCGCGCGCGGAGGGCGGCGGCATCGCTGTAGGCGCGCTCGCCGAGCGCGCCGGCGGGGTCATTGACCCCGCGCTACAAGCCGCCCCTACAGCGAAAACGTCACCTTGACCGGGGCGTGGTCGGACGGCCGCGTCCAGCCGCGCGCGTCCCGCATGATCTCCATGCCGGTCAGCGCCTCGCCCAGCGACGGGCTGACCCACACATGGTCGAGCCGCCGGCCCTTGTCGGCGTTGGCCCAGTCGGGCGAGCGGTAGCTCCACCAGGTGTAGAGCTTTTCTTGGTCGGGCCGGAACTTGCGCAGCGCGTCGACCCATGGGCCGGCGGTCTGCGCCCGTTTCAGCTTCTCCACTTCGACCGGCGTGTGGCTGACCACGTTGATCAGCGCCTTGTGGCTCCAGACGTCGTGTTCGAGCGGCGCGATGTTGAGGTCGCCGACCAGGATCGCCCGGCCGGCCGCCGGCTGGTCGGCCGCCGCCCACTCGGCCATCTCGTCGACGAAGGCGAGCTTGTGGGCGAATTTCGGGTTGATCGCCGGATCGGGTTCGTCGCCGCCGGCCGGCACGTAGAAATTGTGGATCTCGACGTCCTTGAGCGGCCCGTCGAGCACCACCCGCAGATGGCGCGCGTCGCCCTTGAGGCAGAAGTCGCGCACCGAACGCGCGGCGAACGGGATCCGCGAGACGACCGCGACCCCGTGGTAGCCCTTCTGGCCGCTGATCGCGATGTGGCCGTAGCCGGCGTCCCGGAACGCGCCGTGCGGGAAATTGGCGTCCGGGCACTTGGTCTCCTGCAGGCAGAGGACGTCGGGCGCCTTTTCGGCGAGGTAGCGCCGGACGAGGTCGATGCGCAGGCGAACCGAGTTGATGTTCCAGGTGGCGACGGAGAAATCCAAGGCGGCCTCGCTTGCGGGATGGGCCACCATCGTCATGGCGGCCGTCGGCGCAAGGGCGGATCCGGGCTTTCCCACAAGGCGGCGCCGCCCGGCGCTTGATTACCGGCGGCGACAATGCAGTGTCGCGGGCGACAGGGGCGACGGTTCGCGCCGGGCGAGGGGGAAGCGGATGACGGCGAGGGATCTTGCGGGGCTTCGGCGGCCGGGCGTTTTCCGGCTCGCGCTGGTCGTCTGCTCGTGGGCGAGCCTCGCCGCGGCGCAGGCGGACGATCCGGCCCATATGGCCCGCCGCGATCCGGCCGGCGTGTTCGACAAGCCGCTGCTCGTCCGGGTCGCGCCCGCGCCGCCGCCGGCGCGGCATCCCGACGTCAAGGCCAGCCTCGCCTGCTTTTCCTATTCGGATTTCCTGGTCAAGGAGCTGGATTATCACGAGAAGGGCGCGGAGCGGCTGTCGCTCGCTCCGACCGCCGGCGCCCCGGCGGACGTCCCGTGCGACACGGCGGCGCTGCCTGGCGAAAAGACCGTGACCGACGCCTCAGGCGGGCCGTGGTCGGGCTATTTCCAGGGCGTCAAGGGCCGTTTCGCCGTGTTCGACGGCGACGACGCGGTCGACGATTCCGTGGCCTTCGTCGTGGTCGAGGGCGCGACCGGCAAGACCGTGTTCTCCGACAGCGCCCGGGAAATCGTCGCGCTCGAGGCCAAGGGCGACGGCCTCACGCTGCATTTCCGCCGAGGTTTTCACGCCCCCTGTTCGCTCGTCGCCGAGCCGGACGCCTGCTGGCGGCGGATCCAGGAGGAGACCCGCCTCAGCGACGCCCAGCGCCCGGACTGCGCCCCCTACTACGCCGTCCTGTTCGCCCAGGCGGACATGATGGCCGAGTCGCGCCAGCGCCTGACCAAAGACATCCTGAAGGAACTCGCCGCCGACCCGAGCTTCCTGGTCTACGACGCGACCGCCGAAATCCGCGGCGGCGCGGCGACGCTGACGCCGGGCGACGGGCCGGCGCTGTGCCGGCCGGCGATCTGAAGGCGGGGAATTCGCGGCGTCCGCGTCGCGTTGTTCCCGAACCCCAGGAAATCGGCGCGTTCGCGATAGCGCCGGCGCCCGCCATCGGCCCTCCGGCGAACCTCGACCGCCAGGGCGACGGCAAGCGCCGTAGGCTTGGCAGGGGGCCGACAGAGAGACCGCCTCGCGGTCGCCGGCTTTTCGGGGATCATGCCTTTTAGTATATAAAGATTGTAGACATACTTGACTAAGGCCGCGGGCCGCGCCATCGTCGGCGGCGAACGGGACAGGAGACATTCGGATGACCTTGGGGACCAGCGCGCCGTCGCTGCCGACGCTCGATCTCGGCCGCTTCGCCGCCGAGGGCGAGGAACGCCGGCGCTTTCTCGCCGAACTGCGCGAGGTCGCCCGGACCCACGGCTTCTTCTATCTGACCGGTCACGGCGTCGAGCCGGGCCTGATCCGGGACGTTGTCGCGCTGTCGCGCCGATTCTTCGCCTTGCCGGAGACGGAGAAGCTCGAGATCGAGATGGTGAACTCGCCGCATTTCCGCGGCTACACCCGCCCCGGCTTCGAGTACACGCGCGGCGAGCGCGACTGGCGCGAGCAGGTCGACATCGGGGCCGAGCGGGCCGCGCTGCCGCTGGACGCGAATGCGCCGGCGTGGAAGCGCCTGCAGGGGCCGAACCAGTGGCCGGCGGCGCTGCCGGACCTCAAGCCGACGCTGCTCGCCTATCAGGAGACGGTGACCGCGGTCGCGATCCGGGTGTTGCAGGCCTTTTCGGCGGCGCTCGATCAGCCGGACGACGTGTTCGCGCCGATCTACGCGCCGGCGCCGAACCAGCTGATCAAGATCATCCGCTATCCCGGACGCGCGCCGGGCGCGAGCGACCAGGGCGTCGGCGCGCACAAGGATTCCGGCTTCGTCACCATCCTGCTGCAGGACACGGTCGCGGGTCTCCAGGTCGAGGGCGAGGACGGCTGGATCGACGCGCCGCCGGTCCCGGGAACCTTCATCGTCAACATCGGCGAACTCCTGGAGATCGCCTCGAACGGCTATCTGCGCGCCAACGTCCACCGCGTCGTCTCGCCGCCGGCCGGCGTCGACCGGCTGTCGGTCGCCTTCTTCCTCGGCGCGCGGCTCGACGCGCAAGTGCCGCTGCTCGCGCTGCCGGCTAATCTCGCCGATCAGGCGCGGGGACTGACGCAGGACCCGCACAATCCGCTCTTTCGCGACGTCGGGCGCAACTACCTCAAGGGCCGCCTGCGCTCGCATCCCGACGTCGCCCGGCGCCATCACGCCGACCTGCTCGAGCCCTCGGACGGCAAGCCCGAGCTCGCCTCGGCCTACTGATCGCCATTCCCGTAATTTCGGAGTTCTTTGACATGGCCACCGACAGCAAGCGTTTCGAAACCCTGGTCCTGCACGGCGGGACCTATCGCGCCGACCCGGTCAGCGGCGCGGTCGCGGTGCCGATCTACCAGACGACGTCCTACCAGTTTCAGGACGCGGGCCACGCCGCGCGGCTGTTCGCGCTGGAGGAGCTCGGCAACATCTACACCCGCGTTCAGAACCCGACCTGGGACGCGCTCGAGCAGCGCGTCGCGGCGCTCGAAGGCGGCGCGGCCGCGCTCGTCGTCGCGTCCGGACAGGCGGCCTCCGCCTTCTCGGTGCTCAATCTCGCCCAGGCCGGCGACAACATCGTCTCCTCGACCGACCTCTACGGCGGCACCTGGACGCTGTTCTCGCAGACGCTGAAGCAGTTCGGCATCGAGACGCGCTTCGTCGATCCGAGCGACCCGGAGAACTTCCGCCGCGCGACCGACGCCAAGACCCGCGCCTATTACGCCGAGATCCTGCCCAACCCGAAGCTCAACGTCTTCCCGATCCGGGAGGTCGCCGACATCGGGCGCTCGCTCGGCGTGCCGTTGATCGCCGACAACACCGCGACGCCGCTGATCGCGCGGCCGTTCGAGCACGGCGCCGCGGTCGTCGTCTATTCGGCGACCAAATACATCGGCGGACACGGAACCTCGATCGGCGGCCTGATCGTCGACGGCGGCAACTTCCCCTGGGAGCAGCACGCCGACCGCTTCCCGCTGTTGTCCGAGCCCGACGGCGCCTATCACGGCGCCGTCTGGATCGAGGCCGCCAAGCCGCTCGGGCCGATCGCCTATTCGCTGCGCGCGCGGGTCAAGCTCTTGCGCGACATCGGCGCGTCGCTGTCGCCGTTCAACGCCTTCCAGCTCCTGCAAGGCCTCGAAACCCTGCCGCTGCGCCTGCGCCAGCACAACGAGAACGCCGTCGCGGTGGCGAACTTCCTGACGGCGCGCCGGGATGTCTCGCAGGTCATCTTTCCCGGCCTGCAGGGCGGGGAGCAGCGCCGCCGCGCCGACACTTATCTCAAGGGCGGCTACGGCTCCCTGATCGGGTTCGAACTGAAGGGCGGCGTCGAAGCGGGGCGCAAGTTCATCGACGCGCTGAAGCTCTTCTACCATGTCGCCAACATCGGCGACGCGCGCTCGCTCGCGATCCATCCGGCCTCGACCACGCATCAGCAGTTGAGCGCCGAGGAGCAACTCGCGGCCGGCGTGACCCCCGGCTACGTGCGCCTGTCGATCGGCCTCGAACATCCCGAAGACATCATCGGCGATCTCGCCCAGGCCCTCGACGCCGCCGGCGGCGCCGTCGAGTCGCCGGCCCGCAAGGCGGCCTGAACCCAATCCTCATCCCGAGCCTCTGGAGACGAACCATGACCAAGACCACCAATCCTTCCGGACTGTCGCGCCGCGGCGCCCTCAAGATCGCCGGCGCGGCCGGCGCCGTGGCCGCCGCAGGCGCTTTCGGCGGGCGAGTCTTCTCGCCGGCCATCGCCGGCCCCGCGCCGAAGATCCGCCTCGCCTGGACCGAGGTCGCGGCCTGCCATTCGCCGCTCGGCTTCGGCGTCGCCAAGGGCATCTACGCCAAGCATAATCTCGACGTCGACCTGTTCTTCCAGGGCGCGAGCGGCCAGACGCTGATCCAGGCGCTCGCCACCAACAAGTCGGACGTCGGCGCCGGCCTGATCGGCGACTGGCTGAAGCCGCTCGAACAGGGCTTCGACGTCAAGCTGTTCGTCGGCAATCACGGCGGCTGCCAGCGCCTGCTCGCCTCGGAGAAATCCGGCGTCAAGAGCGTCGCGGACCTCAAGGGCAAGACGATCGCCACCTACGGCATCGGCGCGCCGCCGCAGGTCGCCTTCCAGGTGACGCTGGCCAAGGCCGGCATCGATCCGGAGACCGACGTGACCTGGAAGGCGGTGCCGTTCGAGCTCGTCGGCGAATCGGTCGCGCGCGGCGACGCCGACGTCGCCGCCCATCTCGATCCGTGGGCCTGGTCGATCGAGAAGAAGTTCAATCTGCGCAAGATCGCCGACACCCAGACCGGCGTCTACGAGGGCCACACCTGCTGCGTGCTCGGCGCCAACGGGCCGTTCCTCGCCGCCAACAAGGACGCGCTGCGCCGGCTCGCCGAGGCCAACATCGAAGTCCACGACTACACCGCCAACCACCCCGACGAGGTGGCGCAGTGGTACTTCGACAACCTGAAGCCGGCCGGCCTCACCGCCGCGGACCTGACCGAGATCCTCGGCGCGCTGACCTATCACGACCACCCGATCGGGCAGCCGCTGGTCGACCAGATCCGCATCACCGCGGAGGATCTCAAGCTCGTCAAGGTGCTCGAGTCCTCGACCGATCCCAAGGCGTTCGCCGAACGGGTCACGATCAACCTGCTCGCGTGACGCGACGATGAGCAACGCGATTGAAGCGCTGGGGGTCGGCGCCGCGGCGGGATCTCCCGCCGCGGCGAGCGGCGCGCGGACCCCGATCTGGAGGGCGGGGCTGGCCGCGGCGGCGGCCTGGGCCGCGGCGGCCGTCGTCACGGTCGCCCTGCCCGACGTCGTGCCCTGGGGCAGCAAGGAACTCTTCGCCGTCATCGTCGGCGCCGCGGCGGCGGCGTTCGTCGCGCTGTCGTTCGTCGCGCCGCGGTTGCCGCGGTTCGGCGCGTTCTGCGAGCATTACGGGCCGTGGTTCGTCGCCATCGGCGTCTGGTTCTTCCTCTGGGAGTTGACCACGGCGAAATTCGGCTGGCTGCCGAAGCCGTTCTTCTCGCCGCCGAACGGCCTGCTGAACGTCTATGTGACGGAATGGCGGCGTCTGCTGATCTGCATCGGCTACACGCTGCGCCTGTGGGCGCTCGGGTTCGGCCTTGGCGCGATCGTCGGCTACGCCGCCGGGGTCGCCCTCGGCTGGTCGAAGAGCTTCGCCTATTGGGGCATGCCGATCCTGAAGCTGATCGGCCCGGTGCCGGCGACGGCCTGGATTCCGTGCACGTTCTTCTTCTTCCCGACGACCTTCGACGCCAGCGTGTTCATCGTCGCGCTCGCCTCCGGGATTCCGGTCACGATCCTGACCGCCTCGGGCGTCGGATCGGTCAACAAGGCCTATTACGACGTCGGGCGGAACCTCGGCGCCAAGCCCTGGTATCTCATCTCCCGCATCGCCGTGCCGGCGTCGCTGCCGCACACCTTCGTCGGCCTGTTCATGGGGCTCTACTACTCGTTCGCGGTGCTGGTGGTGGCCGAGATGCTCGGCGCCAAATACGGCCTCGGCTGGTATATCCAGTTCCAGACCGCCTATTCCGGCTACGCCAACGTCTACGCGACGCTCGTCATCATGGCGCTGATCTGCGCCGGCATCGTCAAGCTGCTGTTCGTCGCCCGGGACCGGCTGCTGAGCTGGCAGGAAGGGTTCATCTGATGGCCTCGCAAGCAGCCGCATTGCGTGCGGTCCCGGAGGGCGCGCCGCACAACGTCGCCGTCGATATCCGCGGCGTCAGCCACGCGTTCAAGCTGCGCGGCGCCGACCTGCCGGTGCTCGACTCGATCGACCTCAGCGTCGCGGCCGGCGAGTTCGTCGCGCTGCTCGGCCCCTCGGGGTGCGGCAAGTCGACCTTGCTCCGGCTCATCTCCGGCCTCGACCAGCCGACCGCGGGTTCGATCGCGGCGGACGGGGAGGTCATCGACAGCCCGGACCCGTCGCGGATCCTCGTCTTCCAGGACCCGACCCTGTTTCCGTGGACGACGGTCTGGCGCAACGTCGCGACCGGGCTCGACGCGCGCGGCGTGCTGGAGCGCCAGCGCGGCCGGGTCGACGACGCGCTGAAGCTCGTGGGGCTGAGCAACTTCGCCAGCGCCCATCCGCATCAGCTCTCGGGCGGCATGGCGCAGCGCGCCGCGCTGGCGCGCGCCCTCGTCAACGACCCGGCGCTGCTGCTGCTCGACGAGCCGCTCGGCAAGCTCGACTCGCTGACCCGCCTCACGCTGCAGGCGGAGTTGGTCGCGCTGTGGCGGGAGAAGCGGTTCACCGCGATCCTGGTCACCCACGACGTCGAGGAGGCGCTGCTGCTGGCGTCCCGCGTCATCGTGTTCAGCGAGCGGCCGGCGCACATCAAGGCGGAGTTCAAGGTGGACCTGCCTTATCCCCGCCATCGCGACAATCCGCAGCTGGTCGCCCTGCGCCGCCAGATCCTCGGCACGCTGGGGCTCGAGACCTGAGCATGACCCTGCCGCTCGCGAAATCTCTCCTCGCCGCCGGCGTCGCGATCGTCGCCGTCGCGCTCGTCTGGTGGTGGACGACGTTCGGCGACGTCATCCTCTACGGCTACCTCAGCTGGCGCGAGGCCGGGCGCTGCCTGGTGCGCGATTCCGACCTCTGCGCGCTGGCCAAGGTGCTGTGCCTCGGCTCCCACCCGAGAAGCGTGATCGCCTACTGGACCAGCGCCTTCTGGCTCGGCTTCGGCGTCGTCTCGCTGAGCCTGATCGCTCTGCCGCAGCGGCGCCCGGCGCCCTGAAATAGAACGTCCGCCCGCCTAAGCTTGGTCGCCTGGAGGTGACGCCATGAATGTCGCGTTTCGTCCCGACGGCGGCGTCGCCGCCGCGCCCGCGCCGACCCGGGGGCTTCTGCCGCTGATCGGCGGCACGCCGATGGTCGAGCTGACCAAGGTCGCCGCCGGACCGTGCCGGCTGTTCCTCAAGCTCGAAGGGGCCAACCCCGGCGGGTCGATCAAGGACCGGCCGGCGCTCGCGATGATCGAGGCGGCCGAGCGCGAGGGCCGGCTCGCCCCCGGCGGCACGATCGTCGAGGCGACCGCCGGCAACACCGGCCTCGGCCTCGCGCTCGTCGCCGCCGCGAAGGGCTACCGGCTGATCCTCGTCATTCCCGACAAGATGAGCCGGGAGAAGATCTTCCACCTGAAGGCGATGGGCGCGGAAGTCGTCCTGACGCGCTCCGACGTCGGCAAGGGCCATCCCGACTATTATCAGGACAAGGCCGCGCGCATCGCGGCCGAGACCCCGGGCGCGATCTACATCAACCAGTTCGGCAATCCGGCCAATCCGCTGGCGCACCAGCGCGGGACCGGCCCGGAAATTTTCGAACAGCTCGAGCGCCGCGTCGACGCGGTCGTGTGCGGCGTCGGCTCGGGCGGCACGCTGACCGGCCTCAGCCGGTTCTTCGCCGAGGAGTCGCCCGCGACCGAGATCGTGCTCGCCGACCCGGTCGGCTCGATCCTCGTCGACGTCGTCGAGGGCCGGCGCCCGCGCGAGCCGGGAAGCTGGCTGGTCGAGGGCATCGGCGAAGACTTCATTCCCGACATCGCCGACCTTTCGCGCGTCGCCCGGGCCTACGCCATCGACGATGCCGAATCCTTCGCCGCCGCCCGCGCGCTGCTCAAGGCCGAAGGCGTCCTGGTCGGGTCGTCGACCGGAACAGCGCTCGCCGCCGCGCTGAAATATGCCCGCGAACAGACGGAGCCGAAGCGGGTCGTGGTGATCGCCGCCGACAGCGGGGCCAAGTATCTGTCGAAGATGTTCAACGACTATTGGATGGCGGACCAGGGCTTTCTCGCCAAGCCGCGGCGCGGCGACCTCGGCGACCTGATCAGCCGCCGCCACGACGAAGGCGCCGCGGTGACGGTCGCCCCCGACGACAAGCTCGCGGTCGCCTATGCCCGCATGAAACTCTACGACGTCTCGCAACTGCCGGCGATCGCCGACGACAGGGTTGTCGGGCTCGTCGACGAATCCGATCTGCTGCTCGCCGTGCTTTCCAACCCGGCCGGCTTCGACGCGCCGGTGCGCACCGCGATGTCGAGGGCGATCGAGACGATCGCGGTCGACGCGCCGTTCGGCGATCTCCTGCCGACGTTCGACAAGGGTTACGTCGCGGTCGTCGTCGACGGCGAACGCTTCCTCGGCCTGATCACGCGCATCGACCTTCTCAACCACCTCAGACGACAAGTGGACTGACATGGCGAACCGGAACTCCCAGGGCGCGGGCCTCGCGACCCGCGCCATCCATGGCCGGCAGAAGCCGGACCCGACCACCGGCGCCGTCATCACGCCGATCTACGCGACCTCCACCTATCTGCAGTCCTCGCCCGGCGTGAACTCCGGCTGGGAATATTCCCGGTCGGGCAATCCGACCCGGGCGGCGTTCGAGGCGGCGCTCGCCGAGCTCGAAGGCGGCGCGGCGGGCTTCGCCTTCGCCTCCGGGCTGGCGGCGGAGGCGGCGGTGCTGGAGCTTCTCGACCACGGCGCGCACGTGGTCGCCTCGGACGATCTCTATGGCGGAAGCTGGCGGCTGTTCCACCGGGTGCGCGAACGCTCGGCCGGCCTGACCGTCGCCCATGTCGACGCGAGCGATCCCGCGGCGATCGAGGCTGCGATCACGCCCGCGACCCGGATGATCTGGGTCGAGACGCCCGGCAACCCCCTGCTGCGTATCGCCGATCTGGCCGCGATCGCCGAGATCGGGCGCCGGCGCGGCCTCCTGACCGTCGCCGACAACACGTTTGCTTCGCCCGTGGTGCAGCGGCCGCTGGAGTTCGGCTTCGACATCGTGGTCCACTCGGTCACCAAATATGTCAGCGGCCATTCCGACATCGTCGGCGGCGCCGCGGTCGTGCGCGACGATCCCGATCTCGTCGCCCGGCTCGGCTTCCTGCAGAACGCCACCGGCGGCGTGCTTGACCCGTTCTCGAGCTTCCTCGCGCTGCGCGGCCTGCGCACCCTGCCGCTGCGCATGGAGCGCCACGCGGCCAACGCGCTCGAGGTGGCGCGCTTCCTCGAGAAGCACCCGAAGGTCGCGCGCGTGAGCTACCCGGGCCTTGCGAGCCATCCGCAGCACAATCTCGCCGCGCGCCAGATGAACGGCGGCGGCGGCATGGTGTCGTTCTTCGTCAAGAGCGCGCCGGGGGGCGCCGTGCGCGCGCTGGAGCGGGTGCGCTACTTCGCGCTCGCGGAATCGCTCGGCGGCGTCGAGAGCCTCGTCAGCCACCCGTGGACGATGAGCCACGCCTCGATCCCGGAGCCGCAGCGACTCGCGGCCGGGATCACGCCGCAACTGGTGCGGCTCTCGGTCGGCATCGAGGACGCCGCCGACCTGATCGGCGATCTCGATCAGGCGCTCGAGGCCGCCTGAAGCGCGTCAACGAGCGATCTGACCGCGGCCCTTCGCCGCCTCCGCGACCGCCGCGACGAAGCGCGCCGCGGAGCCGGTCAGGTCCGCCGATGCGGCGAGCAGGCTGCCGCCGAGGAACAGGCCGACCTCGATTCCATAATCGTCGACCATCTCGCCTACCCGTTCGAGCGTCATGCCGCCGGACGGGATCGGCAGCGTCGGCGCGAGCGACAGCCAGGGCTCGCGCGCGGCGCGCGCCAGGCGCAGGCATTCCTCCCGAGCCACGCCGAACCGTCCGCCGGCGTTGGGGAACACGGTCGCGTCGGCGCCGATCAGCCGGAACAGCCGTCCCATCAGCAGGGCAGGGGCGATCCGCGTCGCCCCCGCCATCGCCGGATGCGCGACCAGGGCGATGTCCGGGTTCTCGCGGCGCAGGGCCTGAAACGCCGGCAAGCCGACCACCATTGGCAGGACGAGCGCCGCGTCGAGCCCGTTCTCCCGCAGGATCCGCGTCTTCGCCCTGAGCGCGTCGAGGTCGCCGGTCAGGTTCGGCAGGTAGCGCGTCGGCGCGCGGGTCCGGCGCGAGGCTTTGCGCACCGCCTCGGCGATGCGGGGAACGCGCTCGGCGAACGGACTGAAGCGCTGGTCGGCGACGCCGTGGTCGTCCTTGATCAGATCGACGCCGCCGGCGGCGAGCGCGAAGGCGAGGTCGGCGAGCGCGCCGGGCGCGAGCCCTTGCGGCTTGAGATTGGTCATAGTGATCGGCCGACCGCGCGCCGCCAGCCGGGAGCGCAGTCCGCCGATTCCGACCGTCGGCCCGCCGAACGTCTGCGCCAGCCCGGCCGGCGCTTCCATGTCGTGCAGGACGACGTCGTCGTGGAGCGAGGTGTTGCCGAACAGCACGTTGAGCAATTGCCCGGCGTCCGCGCCGACGGTCGCGGAAGCCAGCGCGATTCGCGCCTCGAACCGGCCGCCGCCGAGATCGGCGACCTCGACCACCTCTCCCACGATGCTCTCCAGCACGGCGCGGTCGCGGATGGCCGATACCGGCATCTCGACGCTCTGCTCGACGGCGATCGCTTGCGCGCGCGTCTCCGCGGAGGCGGCGTCGGCGGAGAAGCGGTAGCAGGCCAGGATCGGATCGCGCATACGGCGCAATTAGTCTATTTTGTTGATAGACAAAACAGACAAAATGAGACAGGGTGATCGCGTCGTTTCCCATCGAGCAGTTTCGCCGTGACGTTCAACATTCCGCTGACCTACCGCCCGCTGTCGGCCGCTTCGCTGCCCGACACGCTGGCGAACATTCCGGCGCTGCGGGCGCGGCTCGGCGGGGATCCCAAGCACTGGACCGTGCGCGAGGTCAGCGACGGCTACCTGAACCTCGTCTATCTCGTGAACGGCCCGGACGGATCGCTCTGCACCAAGCAGTCGCTGCCGCATGTCCGCGAGGACAAGGACTGGCCGCTGCCGCTCGACCGCACCGCGGCCGAAGCCGCCTACTGGCGCATGGTCGGCCCGCACGCCGAGGGGCTGGTCCCGGAGATCTACCACTACGATCCGGAGCTGGCGCTGATCGTGATGGAGCAGCTTTCGCCCCATCGGGTGGTGCGCCACGGCGTCGTCGCCGGCGAGACCTATCCGGGCCTCGGGGCCAAGGTGGCGGAGTTTTCGGCGCGCTCGACCTTCTTCACCTCGGATTTCTTTCAGAAACAGGAGTTCAAGCACCGCGGCGTCGCGGAGCTGAAGGACAACCACGTCCTTCACCGCATCATGCTCGAGCTGGTCTATCAGGACCCGTTCATCGCGAGCCCGCGCAACCACTGGACGACCCCGCACCTCGACGCCTTCGTCGAGGACTTCCGCGCCAACGGCCGCATCCGCGCCGCCGCGGCCCGGCTCGGCCTGAAATTTCTCTCGAGCCCCCAGGCGCTGATCCACAACGATCTGCACGCCGGGGCGGTGATGATCGCGGGCGACGACGTCCGCATCATCGACCCGGAATTCTCGACCTTCGGCCCGATCGGCGTCGACCTCGGCATCTTCATCGGCCATCTGCTGCTCGGCTACTATGCCCAGGACGGCCACGCGAAGCCGGGCGAGGACCGGTCGCCGCAGCAGCAATGGCTGCTCGACGAGATCGTCGCGTTCTGGTTCGCCTTCCGCCGCCGCTTCGTCGAACTGTGGCGCGACAACGCGGCCGGCGACGCGTATCTCGCCAGCGGCTTCGCCGACCCCGTCGGCCAGGCGGTCGCGCAAGCCGAGCGCGAAGCCTTCGTCGACGGGCTGTTCGCCGACGCCGTCGGCTACGCGGCGACGGCGATGATCCGCTCGATCATCGGCTATTCGCACTTCGCCGAACTCGAGAGCATCGCCGAGCCCGACCGCAAGGGCGCGGCGGAAGCCGGCGCCTTGAGCCTCGCGCGACAATTCCTGCTCGAGCCGCAGCGCTTCGTCGCCATCGCCGACGTGATCGCCGAGGCGCCCCGCCACCGGCGCGCCCCGGGCGGCCGCTTCGCGCCGTGACGGTTCGCCCGATGTCCGCGAAGGCCGTCCTGCTCGACATCGAAGGCACGATCAGCTCGCTGCCTCACGTCGTGACGACTCACTATCCCTATACGCGCCGGCATATTGCGGCGTATCTCGCGGCCCATGCGGACGAGCCCGTCGTTCGCGCCGCCGTCGCGGAGACGCAGGTCGCGCTCGCCCGGCTCGGTGCCCGTGCGCGG
>CAMFKX010000138.1 GCA_945957375.1 uncultured Roseiarcus sp.
GGTGAAGACCATCGCCATGGTCGGCGCCTCGCCCAACTGGAACCGGCCGAGCTACTTCGTGATGAAGTATCTTCAGGGCAAGGGCTACCGCGTCATCCCGGTCAACCCCGCCATCGCCGGCGAAAAGCTGCTCGGCGAGACCGCCTACGGTTCGCTGCGCGACATCCCGGAGCCGGTCGACATGGTCGACGTCTTCCGCGCCTCGGCCGAGGCGCCGGCGGTCGCCGCCGACGCGATCGCGATCGGGGCGAAGGTGTTGTGGATGCAGCTCGGCGTGCGCAACGACGAGGCGGCGCGGGCCGCCGAGGCCGCCGGGATCGAAGTGGTGATGAACCGCTGCCCCAAGATCGAGTTCGGCCGTCTCGGCGGCGAATTGTCGTGGAGCGGGGTCAACAGCGGCCTGATCCGCAACCGCCCGGCCGCGCCGCCGCTGCCGCGCCGGATCAAGCCGCGCCCGGCGCCGCCGAAGGACGCGACCTACGGCTTCGAGACCCGCGCGATCCACGCCGGGGCCGCGCCCGACCCGACGACCGGGGCGCGCGCGACGCCGATCTACCAGACGACCTCCTACGTGTTCGACGACGTCGACCACGCCGCCTCGCTCTTCAACCTGCACGACTTCGGCTACATCTATTCGCGCCTGACCAACCCGACGGTCGCGGTGCTCGAGGAGCGGATCGCGAGCCTCGAAGGCGGTCGCGCCGCGGTCGCGGCGGGCTCCGGCCACGCGGCGCAGTTCCTGACGTTCGTCACTCTGCTCGGACCCGGCGACGAGTTCGTCGCTTCGCGCAACCTCTACGGCGGCTCGCTGACCCAGTTCGGCCAGTCGTTCAAGAAGCTCGGCTGGATCTGCCATTTCGTCGATCCCGCCGATCCGGAGAATTTCCGCCGCGCGCTCAACCCGCGCTGCAAGGCGATCTTCATCGAGAGCCTCGCCAATCCGGGCGGGGTGGTGGTCGACATCGCCCGCGTCGCGGCGGTCGCGCACGAATCCGGACTGCCGCTGATCGTCGACAACACGCTGGCGACGCCGTACCTCTGCCGGCCGATCGAGCACGGCGCCGACATCGTCGTCCATTCGACCACCAAATTTCTCGCCGGGCATGGCAATTCGCTCGGCGGCGTGGTGGTCGAATCGGGGCGATTCGACTGGTCGCAGGGCGCGGGCTTTCCCTCGCTGACCGACCCGGAGCCGGCCTATCACGGCCTGCGGTTCTTCGAGAATTTCGGCGATTTCGCCTTCACCATGAAGGCGCGGGCGGTGGCGCTGCGCGACTTCGGCCCGGCGCTTGCGCCGATGAACGCCTTCCTCACCATCACCGGAATCGAGACCCTGCACGTGCGCATGGAGCGCCATGTCGCCAACGCGCAGAAGGTCGCGGAATTCCTCGCCGGGCACCCCAAAGTCGCCTGGGTCTCCTATGCCGGCCTGGCCGGGAGCCCCTATTTCGCGCTGGCGCGCAAATATCTGCCGAAGGGGGCGGGCGCCGTGTTCACCTTCGGCGTCAAGGGCGGCTTCGCGGCCGGGACGCGGCTGGTCGAGAACGTCCGCCTGTTCTCGCATCTCGCCAACGTCGGCGACACGAGAAGCCTGATCCTGCACCCGGCCTCGACGACGCATCGGCAATTGACCGCCGAACAGCGCGCCGCCGCCGGCGCCGGCGACGACGTCATCCGCCTGTCGGTCGGGCTCGAGACGGCGGACGACCTGATCCGCGATCTTGCCGAGGCGTTGGAGTCCGAATGAGCGTCAGGTTTCTTTGGGCGGTTGTGCGCCCAGAACATCCTCGATCGCCGAGAGGATGATCGCGACGTCCGACGGGCTCGGCTCTACGCGCAAGTCGCCGTGCATGATTCGTTTTCGCACGTCGATGAGTCCGCGCAAGCGTCCCTCAGTCTCCGCATCAACGAGCCCATTCATTGCCAGGGCCTGGACGACCGTGCCGGGGGTGAGCGGCTCGAAGGTCTTCGGATCGCCTGCCGACCTCAGCGCGGCTTCCAGCAACGACCACGACATCACGAACGCAGATCGGACGTGCCCGCCGGACAGCAAATCGCGCATCTCGCGGAGACTTTTCCTGATTTCGAATGGATCGGCGGGCGCGATCGCCGCTGGCCTCTGCGCATCGGATCCCGGGATGACGACGTGAAGCTTCCAGTCGCGCCGTCCGTCGAACAGCTTGCGAATCCCGGCGAGAGTGCGCCTTGGGGAAGGACCCGCCTTGAGCGCGATGGCGACGTTCAATCCTCCTCTTCGCGCGATCGCGTCCGGAACGTACGATCCGAGGAAAGTCGGCAGTTCGGCGCTCCGAGGATGCGTCGTAAACGCGAAGCCCTCGCCTTCGAAACGAGCGCGCAGGGACTTCAGTGTCTCGGTCTCCGCCTCCGTGGTCGAGAGGCGGGCGCTCGCAGCCATCAAAGCCTCCTCCAAATGAGATCGTCGTCGACCCGAATATAGACCACCGGCGGATCGGTATCCAACGCCGCGGCAAGTTGCGTGCTGGGATCGGAAAACTCCCTTGGAATGACAGCGTCAAATCTTTGCGCAACCACGCGTTCGACGCCTTGATCGTCGGCGTAGGCAATTTGGATCAACGCGTCCAAGATCGGCTTCACGATGTTATCGATGTCGCCCAACATGCGCTCCGGCGGGAAATAGTAGATCGTGACGCACGTCGGCCTCTGGTCGACGAAGCCCAATTCGTCCGTTGCTTGCACGCGCGCCCGGGCTTCACGTGCAACCAGCGCCTTCCAACGGTCCTTGGACCTGGGCGAGGCCTGCGCCGATATCGGCGTGCCAGCGACAGAGAACTCAAGCGGATATAGCGTGTCTTGATCGCTCGCCATCTGCTGCGCCCACGCGCGACTGGGAACATCGTCGTGGATCGAACATGACAGCTTTAGGTTTCCACTTCAATAAAATGTTGTTATGAAGCGCAGTCCTGGCTCAAGGGTGCGCCGGTCCCCGCGGCTACCCCCTCCCCACGAACGGCATCTTGGTCGCCATGATGGTCATCGACAGCACGTTGGTCGAGAGCGGCAGGCTCGCCATGTGGACCACCGCGGCGGCGACCTCGTCGACGTCCATCGTCGGCTCGACCGCGATCCGGAGGTCGGCCTGGGGCACGCCCTTGGTCATCTTGACCGCCATGTCGGTCAGCGCGTTGCCGATGTCGATCTGGCCGCAGGCGATGTCGTGCGCCCGCCCGTCGAGCGCGATCGATTTGGTCAGGCCGGTGATCGCGTGCTTGGTCGCCGTGTAGGGCGCCGACATCGGCCGCGGGACATGGGCCGAGATCGAGCCGTTGTTGATGATCCGCCCGCCCTGCGGGCTCTGGCGCTTCATCAGGCCGAACGCGCCCTGCGCGCACAGGAAGGCGCCATTGAGGTTGACGTCGACCACCGCCTTCCACTGCGCCCAGGTCAGTTCGTCGAGCGGGACGGCGGGGGCGCCCAGGCCGGCGTTGTTGAACAGAAGGTCGAGCCGGCCGAAGCCCTGCTCGATCAGGCGGAACATCGCCGCCACCGCGTCGGGATCGCCGACGTCGCACGGCGCGACCAGCGCCCGCCGGCCGATGTGGCCAATCTCGCGCGCGACCGCGACCAGCGGGTCCTTGCGCCGGCCGGCGAGCGCGACGCTCCAGCCGGCGCGCGCCAGCGCCATCGCGCAGGCCTTGCCGATTCCGGCGCCGGCGCCGGTGACCAGCGCGAATTTCTCGGTCATGTCTCCTCCCTCACCACAGGCGCTCTCCGCGCAGGTCCGGCGCCATCCGCCACGCCGCCGCGCCGAGCACGATCGCTCCGCCGGCCACGGTCGCCAGGCCGGGGTTCTCGCCGAAGGCAAGAAACACCCAGAACGGGCCGAGCACAACGTCGAGCAGGCTGATCAGGCCGGCCTCGGCGGAGGGGATGAGCTTGGCGCCCTCCATGAACAGGACGAACGCCAGGCCGATGGTGGTCAGGCCGAACAGGAACAGCACGAAAAAGTCCCAGGCGCCGAGCGCGGGATGCGGCGACATGGCGAAGCCGACGAGGCCGGAGCCGAACGCGCCGATCGCGTTGACCGCGATCATCGACGCCTGCGGATAGCGCCGCTGCAACACCACCATGCCGGCGAAGGCGACCGTCATGACGGCGGAGAGCGCCTGGCCCGCGAGCCGGCCGGAGCCGAGGCCGCCGCCGACCATCACCGCGATGCCGACGAAGGCGCCGGCGCCGGCGACCAGCGTCCGGGCCGAGACCGCCTCGCGGTTGACGAGCCAGCCGACCCCGGCGGCGACGAACGGCAGCGTCGCGTAGATGATCATCACGTCGGCGATGGTCGTGGTCATCACCGCGGCGGTGTAGCCGGAGATGGCGAGGGTCGCGAGCGCGGCGACGACGATCGAGAGCCGCCCGAAGCCGAACGAGACGTCCATCCGGCCGCGCCGCCATTCGATCAGGCCGACCACGGAGATCGACGCCGCGCCGAGGGTGGCGCGCCAGCCCATCACCGTCCAGAGATCGAGATGGGCGACCATCCGCGCGAACACGCCCGCGAGGCTCCAGAGCGCGGTCGCGCCGAGAACCAGCAGCACGCCGCGCTGTCGCGCAGACATTCGCCCCGGCACGCGCCCTCCGACTGGGTTCGGGATGAATAGGATCGGGCGAAGCCGCGCCAACCGCGCCCGGGACTGGGCTGCTTTCGCCCGGGACGCCCCGCCGCTATAACCGGCTTCAGCCGGATCGCAAGCCTCGCGCGGCTTGGGTTCACCCTGCCGGCTTGCGGGACCGTCCCGTCCGGCGCGGCCTTTTCCCGGATTCGCCTAAGGATGGAGGCTCCTTGTTGAGGACCCGGTCACTTGATCGCCGCTATGCTGCGCGCCGCCGTGGGCGCCGGCCCGCGGCGAGCCTCAACCCCCTGCGGTAAAGACGCTGATGTCGAACGGACCCCGCCGTCGGGCGGCCAGAACGGTCGAGCGAATCGCCGCCATGACGGCGCGGATTCCGTTCGATTTCAACGTTCTCGGCAACGTGAAGCGAAGCTATCCGCTGGTCATCGTCGGCGCGATCGAAAGCGGCTCGCCGTTCCTGCGCATGTTTGCGCTCACGCGGATCCTGTCGCTGTTCGAAGTCGGCTTCGTGTCGATCCTGACCGCCTTCAGCATGTTCTTCGAGCTTTCGACAGACATCGCGATGTACCGCTTCGTGTTCTCGGTTCCGAAGCAGAGGTACCATGAGGCTCTCGCGGCCGCGCACGCGCTTTCCGTCGCGCGCGGCGTGGTGGTCTCGATCCTCGCCCTGTGCGCCGCCCCGATCGTCGCGTGGGCCGTTTCGCTCTCGGACGAGTGGATGAGTTTCGCGGCGCTCGCCCCGACGATCCTGTTGCGGTCTTTCGAGCACCTCGCCCCTCGAGTTGCGGAGCGCGACTTCCGCTATTGGCCGCAGGTGAAGACGACCGGCCTGTCGCTGGCGCTTTCGCTGATCGTCGTGGTGATCGTCGCGGTGATCACACGGAGCCATGTCGCCATCATCGCCTCGGCCTACGCCCAGGTCATATCCTCGGTCGTCCTGAGCCGGTGGTACGCCGACGCGCCGTACCGGCTCGATTTTCGCGGGCCGCTGTTCCAGGACGCGTTTCGGTTCGCCTATCCGCTGCTCGCCAACGGCCTCGGCCTGTCGATCGCGCTGCAGGGCGACCGTTTCGTCGTCGCGGCGCTGTTCGATCTCAAGATTCTCGCGCTCTACTCGGTCATCATGCTGGCGGTGATCGTGCCGATGTTTCTGATGGCGCGGGTGCTGCAGTCGACGATTCTGGCGCGGCTGTTCCACGCCGGCGCCAACGCGATGAGGCTGCGCCTGGAGGTTCGTCTCGCCTCCAGCGTCGTCGCCATCCTCGCCGCGGCCTACGCCGGCGGCGTGGTCCTGCTGATGAATCCGATCATCGCGCTGGTGTTCGGGCCAAAGTTCCATGCCGGCGGCGCGGCGATGATTCTTCTCGGCGTCGGCGCCTTCGTCCGGCTCGTGCGCAGCGAACCGTTCACCTCGCTGATGCTGAACGAGGGGCGCACGAAGCGCCTTGCGGCCTCCAACGTCGTCGCCTCGTCGTCGCTCGGCTTCATGGTGCTGTTCTCGTTCTTCACCCGCTCGGTCGACGCCGTGCTGGCGGCGCGGCTGCTCGGAGAAACGGCGAGCCTCGTCGTCACCTTGGTCATGGCGCGGCGCGCGCCGGCGATCGGGCGCTACGCCTTCTCGAGCTCGACGGTCGTCGGACTGCTGTTCACCGGCGCCGCGTGCCTCGCCTCGGTCGCGCTCGAAGCGGCGGGCGACCCGATCGGCCTTCTGCTGGCCGCCTCCGCCGCCTACGGGATCGCCATCCTGCTCTGGGCGATGTGGGATCTGCGCCGCAGGATGAGCAGGCTGCGCGCCGAGAACGCTCAGGCCGAGCGGGCTACGCCGTGACCGTCGCTCAATATTTTTCGATGCCGTTCCATTGCGCGTCGCTGTACCGCTCGCCCGCGGCGTAGCCGACGGGCAGGATGCGCTCCAGTTCTGCGAGCTTGGCCGCGTCGAGCTCGAAATCGGACGCGGCGGCGCATTGTTCGAGATGCGCGGCGGTGCGTGTCCCGGGGATCGGCACGACGTTCGGCCATTGCGCCAGCGTCCAGGCGACCGCGAGCGTCGTCGGCGCGACGCCCCACGATCGTGCGAGCGCGAGATAGGGCTCGAGCCGGTCGCGGTTGCGCCGCCAGTTGACGCCCTGGAAGCGCGGATTGGCGTGGCGGAAGAAGTCCCTGGCCTCGAAGGCGTCGACCCCCTGCAGGAGGCCGCTGAAATAGCCGCGCCCGACCGGCGAGAAGGCGACGAACAGCGCGCCGGTCTCCTCGCAGGCCTGCAGGAGGCCGAGTTCCGGATTGCGCGTCCAGAGCGAATATTCCGACTGAATCGCCGCGATCGGATGGACGGCGTGGGCGCGCCGCAGCGTGTCGGGCGCCATCTCCGAGAGCCCGATCGCGCCGATCTTCCCCGCCTCCACGAGTTTCGAAAGCTCGCCGACGGTGTCCTCGATCGGGATGCGCCGGTCGATGCGATGCACGTAATACAGGTCGACCCGGTCGACGCCGAGGCGCTTCAGCGATCCTTCGAGCGACTCGCGCATGTGGCTGGCGCTGTTGTCGTGCTCGCGCCGGCCGTCCGGCGTGCGGCTAATGCCGAACTTGGTGGCGAGCGTGATGCGGCCGCGCCGGCTGCGGTCCTCAGCGAGGAACTTGCCGATGATCGTTTCGCTCAGGCCGTCGCCGTAGACGTTGGCGGTGTCCCAGAAGTCGACGCCGAGGTCGAGCGCGCGCGCCAGCGCGGCCAGACTGTCGGCCTCGGTGGTCGGCCCGTAGAAGCCGCCGAAGCTCATGCAGCCGAAGCCGACCGCCGAAACGCTTGCGTTGCCTCCGAAGCTGCGCCGCTTCATCGTCCCGTTCCTGCTGTCCGAGGAAAAACCGCAGCCCGTCCGCGGTCTAGAGTTTCGCGCCCACGCGCGGCCCGGCGCTCGTCGCGCTTTCGATCTCTTCGGCGACGGCGTGGGCGAGGCAGCGATAGCCGAGGTCGTTCATGTGCAGGCCGTCGCCAGAGAGCAGCGCCAGCGCCGCCCTCGAGCCGCGCTGCTTCATCATGGCGTAACGCGACACCACCGGGACCTTGAGCCGGGCGCCGATCTCGTCGACGATGGCGACGAAGCGCTCGTAACGCGCGGAATCGGGGATCCTGGCGACGAACTGGGGGTCGATCAGCATCAGCGGGACGCCGGCGGCGCGGGCGGCCGTCACGCCGCTTTCGACGGCGGCGCGGAACAAGGCCTCGTCTACGCCGACGAGCGCGTCGTTGGTGCCGACCTGCCAAATCACCAGCTCCGGCCAGCCGGCCTTCAGCGCCGCCTTGAGCCGCTGCGCCGTCTTGACCGCGAGTTCGCCGCCGACGCCGGCGTTGCGCACGTTGGCCGGGATTCCGTCGTCATGGGACAATTCGTCGGCGAGCATGGCGGGGTAGGCATGGGCCGGCGAACTGGCGCCGACGCCCTCGGTCGACGACGACCCGATGGCGAGAATGTCGAGAATGCGATCCGCGCCGACGCGCAGGCCCGCCAGTTTCGCGCTCACGCCCGGAGTCGGCGGAGCGCCGGGACAGTCGTCCGCGCGAGCGGACGCGGCCAGAAGCGCAAGACAACAGGCGCCGAGGACCGGAGCGGTTCTCAGACGGCGCCAAAGGGAAGGGCGGCGGGCGCGGGTGGGGCAGGCGTGTTTCGACACTCGATCCAGCGGGCAAGAGCAAACAGGACGGCGATCCCCGCGAGCGTGTACGCGAGTCCGGCCCATCGCTCAATCCCCGCCGAGGAATAGGGGTGGGCCGCCCCCAGCGCAGCCTGGCCCAGCGCGCTTATGACGCAGCCGGCGGCGAAGGTCGCAAGCCCGTTCCGGCCGAGCCGCTGCACGGCGTGACCGGCGCGGCTCTCGATCAGGCGCTTGGTCTGCGGGGCGACCGCGACGAGATAGGCGAGCGCGACGAAATGCGCGAGCCGGGCGGTTCCGAGGTCCTGCTTGGCGAGGTCGAGATGCGCGAACGCGGCTTCCCTCAGCCCCGGGACCGTGCCGCCGGCCCCGGTGACGACGACGGCCGCGACGGCGACCACGAGCAGGCACAGGAACACCGCGGCCGGCGACGCGCGCGGCGCGCCCCTCGCCCAGACGACGGAGGCGACCAGCCCGAGCGTGAAGACGAGCTGCCAGGTTAAGGGGTTGAAGAACCAGGCGCCCGGCTCGGGCCAGCTCGGCGGGCGCAGCTCGAAGATGCGCGAAGCGGCGTAGAGGGCGACGGAGACCGCGAGCGCCAGGCGCAGGTCGCGCAGGGCGAGCGCCAGCGCGACAGGGGTCCACAGCATCAGGACGATGTAGAGCGGCAGGATATTGAAATAGCCGAGCTGGTGCGACAGCACCGCGACGCCGGCGAAACCGGCCGCAGGCGAATCGAAGACATAGGAGCGACCGTGCGCCTCGATCAGGTCTTCGACGCCGCTGGTCCAGAACGCGCAGGCGAAGATCACCAGAGCGCCGAGGGTCAGCGCGATATGGACGCCGTAGAGCTTGACCGCCCTTTGCAGACACCCGCGCGCAACCGCGGACAGTCCCCGTTCGCGCGCCCGGGGCCCGTAGATCATCCCGACTGACAGGCCGGAGATGAACACGAAGGCCTCGGCGCTGTCGGACAGGCCGAAGTTTCGTGGCGTCGCCCGTTCGAGCAGATTGCCCGGAATATGATCGACCAGGATCGCGATCAGCACAGCGCCGCGCCAGAAGTCGATGTCGCCGATCCGTCTCGCCTTCGCCATGGGACGCCCACCTCAAGAACGGCGCCACCCCGCCTCTTGCTCCTGGCCTTGTTGGCGTCGTCCTCCGCTGCGCGATAACGCGCTTCAGGGCGGAAGGTTCAAGGCGTTCAACGGGCAAGCCGAAGTTAAGGCGGCCCCGGCGACGCGGGCAAATCACGATTGCGGGACCGGAGCTTGCGCTTTCCTTACTGCGGCCGTCACGCCGAGGCGCATCGGACCACGCGCAAGGCGCTTTCCTTCAGAGTTTCGCCCTTGGGGGGTTCAGAGAATTTGGCCATAACGGATAAATCGGAGAAAATGACTGATGCGGATTGCGAAAGTCTCGGCCTCTGAATTTCAACAGGCTTTCGGGGCCTTGAGCGACAAGGCGCGGCATGAACCGATCGTCATCACCAAGCACGGGCGCGACTCGCTTGTCGTCATGTCCGCCGAAGAATGGGCGCGCCTCAAGAGGCGTGACCGGCAAGTCGGCCTTGCGGCTGACCTTCCCGAGGAAAGGGTCGAGGCCGTCCGGAACGCCGAGGCGTCGGATGAGTTCGCGCACCATGAGGCGGAATTGAAGTGATCTAGGTGGCGCTCCCGACGCCAGTCGCCGGTCTCGTCATTCGTTATAGCTACCTATGGCATCGCGAACATCTGGAAGGCCGCGACGAAGGCCAAAAGGATCGTCCGTGCGCGATCGTCGCCGCGCTCCGCATCGACGAAAGTGGCGACACCCGGGTGCTGGTGCCGGCAATAGCGCATACCCCGACTTTGCGGTCGAGATCCCGCCGACGGTGAAAAAGCGCCTCCAGCTCGACGACGCCCGTTCTTGGGTTGTCCTCTCCGAGTGGAATGAGTTTGTCTGGCCCGGCCCGGACTTGCGCCGTCTGCCGAACGCGACGGACGCCTCCGTCGCCTACGGGATGCTGCCGCCTGGATTATTCGCCACGATCCGCGACAAGTTTCTCGCCATCGTCAATGCGGGCAAAGCGCGCCGGGCGCCGCGCACCTGATCGTTGTGAGCTTTGCGAGCCTTCAGCCGGCCTCGACCAGCTTCGCCGCCTCGTCGCGCTCGAAGAGATAAAGCAGCAGCCTGAGGCTCCGGCCCCCCTCGTCCGCAAGCCGATCGCTGCGCGCGATCGCCGCCTCGGCGTCGTGGCGCGCCCGCGCCAGCAGCCCGGCGTGGATGTCGAGGCGGGCGAAGCGGAAACCGGGCGCGCCCGCCTGCCTTGCGCCGAGCACGTCGCCCTCGCCGCGCAGGCGCAGGTCCTCCTCGGCGATGCGGAAGCCGTCCTCGGTCTCCCGAAGCATCTCGATCCGCGCCTTGGCCGTCTCGCCGAGCGGCCCCTTGTAAAGCAGCAGGCAGCTCGACCGCCCCGCGCCGCGTCCCACCCGTCCGCGCAACTGGTGCAATTGGGCGAGGCCGAACCGTTCGGCGTGCTCGACGATCATGATCGTCGCCTCGGGCACGTCGACGCCGACCTCGACCACCGTGGTCGAGACGAGCACCGTCGTTTCGCCCGACTGGAACCGCGCCATCGCCGCGTCTTTGTCCGGCCCGGCCATGCGCCCGTGGACCAGCCCGACCTTGTCGCCGAAGATCGACCGCAGCGCCTCGGCGCGATCCTCGGCCGCCGCGACGTCGAGGGTCTCGCTCTCCTCGACCAGCGGGCAGATCCAGTAGGCGCGGGCGCCGGCGGCAAGCGCCCGGGACAGCGCGGCGACGATTTCGTCGATCCGCTCGATCGGCATGGCGCGGGTGTCGATCGGCTGGCGCCCCGGCGGCTTCTCGCGCAACGCCGAGACGTCCATGTCGCCGAAATAGGCGAGCACCAGCGAGCGCGGAATCGGCGTCGCCGTCATCACCAGAAGGTCGGTCGCCTGGCCCTTGGCCGCCAGCGCGAGCCGCTGGCGCACGCCGAACCGGTGCTGCTCGTCCACCACCGCAAGGCCGAGGTCGGCGAACACGACGCTGTCCTGAAACAACGCGTGGGTGCCGACCACGATGTCGAGCGCGCCGGACGCGAGCGCCGTGAGCGTCTCGCGCCGCTCGGGCGCCCTGTCGCGCCCGGTCATCAGCGCCATGCGCAGGCCGACGGTCGCCGCGAGCGGCGCCAGCCGCTCGAAATGCTGGCGCGCCAGCACTTCCGTCGGCGCCATCATCGCCGCCTGCCGGCCGGCCTCGACGACCTCGGCCATGGCGAGCAGCGCGACCGCGGTCTTGCCCGAGCCGACGTCGCCCTGGAGCAGCCGGATCATGCGCTTTTCCGAGCGGAGGTCGGCGCGGATGTCGTCGAGCGCCTTCGCCTGGGCGCCCGTCAGCGCAAACGGCAGCGCCGCCTCGAGCCGGCGCCCCAGCGCGCCCTCGGCGACATGCGCCCGGCCGGCGATCGTCTTCAGCCGCGCGCGCACCAGCAGGAGGGCGAGCTGGTTGGCGAGCAGTTCGTCATAGGCGAGGCGGCTCGCGGCGCGGCCGGCGGGGTCGATGTCCTCCGGCGCGCTCGGGCGGTGCATCGCCGCGAGCGCGCCGGCGAAGGTCGGCCAGTTCAGCTTCTCGACCGCGTCCGCCGCGACCCACTCAGGGAACGGCGGGAGGCGTTTCAAGGCGCCTTCGGCGGCGCGCGCCGCGGTGCGCTGGTAAAGGCCTTCGGTCAGGCCGTAGACGGGTTCGACCGCGGGCAGGCGGGCCAGCTCCTCGTCGTCCATCACCTTGTCTGGGTGAACGATCTGGCGCATCCCGTCATAGAGTTCGAGCTTGCCCGAGATCCAGCGCGTCGCGCCGACCGGCAGGCGCGCCCGCACCCATTCCGGGTTGGCGAGGAAGAACACCAGCGTCACGTCGCCGGTGTCGTCCTCGACCAGCACCTTGAACGGCCCGCGACCGCGCGTGTTCGGCTCGCGGTGCTCGACCACCTTCGCCTGGACGGTGACGATCGTGTCGGGAATCGCGTCGCGGATCTTTGGCCGGGCGCGCCGGTCGAGGGTCGCGTGGGGCAGGTGGAACAGCACGTCGAGCACGCGCGCCCCCTGCGGCCGGCCGAGCAGGCGGTCGAACAGCTTTGCGTTCTTGGGTCCGATCCCCGGCAGCGTCCCGGCGGCGGCGAACAGGGGATCGAGCAGGGACGGGCGCATGGCCCGTTATAGCAAGCGAGCGACAGAATCGCTCGCCCAGCAGGGGATAGAACCTGTAGCGCGTAATCGGACGCCATCAACCGATTGAAGCGCGCGGGGGACGCGCCGGTCGCCTCAATCGGGCGTCGACGTGGGGGAGGGCGCGCGTCTCGCGCGCCCAGGGCGGCGAGACGCCGCCCCTCCCGGTTGTCGGGCGGACGCCGCATCGGCTAGGCTCGTTCGGGGAAATGGGGGAGGGGCATGTATCTCGCAGCCGTCGCCTTGACGATGTTCATTCTGCCGGTCGTCTCGATCGCGGTCGGCCATGCGCTCGACCCCGCGGCGGCCTGGCTCCCGCTCGTCGGCAAATGGTTCGTGTTCTGGAGCGTCGGCGTCCGCCTGACCCTCGCCGGACTGCGGCAATACTTCCAGCCCGCGTTTACCGCCAAGGCGATCTTCCACATGACGGGCGACGAGGCGCTGCCGGTGGTGCGCGAACTCGGGATCGCCAACGCCGCGACCGGAATCGTAGGCCTCCTGTCGCTGTTCGCGCCGGGCTTCACCCTGCCGGTCGCGATCGCCGCGGCGATCTTCTACGGCGTCGCCGGCTTCCGCCACGTCGCCGAACGCGACCGCTCGCGCAACGAAAGTGTGGCGATGGCGAGCGACCTGTTCATCTTCGTCGTGCTCGCCGTCTACGTCGTCGGGACGGTCGCCGGATAGGGCTTCAGGGGGAGCGATCCGCAACCGGCGCTGTCCGCGTCGCCGCGCGCCAGGCGAGG
>CAMFKX010000139.1 GCA_945957375.1 uncultured Roseiarcus sp.
CCCTGACGTCGATCATGTCGAGCTCCGGCAATCCCGCGCTGCCGCAGGCGGCGCCCGATGTCATGACCCTGATGATGCGCCCCGCTCCCGATCCCGCCGAAGATCCGGAAGGTTTTCTGGCGGCGCGGATCGCATTCGCGCGCAGGATCGCGGGCGCGGGTTATCCCTTCGATGAAGAGGCGCATCGCGCTGTCCTCGCGGAGGAAGCGCGGCGTGGCTACGATCCGGGCGGCGCGACGCGGCAGATCGCCGCCATGGCGGCGGCTGGCGACCGGCGGGCGCGCCTCGCCACCGTCACGGCGCCGACCCTCGTCATTCATGGAACCGAGGATCCCCTGATCCCGCCCGCCTGCGGTCAGGACACGGCGCTCTCGATCCCGAACGCGGTCTACCTGCCGATCGACGGCATGGGACATGATCTGCCGCGCGAGCTCGAGGAGCGGATCATCGAGGCGATCTGCGGCATCGCGGCAGTCCGGTCAGGTCCGCAAAGGGCATGACAGCGTTTACGGCTCCTCCACCGACGATCCCGGGCGACACCGACGATCCCGGGCGATTGTCATGGGAGCGCAATCCGCTGTACCTTTGCTCTCGCGTTCTTCTGCCGTGGCTGGAAACCTGGCCCGACAACTCCCAGGCGCGCCGTCTGGCCCCGCCTCTGGAAGGACCTGAGAGGACGCCGATGCCGGGGCGATGGGCGAAGGGTCTGGGCCGGGTCTCGCTCCCCATTCAGTTGGGGGCTCTCGCGCTCGCCGTCGCCCTTCCGCTCATTTTCGCCTCTGCGCTCATCATCGATCGGCTCGTCCAGCAGGAGCAGCAAAGGGTCCGCGAGAACCTTCTGCTCCGGGCGAAAGCGTTGTCGGCGCTCGTCGACAACGAAGTGGAGACTCACGCGGCGCTGGGTTGGGCGCTCGCCCACTCGCCGACCCTGCTTGACGGCGACCTGGTTCGCTTTCGCCAGGAGGCGGCGGAGGCGGTCGAGTTCGCGCCCGGAGCCTGGGTCACGATGTGCGCGCCCGACGGGCGGGTTGTGCTGAGCACGTTCGCTCCCGTCGGCGAGACGCCCTTGATGCATGCGGCGCCGGAGATCGTCCGACAGGCTTTCGCCGCCGGCAAGGCGCAGGTCGCTGACCTGACGTTTGGCCCGGCGACGCGGCAGCTGGTGACGTTCGTCGAGGTCCCGGTGGTCAAGGATGGCCGGCCGGCCTACTCGATCTCGATCGGTCTCTCTCCCAGCCGATTTCTCGAGCTGTTTCACAAGAAAATCGCCGGCGACGAAATCATCGGGCTCCTGGATCGGCGCCAACGCTTCATCGCCCGGATCCCGGACCATGATCTTCGCTTTGGCCAGCTTGCGGCGGAGGGATGGCGACGCGCGATCGAACAAAGCCCGGAAGGGCTGGCGGAGTTCCCGACCCTGGAGGGCGTCTACAGCATCACCGCCTACGCGCCGACCGCGAGCGGCTGGACGCTGGGCATCGGGTTGCCGACGGCCTCGCTCGAGGCGCCCGCGCGGGCCTTGCAATGGCGGGCCACAAGCATCGCCTTGACGCTGGTCGCCTTGAGCGCCCTCCTCGCCTTCCTGATGGGCAGACGGATCGTCCGGGGCATGGCCGAACTGACCGAGGTCGCCGCCCGCGTCGGTCGCGGCGAAACCGTCGTCGCCCCAGTCGCATCCTTCCGCGAGGCGCAGGCGATTGGCTTCGCGCTCGCCGACGCTTCCGTCGAGCTCAAGCGCCGCGGCGATCTTCTGACTCGCGACAAGGAGGCGCTGGAGGCGCAGGTCGCGGAGCGGACGGCCGACCTCAAGCGCGAGATGGCGGCGAAGCTCCAGGCCGAATCGCGGCTGCGCCAGTCGCAGAAGATGGAGTCGCTCGGACAGCTCGCCGGCGGCGTCGCGCACGACTTCAACAACATGCTGACCATCGTGATCGGCTCGCTCGATATGGCGAAGCGGCGCCTGGCCGGCGACGACGCGGCGGGCGCGCTGAAGTTCATCGGCAACGCGGCGGAGGGCGCCAGGCGGGCGGCGACCCTGACCGCGCGGCTCCTGGCTTTTTCCCGCCAGACGCCGCTTCAGCCTGCGGTCGTGGACCCGAACAAGCTGGTCGGGGGCATGTCGGAACTGCTGCGCCGGACGCTTGGCGACGCGATCGAAGTCGAAACGGTGCTGGCCGGCGGCGTGTGGCCGGTCAGGGCCGACACGACCGAGCTTGAAAGCGCGATCGTCAACCTCGCCGTCAACGCGCGCGACGCGATGCCGACGGGCGGCAAGCTCACGATCGAGACCGCCAATAGCGAACTCGACGATCGGTACGCGGCGGCCCACCCCGAGGTGAAGGCGGGCCAATACGTGATGATCTCCGTAACCGACAGCGGCGAAGGGATGGCGGAGCCGGTCCGTCAGCGTGCGTTCGAGCCGTTCTTCACCACCAAGGCCGCGGGCCAGGGGACGGGCCTGGGGCTCAGCCAGGTGTTCGGCTTCGTCAAGCAATCCTCGGGACACGTGAAGATCTATTCCGAGGAAGGCCGCGGCACGAGCGTCAAGGTCTACCTTCCCCGGGTCCTCGGTCAGGAGATCGACGCGACCATCCCGTCGACGGAATCCGGTCACGGTCCGGAGAACGCGTCGGTGACCGTTCTGGCGGTGGAGGACGAGCAGCAGGTTCGCGAAACGACGACGGCGGCGCTGCGTGAACTCGGCTACCGGGTGTTGGAAGCCGGAACTCCGTCGGAGGCGCTGCGGCTTCTCGACGCGCATCCGGAGATCGATCTTCTGTTCACCGACGTGGTCCTGCCCGAGATGAACGGCAAGCGCCTCGCCGACGCGGCGACCGAGAGGAGGCCCGGCCTCAAGACCCTGTTCACGACCGGCTATACCCGCAACGCCGTCGTCCACAACGGCGTCGTCGATCCCGGCGTGGCCTTCATCGCCAAGCCGTTCACCACCGACGAGCTCGCCCGAAAACTTGAGCGCGTTCTTCGCAAAGAATGACAGCCTGGATGCGCCTCAGGCGATCGACCAGCTGGGGGCGCCGGCGAAACACGACAATTCGGACATCTTCAACAGCGACCAGGGAAACCCGTTGGCCAGAGAGGCGTTTCGTTTACCGCAATGCAACGCTGGCGGAGTTCCCGAGGGACAAGCCCGGCGAGGATGTGCGTTCGTCGCCTCCAAGCTACCCTGGGAAAACGCCGCTCAGAGTTGCTTTCTTGCGGCGCCTTGGATCGCCCCGCTACTGGGACATGAATCGGAAAATTCGCTCAGCCTTCCAGATGCTTCTTGAAGCGGAGCGTGTCGAAATACTCACTGAAGCGGGTGATCAGGCCATCTTTGGCCTCGACCCGGACGATGTAGATCTGATCGAATGGCTTGCCGTTTGCCCTCATTTTGCCGGTGACCGCATACTCGGCGACAACCGCATCCCGGCCGGCGACCTTGTGAATCGTCACATCGCCGTTTTTGAAGTTGCTTATCAGCGACATGAACCACGTCATGCCGGCAAGGATCGCGTCGCGCCCGTCGCGCGTGGTGGGCGCGTCAAATGTGCCCGCATAAGGCAGTTCGAAGACGGCGTCTTCGGCGAACAACGCCGCCCAGGCGCCGAGATCGCGAGGGAGAAGGTCGAGCGAACGCAGCAGAAGTTCTTCGGCGTTCAGGGTTCTAACGTCATTCATGGCAGGTTCCTTTCGTTGACTCGCCAGACCGAGATGGCGTGGAAAGGAAGCTGTGTTCAGGTCGATAATCTGGAAACACTGATCATCTCTATGGATAATCGGATAACAGTTCGTCCTCTCCATTCGCGGAAATCGATCAATCGCCGGCGGCCGATACCCGACGCACATCCAGACGCGCGAAAATCTGGGCCACCCACTCGACAAACACACGCAGTTTCGCATTGAGGTGGCGGTTCGATGGATAGACGACGTAAAGCGGATGATATTCGCGCGTCCATGCGTCAAGGAGCGGAACCAGCCGTCCATTATCCAGATATTGTTGCGCGGCAAAGCGGAAGGTTTGGCCGATGCCGAGACCCGAAAGCAGCGCCGTCAAATGCGCGGTGCTTTCATTAACCGCGACACTGGAACGGCTACTGACCTCGATCTTGTCCGCGCCTTGCTCAAAATAGAGCGGAAAAACCTTACCAGTCAGCGCGGAAAAGTAGCTCAGGAGTTGGTGGCCTGTTTCGAGTTCGCGAGGATGCAAGGGAGCGGCGCGCTGCGAAAGATAGTCAGGCGAAGCGCAGGTCACAAAATCCAGTTCACATATGCGCCGGCCGATCAGGGAGCTGTCGTTGAGCGCGCCACCCCGAATGACGCAATCGACGGCGCCACTGACAAGGTCAATCGGTCGGTCATTCACGCCGAGATAGACTTCGACGTTTGGGTGGCGCTGCCGAAAATCCGGCAGCGCCGGAATGAGTATGAGATTGGCGTGCAAAGAGCCGATATCAACACGCAATTTACCTTGGGGTTGCGCCTTGGTCCGTCGCGCCGCTTGGTCCATGTCGTGCAGCTCGTCGAGCACGCGAAGGGCGCGCTCATAGTATTCGGCGCCATCGGCCGTGACTGTGACGGATCTCGTCGTGCGCTGGATCAATTTGGTGTCGAGATGGTCCTCAAGATCGGAAATGAGTTTGCTAACGGTGGACCGCGGCAGGTTGAGCAGGTCGGCAGCCTTGGCGAACGTCCCCGATTCAGCGATCCGAACGAATGTCCGCATCGCGAGAAGCTGATCCATCGTCCCTCCGCAACGCCGAGATTATCCAACCGCATGGATTATGAAAACATATTTCGCATCTTTATGCAAAGACAGGGTAACGTATCTCCGTGTCCCATACGAAGCGATGGAAGGACACAGCGATGAGAAATGCTCCCCAACTTCTCGAAGACTATCTCGCGAAAATCCAGGATCCCGCCGCTGCGGCAAGCCTGTTCGCAGACGACGGCATATTGGAATTGCCGACCATAAACGCTCGCGCCCAAGGCCCTGAAGCAATCGGAAGATTTATTACCGGCCTTCTTGCCAAAGTTCCTGAATTCAAGTTCAAGAATATCGATATTTCGATCCAAACCGAAGATCAGGCGTTCGGCGAATATCAGGTCGAGGTCCCCGTGCCCTCCACTGGCAAGATCTACAAGCAGACCTATGCCGGCCGGCTCGTCGCCAAAGACGGGAAGATCAAGCTCCTGCGAGAGGCCCTTGATACGCTCGCAGCCAAGCAGGCGTTCAACAAGGATTGAGCGCGCCGTGGCGGGCGAGGTCACGGTACGCGAACGAGCGCCCGCCTCTAAAATGGACCCGCGCGGCGGGACCATTTGAATCGGGTTTTCCTATCTATCACGCGGCGAGAAGCTTCGTGTGCTTTTGCGGCTGTGGGCATGGGGGCGCCGCGGGTGCGTTGTCCATCATGTCCACAGCCCGGGCGCAGGCGACCCCGGTAAAGACGACTCAGCCTTCGAATTCGATGATCGACAGGCCGGCGTTGTAGTCGGTGGCGTAGATCAGCCCGCCGGCGTCGACGAAGACGTCGGCGCTCTGGATCACCGGCGGCCGGCCCGGCCGCCGGTCGATCATCCGGGTCGGCGCAGCCGGGACCAGCGCGCCGACCTCTTTCGGCGCGTAAGGATCGGAGATGTCGAAGGCGCGCACCCCGGCGTTCTGCCACGTGGCGAAGATCAGCGTCGACGAGACGAACGATCCGGGGCGGTTCTCGTGCAGGTTGTGCGGCCCGAAGTGCCCGCCCTTGGCGCGATAGTCGGCCTCGGCGGGCGTGGGGAAGGTCGCGATCGAGATCGGGTTCGCCGGCTCGCGCACATCGAACACCCAGGCATGCTTGCGTCCGTCCGCCTCGTGGTCGGCGACCGCCTCGTCGGCGACGATCAGCAACGCGCGGTCCGGCAGCGGCAGCGCCGAATGGGTTCCGCCGCCGTAGGGCGGCGACCAGTTGCGATGGGTGATCAGTTTCGGCGCCGACCGGTCGGCGAGGTCGAGGAGGGTCAGGCCGCCGTCGCGCCAGCAGGCGTAGGCCGTGTCGCCGGCGACGAGCGCGTGGTGGAGGGCGTACCGCCGGCCCGCGCCCCATGTCGGGGTCTCGCCGGCGGCGCGGTTCATGCCCGGCAGCCACCAGCGCCCGGCTTCGACCGGACGGGTCGGGTCGGCGACGTCGAGGATCAGAAGGATGTAGTCGGAGAAGCCGTCGAGCAGCGCCGAGACATAGGCGTAGCGTCCGCCGACCCACCAGATCCGATGCGCGCCGACGCCATCGATCGGGAAGAAACCGATCCTCCGCGGCGCCTGGGGCTGGGCGATGTCGTAGATCGCCACGCCCGACGACCAGCTTCGCGCCTGGCCCCCGCCGATCGTCTCGCCGATCGCCCCGGTGTAATAGGCCGCCTCGTCGGCGAAGCGGACGTCGGCGAAGAGGTCGAGCGCGTGCACGACCAGCAGCAGGTCGTCGTGGGTCTGGAGGTGGATGGTCCAGGTGTTCGGCGGGGCCGGCACGAAGGTCGACGCGCCCGGCTTCCTGGGGTCGCGCACATCCACGACGCTGAACCCGCCCGACCATGGGTGCGCGACATAGGCGAAGCCGCGATGGACCATGACCTGCAGCCCGTCGCCGCGGCCGCCCTGCCCGGACCAGCCGACGAGACGCATGGCGCGCGCGTAATCGGGGGGATCGCCCATGACCAAGCCCTTTCGTGACGATCGGCGGCGCTGGAAGCCGGAGGACTATGCCTGCGCCGCCGCAAACGGCGCCGACACGTCGACCTGATCGAAGTCGGCGACTGCGGCCCAGCGCGGCTCGGCGAGACTCGCCTCCTTCACCGCCTGCGCCACCTGGAGGCCGGCGGTCTCGGCCGCGCGCAATTCGCCGGCGGCGTCGGAAAGAAAGAGGACGTCCTTCCGCTCGACGCCGATCGCCCGCGCGATCGCGACATAGGAGTCGGGTTCGGTCTTGGGGCCGACGCCGGTGTCGAAGCAGCCGGAGAGCAGCGGCCGCAGATCGCCCGCCGCGTTGTGGCGAAAGAACAGATCCTGCGCCTTGATCGAGCCCGAGGAATAGACGTAGAGCCGCACGCCGGCCGCGCGCCATCGGCGCAGGGCCGCGAGCGCGTCGGGAAAGATCGGGCTCGTGATCGCGCCCGCGACGTAGCCGCTCTCCCAGATCAGCCCCTGCAGCGCCTTCAACGGCGGCGCCTTGACGTCCTGCGCCTGCCAGCCTTCGAGCGCCTCCGCCGGATCGCGGCCGGGCGCGAGCGCGCGCGTCGCCTCGACAATGGCCGCGGTCTCCGGCTCGCCCGCATGGGCGCGCAGATAGTCGCCGATGCGGCCGCGCGAATAGCCGAACAGCGTCTCGCGCACGAAGGCGATCGGGCTGATCGTGCCTTCGATGTCGAGCAGCGCGACCTCCGCCCTGAACGAGAGCGCGGTCATTGCGGCGCCCGCTTCGGATCGAGGCCGGCGCCCTCGAACGCGGGGAGCGCGGCGACGAGATCGGCGATGTCGGCGAAGGCCTCGGGGCGCTTGAGCAGCGCGCGGGAGAGCGCGAGCGCGCCGCCCTGCGCCTCGGCGCGCCGGCCGACGTCCTCGATGACGAGGAAGTCGGCGATCTGCGCGAAGCCGACGATGCGGCGGACGATCTTGATCGCGCAATAGCCGACGGCGTCGCGGAAGATCGCGTCGACATAGCTCTGGCGAAACGTCTCGAGCCGCGCCCGCCCGGCCGGGTCGGCGAAGTGGGCGGGCGGCAGGCCGTCGCCGGCCGCCTCGGCGTCCCGCCAGATTTCGAGGAAGCGGCGGCGGAAGGTCAGCCAGAAGGTCGCGACGTCGCCGGCGAGGGCGTCACGATATCGGACGATCGCCTCCGGCGCGCCGCCGTGGAACGGCTTTGCGTACCAGGCCATCACCAGATGGGCGAGAAAGTCGCCGACGTCGAAGCCGGTCGGGCCGACCCACGCGAACTCGCCGTCGATCACCCGCGTGTCGTCGGGCGTCGCCATCACCGAGCCCGAATGCAGGTCGCCGTGCAGCAGCGACTGGGCGTGCGTGAGATAGCGGAGGCGCAGTTCGGCGACGCGGGTCTTCAGCGCGACGTCGGCGCGCAGCGCAGCGGCCCACGGCTCGAGCGGCGGGGCGACCTTGTTGCGCCACACCTCGACGTACGGGTCGGTGAACACGAGATCGACCGTGATCCGCTGCAGCGCCCGGTTCTGGGCGAACAGCGCGACGTCCGCCGCCTTGGTCTCGAACGGAACCGCGAGGTCGGAGGTGTGGAACGCGGCCTGGGCGACATATTCCGCCACATGCCGGACCGCGTCCGGGAAGCGCTCGCCCGCGATCAGGCCCTTGCGCAGGATCACGTGCGGCTCGAGCTTCTCCATCACCAGCACGAACCGCCCGGGATCGTAGTGATGCAGCTTCGGCGCGAGCCCCTTCACGTGCGGCGCGAGCCGCGCCGTATAGGCCGCCTCGAAGCTGGCGCGGTTGACGTCGAGCGGCCAGCTTTCGCCGGCGACGCGCACATAGGGCAGCGCCTGCTTGACGCAGACGCCGCCGTCCGGCCCGTCGACGAGAAAGACGGCGTTGAGATTGCCGTCGGCGACGTCGCGCACGCGCCAGTCCCGCGGCGCGCCGCCGAGACGCTCGCGCGCCTCGGGCAGGTCGGCGAGGTGGTCGACGACGTCGCGGTCGGTGAAGATCCGATAGGGGCTCGGCGGCTTGTCCAGCATCGCCGCGCTCAGGCGGCCTTGTCGAAGCGCGGGAACGTCCGCCACACCTCGTCGCCGGTGTAGTGGGCGACCCACCCGGCCGGGTCGGTGAACACCCGGATGCACGTGAAGTCGCCGGCCTCGCCGCCGTCGAACCAGTGCGGCGCGCCCTTGGGAACCGACAGCAGGTCGCCGGCCTCGCCGACGACCTGAATGATCCGGTCGCCGGCGTGGAGGTAGAAGGCGCCGCTGCCCTCGACGAAATAGCGGACCTCATCGTCGTCGTGGACATGCTCCTGGACGAATTTCTGCCGCAGCACCGGCCAGTTCGGGTTTGCCGGCTTGATGCTGACGACGTCGGCGGCGGTATAGCCGCGCTCCCGCTTCAGCCGTTCGATCTCGGGCGCATAGGCCGCGAGAATCTGGTCCGGCGTCGCGTCCGGCGGCAGCGGATGGGTCGCCGTCCAACGCTCGATGCGCGCGCCGAGGGCGGCGAGTTCGGCTTCGATGACCTGGAAATCGCGCGTGTCGAGACGGACGTCGTTCGCGTCGACGGAGGAATGGACGATCAGGCGGGTCATGGTCGGTAGCTCCTGCTGGCGAGAATCTGCTGGAAGAGGGTTTCGAGCGCTTCGAGATGGCGCCAGGCCTCCCTGGCGTCGCGGCCCCAGGCGTAGAGCCCGTGGCCGGCGAGCAGGTAGCCGGGCGCGGCGACGGCGTCGTGCGGAGGCTCGGCGAGGCGGCGAGCCACGCGCTCGGCGAGCGCTTCGACGTCCTGATCGTTGTCGAACACCGGGACCTCGATCACCGCCTCGTGGGTCGTCACGCCGCTCAGCGCCTTCTCGAGCTCCCAGCCCTGGATACGCAGCGCGCCGTCGCGGGCGTGGGCGCGGCCGATGACCGAGGCGGCCGGCGAATGGACATGAAAGATCGCGCCGGTCTCGGGCGCGTCGCGATAGAGGCGCAGGTGGAGCGCGGCTTCCGCCGACGAGCCGGGTTCGAGCGGCGCGTCGATCGGCTGCACGATGAGATCGTCGGGCGTGAGCGAGCCCTTGTCGACGCCGCTGCGGGTGACGGCGAAAGCGTTTTCGTCGATCCAGGCCGAGAAATTGCCCGAGGTCGCGGGCACCCATCCCCGCGCCGCCGCCGCGCGGCCGGCGTTGATCACCGCCGCGGCGGCGCGCGGGAAAAGGGTCGGGGAGGTTGCGAAGGTTACGCCCATGGGTCTTCCTCTGCGGAGTTGCTGCGCGATCGCGGCTCAGGCCGCGAGGCGCTTCGGCTGCAAGGCGCCGGCGGCGGCGACCGTCTCCGGCCACGAGACGATGCCGGCGTCCGAGCCGAGGCCGGTGGCGACGAGGCCCGAGGCCGCGGTGGCGACGAGCCCGGCGGACTTGAGGTCGAGACCGCGCGCGAGGGCGGCGATGAACCCGGCCGAATAGGCGTCGCCGCAACCGGTGGTGTCGACGACCGGCACTTCGAAGGCCGGCAGGCGATGCACCTCGCCGCCGCGGCTGGCGATCAGCGAACCTTCGCCGCCGAGCGTCACCGCGACCGTTCCGACGCCGCGATCGAGAAAGAACCGCGCCGCCTCGAGCGGGTCCTTGCGCCCGGAGAGCTCCGACGCCTCCTCGATGCTCGGCAGGAAATAGTCGATCAGCGGCAGCAGCGGCTCGACGAGATCGAAGTGCTCCGGCCCGACCGCGATCAGGTCGAAGGTGGTCGTCCGCCCGGCCGCCTTCGCCGCGGCGAGAAAGGCGCGCGTCGGCTCGCCGTCGAAGGCGGCGAGCAGGCCGGTGCCGCCGACGTGGACGAAGCGGGCGTCGAGCGCGGCGGGATAGTCGGCCTCCGACAGCAGGAAGGCGTCGGAGGCGCCGCGGTTGTGCAGGGCCGGCCGCTCGCCGTTGGCGCGGATCGGCAGGATCGTCGCCGAGGTCGGCACGCCGTCCGCAACGGCGAGCAGCGCCGTGTCGACGCCGAGGCCGGCGTAGACCGACCGGATGAAGGCGCCCTTCTCGTCGCGCCCGGTGGCGCCGACGATCCGGGTCTTCAACCCGAGCTTGGCGGCGTCGATCGCCGTTCCGCCGGCGGGACCCGCAACCGTCAGGCGGATCTCGTCGATGAACGTCACGCCGCCCCGTTCCGGCACGTGCGAGACCGGGCGGCCGAGCACGTCGAGGATGGTGAGGCCGACGACGCTGACGTCAAACGTGGGCATGCGCATTGGCTCCGTTTGGAATCTTCGCCCGATCGGGCTCCGCGCGGCCGCCGGCCAGCGCCCGGTCGATCGCCGCGCAAAGCTCGGGGGTCGCGCGGCCTTCGAGGAACAGCCGGGTCCGGCGACGCACGACGTCGTCGGCCGAGGCGGCGAGTTCTTCGGCCGCAAAGAAGCGGACCTCGCCGACGGTCAGTTCGGCGCCCGCGATCGGGTCCCGCCCGCCGGGGCGGACCAGCCACCGGGCCACGCGCCCGGCGCGCGAGCCGTAGGCGCCGACGAGGCGATCGGCGGTTGCGGCGTCGAGGCCGAAGCGCCGCATGAGGTCGTCGCTGCGACGCGTCGGGTCGGCGCCGTTCGCCCCTCCGCCGATGGCGAGCTTCGCCGTTGACACGAGGCGCGGGCGGCCGACGAGCGGCAGGACCGCGTCCGCCGCATCCTCAGCGATGGCGCGGAAGGTCGTCCATTTCCCCCCGGCGATCGAGACGATCGGAGCGTCGATGGTCGGGCCGTGGTGGACGCGGATGGCGTGGTCGCGGCTGCGCCCGGTGACGTCCGTGTCGCTCGCGGCGACGAGCGGCCGCACGCCGTGAAGACGGCCGACGATGTCCTCGGCGCGCAGGACGGCGTCCGGAAAGAGATGCGCCAGCGCCGCGAGCAGATAGACGTCCTCCGCCCGGGCGGCCCGCGACATGTCGGCGTCGCGCACGGGGATCTCGGTCGCGCCGATCAGCACGTTGGCGCCGACGGCGTAGACGCAGCAGAGCCGCTTGTTCCGCGGGTCGGGATTAGCGTCCTCGAAGAACAGGAGGTCGTCGCCGAGCGCCTCGGCGATTTCCGGCGCGCACAGGATCAGGTGCGTTCCCGCGACCCCGTCCACGAGCCGCGCCTCGACGCCGAACAGTTTCAGGACCCGGTCGACGTTCGCCCCCGCCGCATTGACGACCACCTGCGAACGGACGTGCAGCGCCTCTTCCGAGAGCGCATGCCGGAGCACGACTTCGCCATCGTCGAACCCGGCGATTTCGGTGAAGTTCAGGGCGACCGAGCGCCGGCTGGCGGCGACGCCGTCTTCGAGCAGTTCGATCGCCACGCGCTCCGGCGTCGCCACGAGGCCCTCGAACTCATAGGCCGCCGCCTTGTAGCGCGGGGAAATTCCGGGATAGCGGCGCTGCAACTCGCGGGAAAGCATCATCCCCCCGCGCGGCAGGACGCGCGTCTTCCGCCCGAGCCGCTGGTAGAGGGCGACCGCCGCGCGCAACACCGCGGCGCCGGGCAGCGAATGGCCGCCCGATCGCCCGAGCGCTCGCGCGACCGCGGTCGCGGCGCCGCCGAACAGGCTTTCGCTCGGCAGGACGACGCGGAGCGGCCGCACCTGATGCGGCGCCGCCGCGACGAACAGGTTGCGCTCCGTCACCGCGCGCGCGACCAGGCGCAACTCGCCCTTTTCCAGATAGCGAAACCCGCCCTGCGCGACCCGGGTCAGCGCTCCGCTGGCGCCGCTGGCGAAATCGCCGCGTTCGATGAGCAGGCAGCGGAGCCTCTGGTGCGCGAGGTCGCGGAAGGTCGCGGCGCCGGCGATGCCGCCGCCGACGATCAGCACGTCGAATTTCGGATTGGCGGCGATCTCCGCGACGAAGCGGGCGCGATCGAGCCCGGTGTCGGGAAATGGGCGAGCATCGATCGGCGCCGCCTCACGCATCCTGTCCCTCCCGGACGGCCGGGCGGGCCGTCGCCGCAACCGCCGCGTCGATCTCGGCGAAACTTTCGATGGCGGGAAATCGCCCGTCCGCGCGCGCGCCCTCGCGCACAACCTGGACGACGAACACGCCGACCGACGCCGCGGCTTCGAGTTCGCGCGGGTTGTCGCTGAAGAACAGCAGGTCGTCCGGACGCAAGCCGAGCGCGTCGGCGATCGCGAGGTAGGACTTCGGATCGACCTTGGCGCCGACGTCCGTATCGAAATGGCGGCCGAACAGCGTGCGCAGGTCGCCTTCCGGGCAATGGCGGAAGAACTGGACCTGGCACTGGACGGAACCCGATGAGAAGACGTGCGCCGGCAGGCCCTCGTCCCGCCAGCGCCTCAGGCGTTCGAGCGCGTCCGGATAGATGTGGCCGACGAGTTCGCCGGTCTGATAACCCCGCTCCCACACGAGGCCCTGCAGCCGCTTCAGCGGCGGCGCCTTCGCGTCCTCGTCGAGCCGGCGATCGAGCGCGTCGAGCGGGGCGACGGCCGGCCCCGCGAGCGCGTGCGGCTCCGCGACGGCGGCGCGACCGGCGGGCTCGTCCGCATGG
>CAMFKX010000140.1 GCA_945957375.1 uncultured Roseiarcus sp.
CGCCCTCCCAGCACCCGCCGGTCACCTCTTGGCGTCGAACTGGGCGTTGACGGCGCCGTCGAGTGATCGGCGCCTAGGAGCGGCGGCGTCCCGCCGCCGGCGCGCGAGACGCGCGCCCTCCCAGCACTCGGCGGTCACCTCTTGCCGGGAAACTCCCCCGCCGGCACGGGGTGCAGCGTCGCGCCCATCTTGCGGTTGAACGCCTCGGCGTCGAACTGGGCGTTGAGCGCCACGGTGCGGTCGTCGCGCGGTTCGGGACATTGCGCGTCGGGCCGCGCCGCGCCCATCCGCTCGACCGCGGCCCTGAACGCGCTCTCGATCTTCTCGCGCGCTTCGCTCGCCGGAAACACTTCGCTGATCCACACCTCGGCGCCGGCCGCGGCGACGCAGAAGGTGAAGCGCGGCGCAGCCTCGGCCGCGCCCGGCAGGCTCAGAAGCAGGACGGCGAGGGCCAGCCGGCGCATGAACGGACCTTCTCGAAGCGGCCGGAAACAACCGGGCCCGCCCTACCACGCCAATCCCTAACGGAACCCGAAAGCGTCCCCCGCCGCAGCCGACCCCGCGCTCCCCTTCTCCCCTTGCGGGAGAAGGGGGTCGCCCCAGGCGACGGCTGAGGGGTCGCCCCGAATCCGGCGCCTCGCGGCGCCGCCCTCACCCCTCTCCGCATAGACCGTCGCAAGACGGTCGTCCTTCCGGACGAGGGGAGCCTAAGGACCCCCCGCATGTCGGACGCGCTCACCCGCCCGCTCAACCCGAACGTCTTCGCTCGCCTCGCCGCCGCGACGCGCTACGCCGTCACCGGCGTCGCCCCCGATTCCTGGTTCGGGCCGCAGCAGCCGCTCGCGCCCCAGGCCCCGCCGGACGTCAAGGGCCGCCAGTTCGATTACCCGTTCGGCGCCAACCTCAATTACGTCCCGCGCTCGGAAGGCCGGATCTCCTTCGCCGAGCTGCGCGCTCTCGCCGACGCGCTGCCGCTCCTGCGCGCCGTGATCGAGACCCGCAAGGACCAGGTCGCGGCGCAGGCCTACGCCGTGCGCGCCCGCGCCCCGATTCCCGACGCTTCCGCGCGGATCGAAAGGACGCTCGCCTTCCTCGCCCGACCCGACCGTCGCCACGCCTTCGGCGACTGGCTGCGCATGCTGCTCGAGGACCTTCTGGTGATCGACGCGGCGACGCTCTATCCGCGCTTCGACCGCGGCGGAAAGCTCTACGCCCTCGACGTGATCGACGGGGCGACGATCAAACCGCTGATCGGCGACGACGGGCGCGCGCCCGAGCCGCCCGAGCCCACCTACCAGCAGGTGCTGCACGGCGTGCCGGCCGCGGATTTCTCCGCCGACGAGCTTCTCTACCTGCCGCGCAACCTGCGCGCCCACAAGATCTACGGCCTGAGCCCGGTCGAGCAGGTGGCGCTGACGGTCAACATCGCGCTCCGGCGCGAAGCCGCGACCCTCGACTATTACCGCAGCGGCAGTTCGCCCGACGCCTTCGCCACCCTGCCGAAGGAGTGGACGGCCGACCAGATCCGCCAGTTCCAGGACTACTTTGATGCGCTGATGAGCGGCAATTCGGCGCGGCGGCGGATGCTGAAGTTCATGCCGGCCGACTTCGCGCTGATCGAGACCCGCCAGCCGCCGCTGAAGGACCTTTACGACGAGTGGCTCGCGCGGGTGATCTGCTACGCCTTCTCGGTCCCCGCCACGCCGTTCGTCGCTCAGGTCAACCGCGCCACCTCCGAGACCATGCGCCTGCAGGCGACCCAGGAGGGGCTCGCGCCGCTGAAGGCCTGGATCAAGAACGCGCTCGACCTCGTCATCCAGGTGTCGATGGGCGAGCCGGGCCTCGAGTTCGTCTGGCTCGGCGGCGACGCGGTCGATCCGCTGCAGCAGGCGCAGACGCTGCAGATCCTCGTGTCGGCCCGCATCAAGACGCGCGAGGAGGCGCGGGCGGAATTGGGGCTCGGCGGCGACAAGGCCGGGACCGGCTTGGGCAAGTACAACCAGAATCACGACGAACGCGGGCGGTTTTCGACGGCGGACGACGCGGTGGCGGCTGGAAACCCACGGACGCATGAACCTGGGCGGGACGGAACGCAGTCGCCGCATTCCGGCCACGGCCAGCAGTATGCCCTTGCTGGCGTCCTCATCGATCGTCGATTTGATGACGCGAGTGGAGTGACCCACTGTACCTACCGTACCCCCTTGGGCACCTTCACAATCGAATACCAAGGGGAACCCAGAACATGCCCGAACACAATGCCCGCTCCGCGCTCATTTGGAGGCACTCCATGAATTCGATCACGATGACCAAACGAGCGGAACAAGCCATTGAAGAAGCGTGTAGTGACCCGGCCGCCGACCCTATCAGGCAGCACAATGGCACCATTCCGCTCCTTCTTTGGTCCACAAAGACGGTCTTCATCGCTAATTCAGGCAATCGAAGCGAATTTGGCCCACAATTCTATTTATACTGGACAAGTCCGCGGGAGATATCTGGAGCGGAATATGCTATCTTCTTGACATCGAACGGAAACGAAATTGCCTTGTGCCCGGGTGAAATGTTTCGCAATGGCATTTATAATATCGATTTCAGCGATGGAGCGTTTACAATCGCCGAATAAGTTTCAACGACCTCCAAGTCATATTTATGCCTTCACGCGACGCACGAGGGGCTCGCGCCGCTCAAGGCCTGGATCAAGAACGCGCTCGACCTCGTCATCCAGGCCGCGATGGGCGAGCCGGGGCTGGAATTCGTCTCATGCCGGCGACGAGGCGACTCGCCCTGCCTGCTCGAATTCGCACAAATCGAAAACATAAATTTTCATTTCTGAAATTCCTTGACTACGCACTCGGCTCGTGACATTCTCTGTAACAATGGAGATCGTGGGCGCCGAGGCGGCCCTGCTCTGTTCCCCGAAAAATCCTCCCTCTCCGCGCCCGCGCCGTTTTCGGGCGCTTTGCGCGCGCTTCGGCATGGAGCCGCCCCTTGACCGCACTGAAAATCTTCCTGCCGCTCATGAAGGTCGACCTCGACCAGCGCCTGGTCACCGGGGTCGCCACCGCCGAGGCGCCCGACCGGGCGGGCGAGATCTGCGACTACGAGTCGTCGAAGCCCTATTTCGAAAGCTGGTCGGCGCAGGCGCTGGCGGCGAGCGGCGGAAAGTCGCTCGGCGCGGTGCGCGCCATGCACGGCGCCGTCGCCGCCGGCAAGCTCACCGACATCGCCTTCGACGACGAGGGCAAGCGGGTGCTGGTGGCGGCCAAGATCGTCGACGACGACGAGTGGCTCAAGGTCACGGAAGGCGTCTACACCGGCTTCTCGCAGGGCGGGCGCTACGTGAAGCGCTGGCCCGACGAAGCGACCGGGCTCGTCCGCTACACCGCCGAGCCGCGCGAGATCTCGCTCGTCGACCTCCCCTGCCTCCCCGGCGCCACCTTCGAGGTGGTCAAGGACGGCGTGGTCGAGAAGCGCGCCTTTTCCGCCGCCGCGCGCGAGACGGACGCGGAGGACGGTGACGCCGTCGCCGCTGCAAACGGCGGCGAGGAGGTCGACAACGTCGCGGGCGGGGTCTCTGGCGAGGGCGAGGCTGACGTCGTCTCCCGCGCCTGGCCGACCCACGCCTGGACCGCGACGGTGAAGCTGGCCGCCCCGGCTGCGCCGGCGCCCGTCGCCGACCAGACGCAGGCGCTGGCCAAGGCCGCCGGCGCGCTCGCCGACATCGCGCTGAAGCTCGAACGCGCGTCGGACGACAACGCCCGCCTGCGCAAGGGCCTCGCCGATATCGCGCAGACGTTCGCCGCGCTCGAAAAACGCGTCGCGGCGATCGAGGCCCAGCCGCAGCCGGCGAAGGCGGCGCTGCGGGCGGTGGCGAAGACCGCCGACGGCGAAGGCGAGCCGATCGGCGCCGACCTCGCGGTGCGAAGCCTGGCGGCGCTGTCTCCCGAGGCGCGCGCCCTGGCGCTGACCAAGCTCAGCCTCGCCGATCCGCGGCGGCTGTAGGGCCGGGTCGACGACCCGGCCGCGGCGCGGTCATCGACCGCGCGCCACAGCGCCGGCGGCGGGACGCCGCCGCTCCCGGGCGTCTCCGGAGGGTGCGCGTCCTCGCGCACCCGGCGGCGGGACGCCGCCGCTCCCATACGCACGCCTGAACATCCCTCCCCCCGAAGGACCCCCACGATGAGTCTCCTGCAAACGACCGAAGACACGCTCCGCCTGACCAAGGAGGCGCTGGCCGAGAATGCGCTCGCCAAGACCGTGAGCCTCGCCAGCGGCCTCTCCGCCTACGACCTCCAGGCCCCGGCGAAGAACCTCTTTCCGGTGGTGACGCCGCTGCGCAACGCGCTGCCGCGCGTCGGCCGCACGAACCCGGGCGACGCCGCCCGCTGGCGGACGATCACCTCGATCGCCGGCTCGGGCTACGACGCCATGGGCTGGGTGCCGGAAGGCCAGCGCACCGCCAGCATGTCCTATTCCGCCCAGTCCCAGGTCGCTCCCTACCTGACGATCGGCGAGGAGGATTCCGTCACCTTCGAGGCCGAATCCGCCGCGCAGGGTTTCGAGGACCTCAACGCCACCGCGACGCTGCGCCTGTTGCAGAAGACGATGCGCAAGGAGGAGACGGCGCTGCTCGGCGGCAACGCTTCGCTCGCGCTCGGCACCCCGGCCGCCCCGGCGCTCTCGGCGTCGGGGACCGGCGCCACCCTGCCGGCCGCGACCTACTCGGTGATCGTCGCAGCGCTGAGCTTCGAGGGCTGGCGGAACTCGAGCCTCGCCGGCGGCGTCGCGACAGCGAAGACGATCACCGGCAACGACGGCAACACCTACGCGCTCAGCGGCGGCTCGTCGATGCGCAGCGCCAACGCCACCCAGGCGGTGGCGCTCGGGCAGACCCTGAACGCGACCGCCGCCGTGGTCGCCGGCGCGGTAGCCTACGCCTGGTACGTCGGCTCCGCGGGCGGCGAGACCCTTCAGGCGATCACCACGATCAACAGCGCGACCTTCTCGGCCCCCTTGACCGCCGGCCAGCAGGCCGCGAGCGCGGTCGCCGCCGACAATTCCCGCAACGCCACGCTCGCCTTCGACGGCCTTCTGACCGTCGGCCTGAACCCGGCGAACGGCGCCTATGTCCAGTCGCTGGCGACCGGCGCCGCGGGGACCGGATCGTTCCTGACCGCCTCCGGCCGCGGCTCGGTGATCGAGATCGACGCCATGCTGGTGCAGATGTGGAACGCCTACCGGCTGTCGCCGACGGTGCTCTACGTCAACGCCCAGGAGCAGAAGAACATCACCAGCAAGTGTCTGACCAGCGCGTCCGGCCCGCTGATCCGCTACAACGTGTCGGCCGACGGCGACAAGGGCGGGCCCTATGGCGTGTCGGCCTCGGGCGTGGTGCGCTGGTACTACAACCCGTTCAGCGTCGACGGCGGCTTCGACATCCCCGTCAAGGTCCATCCCGACCTGCCGCCCGGCACGATCCTCGCGCTCTGCGAGCGGCTGCCGGTCTGGTATCAGTCGAACCAGACGCCGAACGTGGCCGAGGTGCTGACCCGGCGCGACTATTACCGGGTCGACTGGCCGCTGCGCACCCGCCGGCGCGAGTTCGGCGTCTATACCGAGCAGACGCTGGCGGTCTACGCCCCGTTCGGCATCGGCCTGATCACCAATATCGGCAACGGCTGAGCGCGGGCGCGACTTCCCTCACCCTGGCCGGCTGCGCCGGCCTGTCCCTCTCCCGGAGGGAGAGGGGGCGCGCTTCCCGGCAGGGCGCCCCTTCCCCCTCCGGCGAGGGCTCCCCTTCCCCCTCGGGGGGAAGGTGGCGCGAAGCGCCGGATGAGGGCCTGCGCCGAACTTTCCATCCTCCCGACGCGAGCCCGCCATGTCGCCCTACGATCTCACCACCCTGGCCGCGGTCAAGGCCTGGCTCGACCTGCCCGCAACGGCCGGGCCGAACGACCCGACGCTGGCGGCGCTCGTCACCGCGGCGAGCCGCGCGGTCCTGGCCGCGCTCGGCCGTCCGGGCCTGCCGCCGCAGACCTGGACCGAAACGCTCGATTGCGAGACGGCCCGCGTCTATCTGCGCCACTGGCCGGTCTTGCAGGTGAATTCGGTGCTCGCGCGCGGCGTGGTGGTGCCGCCCGCCGGCAATGTCGAGGGCGCCGTCGGCTGGCTGTTGCAGCCGGGCGATCCGGCGCCGCCGGGCCGGCCGCAGGCGCTCGACTTCTTCGGGCCGGTGGTCCGGTTCGGCCGGCAGAGCGTGGTCGTCTCCTATCGCGCCGGCTACGCCGTGCAAGGCGAGCCGCGGACGGTTCCGGCGGCGCCCTATCAGCTCTCCGCGCTCCAGCCCTACGGCCCCTGGGCGAGCGACCTCGGCGTCGCCTACGCCGCGACCGGGGTCGCGCTCGCGCCGGTCTCCGGCGCGCCGGGGGCCGGGCAGTACAGCGTCGCCTCCGGCCTTTACGCCTTCTCCGCCGCCGACGCCGGCAAGGCGGTTGTCCTCGGCTACGGCTACGTTCCGCAGGACGTGGCGCAGGCCGCGACCGAGCTCGCGGCGCAAAGGTTCCGCGCCACCGACAGCGTCGGCGTCAAGTCGAAGTCGGTCGGCGGCCAAGAGACGACGTCCTACGACATGAGCGCGATCGCGGCGCCGGTCCTGGCGATGCTGCAACCCTACATGCGGGTCGCATGATGTTTTCGCTCGGCCTCGACGGTCTCGACCAGACCCGCGCGAAGCTCGACGCCATGCCTGCGGCGCTCGCCGCAGCGCTCGCGGCCAAGGGCGCCGAACTCGCCGCGGCGCTCGCCGAGCGGGTCAAGAGCGACAAGCTCTCGGGCGGCGTGCTCAACCTGCGTTCGGGCGCGTTGCGCGACTCGATTACAGCCGACGTCTCCGCCGCCGGCGACGGCTTTTCCGCTTCCGTCGGTTCGGACGGCTCGGTTCCCTACGCCGCGATCCAGGAATACGGCGGCCGGACCGGCGCGCGCGAGGTTTTGCCGTCAAAGGCCGGCGCGCTCGCTTTCGTCGGCAATGGCGCCCTGCGCTTCGCCCGCAGGGTCGAGCACCCGGGCTCGGTCATTCCCGAGCGATCCTACCTGCGCTCGACCCTCAACGAGATGTAGGGCGACATCGTCGCCGCGCTCGCCGAGGCGGCAGCCGACAGTCTGGAGCGCGCATGAGCCGCGAAACCGCCTTCTCCGCTCTGTTCGCCGCCCTCTCGGCGGCCTATCCGTGGGGCCTCGCCTCGCGCCGGCTAAAACTCTGGAGCGAAGTGCCGCCGGCGCTGCGGCCGGCGCTGTTCCAGCTCGAGAGCGGGCCGGAAACCTACGCCTGGACCTCGCCCGCTGCGCCGAAGCGCACGTTCGAGGCGAAACTGTTCCTCTATTTCGACGCGCGCGACCGCACGATCCCGGGCTCGACCGCCCTCAACGACGCGCTCGACGCGATCGACGCGGCGCTCGCGCCCACTGGCGGCGACGCAGCGCTCGGCCGCCAGACGCTCGGCGGCGCCGTGTACGACTGCAAGATTTTCGGCGTGCCGGTGCGCGACCCGGGCGACCTCGACGGCAACGGACTGGCGGTGGTCAGCGTGCGGCTGGTGGGGCCGTGAGGCGCCAATCTCCGGCCGAGCGCCGATGGCGAGGATGAATTCACCACCAAGGACACGAGGATCACGAAGACTTTGTGGTCCTTCGTGTCCTTGGTGGTGATGACCAGCAGGCCGACGCTCGCAGCGCGCCGCCCCAAGCCGCGGCGCTTCCGTCTTCGACCCCCTCGAAGCGACCGCCGCCCCGCGGCCAACCCCCAAACGGAGTCTCCCATGTTCGTGTTCGGCTCGGGCGTGCTGATCGGCACGCCGGCAGGCGGAGCGCCGATCAATTTCGGCCTCGCCCAGGAAGTCAGCCTCAACGTCCAGACCTCCACCAAAGCGCTCTACGGACAATACACCTATCCCGTCGCCATCGGCTCGGGGACGAAGAAGATGACCGGCAAGGCCAAGATGGCGCGCATCTCCGGCCAGGCGCTCGGCTCGCTGTTCTTCGGCGCCGCGCCGAGCGCGGGCGGCGTCCAGACGCAGTTCGGCGAGACGACCGCGGTCCCGTCGGGCTCGCCCTATACCTATTCGACCGCGAACCACGCGACGTTCCTCGCCGACCAGGGCGTCGTTTACGCCAGTTCGGCGCTGCCGTTGAAGCCGGTCGCCTCGAACCCGACGCAGGGGCAATACGCCGTCTCGGGCGGCGTCTACACCTTCGCGGCCGCCGAAGCCGGCGCCAACGTGCTGATCTCCTACACCTATTCGAGCGCCGCCAGCGGAACCAGCATCGCGGTGACGTCGCAGTTGATCGGCCCGTCGATCACCTTCTCGGCGAACCTGTTCGCCTCCGACCCGGCGACCGGAAAGCAGTTCTCGCTGCTGCTCTACAACTGCGTCGCCGAAAAACTCTCGTTCGGCACCAAGGTTGAGGATTTCGTCGTGCCGGAGCTCGACTTCCAGTGCTTCGCCAATGCGGCGGGTCAGGTGTGTCAGTTCAACTTCGGAGACGCGGCGTGAGCGACGAGACCTTTCCCGTCGCGCTCGCCGGCAAAGCCTGGGCGCTGCCCCATCTGCCGTTCCGCGCCATCAAGGCGATCCAGCCGGCGCTGTTCGACCTCTATCTCGCGGCCGGCGGCCCGGCGATGTCGAGCGACAGCGTCGCGAAGCTCGGCGAGGCGGATCTCGAGAAGCTCGCGGAGGCGACCTGGCGCGCGGTCTCGCATGTCGAACCCACGTTCGCCTACGCCGATTTCCTCGACCTGCCGTTCTCGGTCGGCGACCTGATCGCCGCCTTCCCTGCGGTGGCGAAGGCGGCCGGGCTCAGAGCGGCGGATCCCGCGACGGCGGAGGCGTCGCCCAGGCCGGGAAAATCGATTTCGACGCCCTGATCGCGGGCGTCGTCGCCAACCTCGGCTGGACCTGGGACGAGGCGCTCGATCAGCTCACCGTCCCCCGCTTCCTCGCGCTCCAGGCCGAGTGGAAGCGCAGCCCGCCGGCGCACTGGCTGATCGCGGCGGCGCTGAAGTACCAGGCGCCGAGCGATGCGGCCGCCGTGCAGCGCCAGCCGACGGTCGCCGAGTTGCAGTCCGCGTTCCCGAATGGGGCGCTGTGAACCCCTATCCAATGCCGTGGCGCCGACGCTCCCACCGTCCTCCCCTCTCCCCTTGCGGGAGAGGGGTCGGGGGTGAGGGGTTACGCCGGCGCTGAACAAGGCGCCTGCCGGCGCCGACCCCTCCCGTCGGTCTCCGGCCGACACCTTCTCCCGCAAGGGGAGAAGGGAAAGGCGACCATGACCGACGCCAATGTCTCCGTCAGCTTCAGCGCCTCGGTCGCCGACTTCGTCGCCGGCGTCGGCCAGGCCAAGGACGCGCTGCAGAGCTTTTCCGCGCCGTTCGGCGAGATCAACGGTCAGCTCGCTCGCTTCCAGACCGCCTCGGCCGAAGCGTTCAGCGCCGACCGGCTCGCGCCCTACCGCGACGCGCTGGTCGCGACCCGCGCGCTCGACCAATCACTCGCCGCCGACCGTGAACGCGCCGCGGCCGCGCTGCGCTCGGGCGACGCCGCAGCCTACGCCGACGCCAGCCGCGCCGCGCAGCTCGCGACGGTCGAAGAGATGCGCCTCGTCGAGGACGGGCTGCGGCGGAAGCTCGCGCTCTACGCCGACGAGGCGCGCGCCTACGCCATCACCCAGAGCGAGAAGCTGGCGCTCTCGGCGCGGGCGATCAACGAGGCCTATTCCCTCGAACTCGGCGCCGCGAAACAGCGCCAGGCGCTCGGCGCCCAGACGCTGGTCGAGCAGCAGCGCATCGACAATCTGGTGATCGACGCGACCCGTCGTCACGACGACCAGGTGCTGGCGCTCGACCGCTCGGCGCTCCAGGAGCAGCAGCGCGACTGGAATGCGTTCGCCGGCGCGATCGAAAACTCGTTCAACGGCCAGCTGCGCGGGCTCATGAGCGGCACGGAGACCTGGCGCGCGGCTTTCGCCAATACGCTCCAGATCCTGCTGATCAAGTTCGTCGAGATGACGGAAGCGAGCGTCGCCCATCACCTGATCGGCGAGACGCTGAAGACCGCGGCCACGACGTCCGGGGTCGCCGCGCGAACCGGCGCCGAGCAGGCGGGCGCCGCGGCCTCGATGAGCGCGCAAGGCGCGGCGATGGTGCGCTCGATCCTGTCGTCGGCGGCGGAGACCTTCGCCGGCGTGTTCGGCTTCATGGCCCCGCTGATGGGGCCGTTCGCCGCCGCGCCCGCGGCGGCCGCGCAGGCGACGGTCGCCGGCATGGCGGGCTCGGTCGCCTCGGCCGAGATCGGCATGTGGCAGGTGCCGCAGGACATGCTGACCCTGGTGCATCACAACGAGCTGATCATGCCGGCGGCGGAAGCTGGCGCCTTCCGCTCGATGCTCGGCGACGGCCCCGGCGGCGGCGGCGCGTCCGGCACGGTGCACATTCATCCGACGACGAGCCTGCACGTCTCGGCGCTCGATTCCGGCTCCGTGTCGCAATGGATGCGCGCCAACAGCTCCGCCATGCTGAAGGCGGTGGACGAGGCGGTGCGCCACGGCGCGCGCCTCGGCCTCAAGCATTTCGGGGCGTGAGCGATGGGCTTCATCGGCGGCGTCCACCTCCTGCCCTCGACCGGCGAATTCACCTACGACACGATCCCGCACAGCGGCGCGCTCGCCGACGGCGCGCTGCAGCCGCTGAACACCTTCTATGCCCCCGGCGCATCGAAGACCGACTATTCCACCGCCATCGACCAGTTGCAGGCGGCGCATCCGGAATGCACGACCGTCTCGGTCGTCTGCGCCTGGTTCGCCAGTTCGACCGAGGCGGCGACCTGCGCCGTCTATCCGTCGACCAGCTTCATCGGCGGGAGCTTCTGGCCCGACACGTGGCGCGTGTCCGGGCTGACGCCGGCCTCGCCGGGGCTGATCCCGCTGCCGTCCCTTCCCGGCGGCGACTCGGTCTACGGCGGCACGCCGTCGGACGCGAGCATCGTGCGCTGCATCCGCGACCTCAAGGCGCGCGGCTTCAAGGTGATCTTCTACCCGTTCCTGCTGATGACCGCCGCGAACTATCCGTGGCGCGGCCGCATCACCCACGCGCCCGACCTGACCGGGGCCGCGACGGCCGCCGCCAACGCCTTCCTGGGCTCGGCCTCGCGCGCGATGTTCGCGCCCGATCCCGTGAACCTTACGGTCGCCTATGCCGGCGCGCCGACCGACTACAGCTACCGGCGGATGATCCTGCACTACGCGTGGCTCTGCGTCGTCGCGGGCGGGGTGAGCCTGTTCCTGATCGGCTCGGAGCTGCGCGGTCTCGAGACGATCCGCGGCCCCGCCTGGACGGCGGCCGGGGCGACGGACGCCAGCGGCTGCGCCGTCTGGGACTATCCGTTCGTCGCGGGCCTCAAGACGCTCGCCGCCGACGTGCGCGCAATCTTCGACGGCCAGGGTCTGGCGAAGAACGCAGCGGCGCTGACCAACCTCGTCGCCTATTCGGCCGACTGGTCGGACTGGATGGGGTTCCAGCACGCGGGGGCCAATGGTCAATGGCCCCATCTCGACGCCCTCTGGGCGGATGCGAACATCGATGTCGCCGGTCTCGACAATTACCTCCCGTTGTCGGACTGGACGACCGGCGACGGCGGCCTCGACGCGCAAAACTGGCTCCGCTCCCGGCCAGCCGGCGCGTGGCCGCCGTCGCCCCCATTTCTCGACGGATTGGGCCTCTCCGGACCGCCGACGCTCTATTCGCTGCCCTATCTCAAGGGGAACATCGAAGGCGGCGAGAAATTCGCCTGGTGGTACGGCGACGACGCCAACCTGGGGCCGGGCCTCGACCCGAACGGCTCCGACCTCACCGTGTCGCGGCCCGAGGGCGACCGGCTGGCGCAGACGCGTTCGGCCTACGCGCCGGGTCAGGAATTGCTCGCCAACAAGCAGTTCCGCTGGTGGTGGAACAATGAGCACCACGCGATCTACGACGCAGGCGACGGACAGGGATGGCTTCCGCGCGGGCCCGCCACGCCGTGGGTCCCGCAGTCGAAGCCGATCGCCTTCATCGAGTACGGATATCCTGCGACCGACAGGGCGACCAACCAGCCGAACGTGTTCTTCGACGCCAAGTCGAGCGAGAGCGCGACGCCCTACTGGTCGATCTGGCGGCCGAAGCCAGGCGGCGGCTATGCGCCGCAGCGCGACGACACGATCGCCAGCCTCGCCCTCCAGGCGATGCACGAATACTGGACGAGCGACGGAAACAACGAGACCTCCGCCGCCGGCGTTCCCCTGCTTCAGTTCGCGCTGTCCTGCGTCTGGAACTGGGACGCGCGGCCGTTCCCGACGTTCCCGATCCTGTCGAGCCAGTGGGGCGACGCGGACAACTGGCGCACCGGCGACTGGATCACCGGCCGCCTGGCGCTGCCGCCCCCCGCGCCCACGGCGCCGCCGGGGGCAGGCGCCTTCGCGAGTTTCCCGGCGCTCGCCGCCCTGCGCGCGACGCTGACCGTGAAGCCGCGGTTCGACACGGGTGTCGCCGATCGCATGTCCGGCCGGTCGAGCCGCAGGGCGCGCTTCGCCGCGCCGCTGATGGATTTCGAACTGAGCTTCGACCTGCTCCGCTCAGACGCGGCGACGCGCGAGATGCAGGCGATCGCCGGGTTCTTCGCCCAGACGAAGGGAGCGGCGACGCCGTTCTGGTTCACCCCGCCGGGCCTGGCCGAGGTTACGGGCCAAAACCTCGGCGTCGGCGACGGCGCGACGACGACGTTCCCGCTGGTGTTGACGATCGGGGCTGCGCTTGCGCCGGTCGCGAGCGGCTCCGCCATCCGCGCGGTCACGGTCGACGGCGTGGCGCAGGCGGCCGGCGTCTGGTCGGTCTCGGCCGCCTACCCTACCGCGATCGTGTTCGCCGCGCCGCCGGCTGCCGGCGCTGCGGTCGCGGCCGATTTCTCCGCATTGTGGCTCTGCCGCTTCGCCGACGACCGGCTCGATTTCGAGGAGTTCATGACGATGCTGTTCCGGCTTCGTACGCTGAGACTGCAAGCGGTGCGGCTATGACGGCGGCGGCTTGCGCGCGACGGCGTCCGTGCGCCTCCTCCCCCCTTGTGGGGGAGGATCGAGGAGGGGGGACGCGCCGAAGGTCGACAGCTA
>CAMFKX010000141.1 GCA_945957375.1 uncultured Roseiarcus sp.
AGCAGGTGATCGCCGGCGGCGGCGCCGACGTGATCGTCGACTGGATGCCGGCGGCGCTCGCCGCGCGCGAGAAGGGCGCGGCGCTGGTCAACATCGCCCAGCCGTTCAAGCATTCGGGGCTCGAACTCACCTGTCGCGCCGACACCGGGATCAAGACCCCGGCCGACCTCAAGGGCCGCACGCTCGGCGTCTGGTTCTACGGCAACGAATATCCGTTCCTGAACTGGATGGGCAAGCTCAAGCTCAAGACCGACGGTTCGGCCGACGGCGTCAAGGTGGTCAAGCAGGGCTTCAACGTCGACCCGCTGCTGCAGAAGCAGGCCGACTGCATCTCGACCATGACCTACAACGAATATTGGCAGGTGATCGACGCCGGCTACAAGCCGGAGCAGCTCGTCGTGTTCAAATACGAGGACAACGGCGTCTCGACCCTCGAGGACGGCCTCTATGCGATGGAGGGCAAGCTCAAGGATCCGGCCTTCGTCGACAAGATGGCCAAGTTCGTCAAGGCCTCGATGAAGGGCTGGGAATACGCCCGCGCTCATCCGGACGAGGCGGTCAAGATGGTGCTCGACAACGACACCACCGGCGCCCAGACCGAGCACCACCAGACGCAGATGATGAGCGAGATCAACAAGCTCACCGCCGGCTCGAACGGCGCGCTCGACAAGGCCGACTACGACCGCACCGTGCAGACGCTGCTGACCGGCGGCTCGGACCCGGTGATCTCGAAGGCTCCCGTCGGTGCCTACACCACCGCCGTCACCGACAAGGCGCTGGCGAAGTAAGGACGGGCTTACGCCACAGCACCCCCTCTCCCCGCTTGCGGGAGAGGGCCGGGGTGAGGGGCTGCGCCGAGTTATCCGGAAAGGGCTGCGCCGCGCCAAACGGACGCAGCCCCTCGTCGGCGCCTCGCGCCACCTTCTCTGCGCAGGCGGGACGAGAGATCCCCGCTCTGACTCTCCGTCGAGCGGTGAACCGGGAATCTCTTCCGATGGCGGATCAAGCGATCCCGCTCGGCGGTTTCAGGCTTGGCGGGGCGCGTCGACAACGCGATAACGGGTCCGGCGCGGCGCGCGCCCCCTCGAAACGGAAGATAGGCGTCATGCCGATCCCTCCTCCGACCGGTCCGACCGATTCTCCTTCAAACGCGACCGAGGGCGCCGCCCGCGTCGGGCCCGCAGCGACCCTCGAGCGCGACGCAAAAGCCTTCTGCGACGCGGTCCGGGCGAGCCTCAGGGGGCGACGGATCGCCCTCGGCCTCAGCGAACAGGACGTCGCCGGACGGGCGGACCTGAGCCACTCGGCCATTGAGACGTTCGAGAGCGGGCCCGGCGACCTCGACTTGATGACCGTGTTCCGCATCGCGGCCGCCTTGCAATGCAGGCCGACCCTCGTTTTCGAGCCGGCCGCGGAACCCGCCGCCCCGGGCGCCGCCCGGGAGACCAACGCGGCCGCGCAGGCCGGCGCGCCGGGCGACGGATCGCGCGGGCCGGGCGGCTCGGCGGCGGCGCTGCACGACCTGCGCCTCGACGTCGATTGGGAGGGGGACGACTGATATGCCCCCTCGGAGCTGATCGCCCCTTCCCCGGCGAGGGCCAGGGAAGGCGTCGCCGCAGGCGACGGATGGGGCCGGGCGTTTCATCCAGGCCAACCCAAGGTCGACCTATCTGCGGGCGTCATCGGCCGAAGCGGCTGCGACGCCGCGCACGAGGCCGTGCACGAAGCCGAGCTTCTTCGCCACTCCGGGAGCGATCACGAACGGGTAGAGATCGGGGCGGCCGAGCGCGCGATTGATCGAGTTCATCGCCACCACCACCGGCGCCCAGGCCTCCAGGATCTGGTCGAGGTCGCCGCTGACATAGGCGTCGAAGTCGACCCGCGCCGCGTGCGCGCCCTCGGGAGCGACCTCGGGGGCGACCGAGAGGCCGAAGGCGTTGGCGGTGTCGAGCGTGTCGACGATGTGGAGGTAATGCGCCCAGGTCTCGGCGAAATCCTCCCAGGGATGGGTGGTGGCGTAATCCGAGACGAAGTTCTCCCGCCAGTCCGCCGGCGCGGGCGCCTTGTCCTCGTAGTGACGGCGCAGCGCCTCGGCGTAATCCTGCCGTTCGTCGCCGAACATGGCGCGGAACGCCTCGAGCCGGCCGCCGTCGCGAACCAGGACGTCCCAGTAATAATGGCCGACCTCGTGGCGGAAATGGCCGAGCAAGGTGCGGTAGGGCTCGTCGAGATTGGAGCGCCGCCGCTCGATTTCCGTCGGGTCGGCTTCCGCGAGCGCGATGGTGATGAGGCCGTTGTCGTGGCCGGTCGTGACCTTCGGCGCCGAGGGGTCGGGCGGATCGGCGAGGAATTCGAAGGCGAGACCGTGCTCCGGATCCTCGGCGCGGGTTTTTAGCGGCAGCCGCCAGCGCAGCAGGCTGTAGAACAGCCGGTGCTTGGCGAGTTCGATCTCGCGCCAGCGGGCGACGTGGTCCGGGTTGGACAGGTCGGGAATGACCGCGTTGTGCCGGCAGGCGCGGCAAAGCCGGTCGGGCCCGTCGGCGGGGACGAGCCAGTTGCAGACGTCGGCCTCGGCGTTGGCGCAGAAGCGCCGCGCGGCCCCGTCGGCGCCGAGCGGCGTCCAGTTCGGCTCGCCCGCCGGATCGAGCGCGACGACGACCCCGGGCTCGGGCGCGAAGCCGAGCCGATGCCCGCAACGGGTGCAGAGCCGGTTTTCGAAATGGACGACATTGCCGCAGGCCGGACAGCGGAACAGTTTCACGAGCGCGCCCCCGAGTTCAGTGTGCTGGCGCAAACGCCCGAAGCCGGCGATCGTTCCGCGCGCGTTGCGGAACCGGGCGGGGCGGCCGGCGTTGCCGCTCATGCTGACCGCCCCGATCGAAGCCGCCGTCGCCGTCGCAACCCCGCCCGGTCTCCGTTGGGTCAGCGACGCCGGCCATGGCATCCGTCGCCGGCGGGCGGGAAAGGGCTTCGTCTATTTCGACGCGCAGGGCCGGCGGATCACGGATCCCGACGTCCTCAGGCGCATGCGCGCGCTGGTCATCCCGCCGGCCTGGACCGACGTCTGGATCTGCCCGAACCCGACCGGCCACATCCAGGCGACCGGACGCGACGCCAGGGGGCGCAAGCAGTACCGCTACCACGCCGACTTCCGCGAAGCCCGCGAGGAGGCGAAATTCGAACAGATGGCGCGGTTCGCCGAGGCGCTGCCGGCGATCCGCGCGACCGTCGCCGAGCACATGCGCCTGCGCGGCCTGCCGCGCGAGAAGGTGCTGGCGACCGTCGTCCATCTCCTGGAAACGACGCTGATCCGCGTCGGCAACGACGAATACGCCCGCGCCAATCAGAGCTACGGCCTCACCACCCTGCGCACCGACCATGTCGAAGTGGAGGGAGCGGAGGTTCGCTTCCACTTCACCGGCAAGAGCGGCAAGCCGTGGTCGCTCGCGCTCAGCGACCGGCGAGTGGCGAAGATCCTGCGCCTCTGCCAGGAGCTGCCGGGACAGGAGCTGCTGCAGTATTTCGACGAGGACAAGACTCTGCGCGCGGTCTCGTCCGGCGACGTCAACGATTACCTGCGCGCGGTCGCGGGCTACGACGTCACCGCCAAGAATTTCCGCACCTGGGTCGGCACAGTGCTGGCGGCCCGCTGCCTGCACCAGGCTGGCGCGGCGGAGAGCGGGCGCCAGGCGAAAGCGGCGCTGCGCGCCGCGCTCGCGCAGGTCGCGGCGGCGCTCGGCAACACGCCGACCGTGTGCCGCAAATCCTATGTCCACCCGTCGCTGATCGGGGCCTGGCTCGAGCGGCGATTCAAGCTGGAGCTCGCCGAGGCGGCGAGCGAAGGGCTGCGGCCCGAGGAGGCCGCGGTGCTCGCCATGCTGCGGACTTTTGCAAACCCGCTTCCCGTGAAGGCGAAGACCGCGAGGCGAAAAGCCGCGTGAGGCGCGGAACCGGCCGCGTTCAGCCGACCCGGCGGCACCAGCAGGCGATCGTCTGGTAGGGGAAGGCGACCCGGTCACGGCCGGCGAGCTCCGGCGCGGCGGCGACGACCCGACGCGCCTCGTCCAGCACCTGCGCCCGCTCGGCGTCGCCGAGCGCGGCGATGAAGCTCACCGACATCAGCCGGTCGACGATCACCTGCTCCGGCGGCCCCTCGTGAAGATAGGCGAAGCGCTGCTCGAGCAGGGCCGTAAAGCCCGGCGCCGGGAACAGGTCGCGCCACGCGCGGCTCTCGTGCCTCGGCGCGTCGCCCTCGTGGCGGCGCATGATCGCGTCGAGCGCCGCGACCCAGCCGACGGAAAGGTCGCGAACGTTCCAGACCAGCCCGAGCGCGCCGCCCGGCTTCAGCACCCGGCGGATCTCCGCGAGCGCCGACGCGGTCGCGAACCAGTGGAACGCCTGGGCGCAGACCACCGCGTCCTGGCTCTCGTTCGGGAGCGGGATCGCCTCGGCGCTTCCCTCCACGGCGGCCGCCTGCGGCACGGCGCTGCGAAGCTCGGCGCGCATCGCCTCGACCGGCTCGACCGCCGTGACCCGCGCGCCGGTCGCGACCAGCCGCGCAGTGAACTTGCCCGTGCCGGCGCCGAGATCGAGCGCCGTCTTGCCCGGGGCGAGGCCGAGCGCGTCGCGCAGCCACGCGTCGATCTCGACGGGATAAGCGGGGCGGCTCCGGGCGTAGATCGGGGCGCCGGCGGCGAAGCCCTCGGCGGCGGCGGGATGCAGGTCGGTCATCGGCGGCTCCGGTCGGCTCATCTCAGCGAGACAAGCGGCGCGGTCAACTCGCCAGCGCCGGCTCGCGGCGAGGAATCGGCGCCGCCCCGCAGTCGCCGAGCAGGAAGCCGTTCGAGAACGCCGTCTCCGGCGCCAGCGCCTGCAGCCGCGCTTGGCCCTCGTCGCCGGAAATCCGACCCGCGGCGACGTCGGCGAAGGCGCGCGTCACCGCGACGAAGTCGCCGCCCTGGGGCGATAGCCGCAGCGCGCCGATTCCCGCGGCCGCGAGGCGGTCGCCGTCGCCGATCAGGCTGGCGTAGACATGGGACAAGGTCTGCACGCCGTTGACCGCGAGAAAGTCGGCGCCGTCGAGCGTGCGCGCCGGCAGGCCGTCCGGGTCATCAGCGCAGATGAACTGGCACGAATCCTTGGTCAGGCCATGGATGCGCGCATGATAGCAGCGGCTGGAGATCGCCAGCGGGATGCGGCCGTAGGCCCAGACTTCGGCCGTCGCGTCGAGCTGACGCGCCGCCTTCGCCAGGACCTCGACCGAGGCGATCGGCAGCTCCGGCGGCAGGCAGAAGCGGCGCGCGCCGCGCCGCGCCAGAAAGGCGAGGGTCTTCTCGTTGTAGACGTTGACCAGCGGTCCGACGGCGAACGGCCGCTCCGGCGTCATCCGGTCGAGCAGCGTCAGGTCGGAGATCTCCACCTCGTGTTCGGTCTGTCCGGCGAGCTCCCGCGCCGCGCGACGCTCGCGCTCGAGGGTCGGCAGCGCAAGCGCGGCCAGCGCGACCGTCTTGCCGCCGCGCTCGAGGCGCTCGACCACCTCGGCGATGCGGTCGGCGAAGAACGGCAGGCGCTTCGAGCAGACGACCTCGCCCACGACGACGCGGTCGACCGGCGCTTCGTCGGCGATCCTGGCGTAGAAGTCGACGAAGGCGTCCGCCGACCAGTTGAACTGCAACGGCCCGACCGTCAGCTCGAAGCGCTTGTCCAAGGTTGGTTTCCTTTCGCCCGGAGCCGACGGGATCGGCGCCCGCTCACCGCCACGCCTTGCGATAGGCGCCGGAGGTGGTCTTCTGCCCTTCGGTCAGGTCGCGCAGCGCGCTCACGGGAATGGGGCGGCCCGCGACATAGGCGTCGATCGCGGCGCGGAACCCGCCGACCACCGCCGTGGTGTAGGCGCGGCTGCGCTGGCGACCCTCGATCTTCAGCGCCGTGACGCCGGCTTCCGCCAGCTGCGGAATGAGCGCGGCGGCGTCGAGGCTGACCGGGTCCTCGAACGCGTGCCCCTGGTAGTCGCCGATCCGGAACGACCCCTTGCACAGCGTCGGATAAGGCGCGGGCTCGCCGGCGCCGACCTTGTGGATGGCGAAGCCGCCGAGGCGGGAGACCAGCGCGCCGCCCTCGTCGCGGTACTCGACATGGCTCGCGGGCGAGCAGGCGCCGTTCATGTTCGGCGATCGGCCGGTGGCGTAGGAGGACAGCGAGCAGCGGCCCTCGGCCATCACGCACAGGCCGCCGAACACGAACACTTCCGTCTCGACGTCGATCTCGCGGTTGATCGCGGCGATCTCCTGCACCGTCAGCACGCGCGGCAGCACCACCCGTTTGACGCCGAAGGCGTGCGCGTAAAAGTTGATCGCGTCGGCGTTGGCGGCCGCCGCCTGGACCGAGAGGTGGACGCGCAGCCCGTGACGCTGCGAGGCGTAGTCGAGCAGCCCGAGATCGGCGAGGATGACCGCGTCCGCGCCGAAGCGGTGGGCGTCGTCGACCGCTCTCGCCCACAGCTCGAACCCGCCCGCGCGGGGAAACGTGTTGATGGCGATCAAGACCTTGGCGCCGCGCCGGTGGGCGAAGCGGATCGATTCGGCCATTTCGTCGCGCGAGAAATTGAGCCCCGGGAAGTTGCGCGCGTTGGTCTCGTCGTTGAACCCGCAATAGACGGAATGGGCGCCGGCCTCGACGGCGGAGCGCAGCGCGGCGGGCGTCCCGGCCGGGCAGACGAGTTCGAGCGTCTCGGTCATTCGAACCGTCCTGTTCCTACGCGGGTGAGCGGCGCGCCGCTGATCGAGCCGATCGCCTCGGCGAGTTTCTGCGCCGGCGCCGCGGCGAGATTTTCCAGCGGCCCGAACAGGGCGGAGGCCTCGCGCACGAGATCGAGCTCCTCGTTGTCGATGGCATTGCGCAGGGCGACGACCGCCGCCGTGTCGCCCTCGATCGCGAGATCGCGCGAGAAGAACAGGGCGTCGCCGTCGTAGACGCCGTGCACCAGTCCGATCAGCGCGGCCAGAGGCCCGGCGATTCGCGCGTCCCAGGCGACCAGCTCGTCGCGACGACGAGCGACGAGCTCGGGGCGCGCATGGCGGGGCTTCAGGACGAAGACCAGCGGCAGGTCGGTCGGGTCGATCAGAAAGACCTTGTCGGCCTGATCGCCGAGCCGCGCGAACAGGGCCGGGTGGCGGCGGGCGAGCGCGCTCGTCAGACGGGCGCCAAGGAGCGAGAGCGGCCAGAGAGGCGCGAACCGCAACGCGATCGCGCCCGCCGCCGGAAACAGGGGAATGCTTCGGCCTTCGGACATGGCGTGCATGATTCCGATACGGCGCGCTTGCGCGCTTTGATCTGGATCAATGCGCGCAAACATCGCTTGCCGAAGGCAGGCGGAATGTCGTTTCGTGACCTCCCCCCGTTTCGCGACCTCCGCGCGTTCATGCGCTTCCTCGAGGAGCGCCGTCTGCTCGCCCATGTCGCGGAGCCGGTCAGCCTGGTCCACGAAATCACCGAGATTCACCGGCGGGTGCTGGCGGCCGGCGGGCCGGCGCTGGTGTTCGACGCCGCGCGCGGCGCGCGCATGCCGGTGTTCGCCAACCTGTTCGGCACCGCCGAACGGGTGGCGGCGGGTTTCGGCGTGGCGCCGTCGAAAATCGTCGAACTCGGGGAAATGCTCGCGGCGCTTCGCGAGCCGCAGCCTTTCGACGGCGTCCGCGACGCGCTGAGCCGCTGGCCGATGGTGCGCGCGGCGCTGTCGACCCTGCCGAGCCTGGTCTCGCGGCCGGAGTGCCAGACCGAGCGCCGGCTCGGCGGCGACGTCGACCTCGGCCTGCTGCCGATCCAGACCTGCTGGCCGGGGGAGCCGGCGCCGCTGATCACCTGGGGCCTGGTGATCACCCGCCCGCCCGACACCGAGGCCGACGACACCGCGCATCTCAATATCGGCGTCTATCGCATGCAGGCGCTCGACAAGGACCGCGTCATCATGCGCTGGCTGGCGCATCGCGGCGGAGCGCACCATCATCGCCAGTGGACGGCGCGCGGCAAGGACACGCCGGTCGCGGTGGCGATCGGCGCGGATCCCGCGACCATCCTCTCGGCCGTCCTGCCGCTGCCCGAGACGGTGTCGGAGCTGCGCTTCTCCGGCGTGCTGCGCGGCGAGCGGCCGCGAGTGGCCCCCGCGCTCACCGTGCCGCTGGTCGTCCCGGCGGACGCGGAGATCGTGATCGAGGGCTATGTCTCGGCGACCGAGACGGCGCCGGAAGGCCCCTACGGCGATCACACCGGCTATTACAACAGCGTCGAATCGTTCCCGGTGATGCGAATCACCGCGATCACCACGCGGCGCGATCCGATCTATCTCACCACCTTCACCGGCCGGCCGCCGGACGAGCCCTCGGTGATCGGCGCCGTGCTCAACGACCTCGCGCTGCCGACCATGCGCCGGCAGATGCCGGAGATCGTCGACGTCTGGCTGCCGCCGGAAGCCTGCTCCTACCGCATGGCGATCATCTCGATTCGCAAGGCGTACCCTGGACAGGCGCGCCGGGTGATGATGGGCCTGTGGGGCATGCTGCCGCAGTTCAACTACACCAAGACGATCATCGTGGTCGACGACGATATCGACGTACGCGACTGGAAAGACGTGGCCTGGGCGTTGGCGACGCGCATGGACGCCGGGCGCGACACGGTCGTCGTCACCGACACGCCGATCGACTATCTCGACTTCGCCTCGCCTGAATCGGGGCTCGGCGGCAAGCTCGGGCTCGACGCCACCAAGAAGATCGGCGCGGAGACGAAGCGCGAATGGGGTCGGCCGCTCGACATGTCGCCCAACGTCAAGAAGCGGGTCGACGCGCTCTGGCCGAAACTGTCGCGCGCGATCACGGGAACCTCGGCGTGACGCGGCGCGTCGTGGTCGGCCTGTCCGGCGCTTCGGGCGCGGCGATCGGCGTCCGGGCGGTCGAGCTTCTCAACGCGCTTGGCGCGGAGACCCATGTGGTCGTCTCGCGCGCCGGCGAGAGGACGCTCGCGGCGGAGGTCGGACCCGACGCGGTCCTGCGCCTGAAGGCGGCGGCGGCCCGCTGGCACGCCATCGACGACGTCGGGGCCGCGATCGCGTCCGGCTCCTTCCCGACGGCGGGCATGATCGTCGCGCCGTGCTCGATGCGCAGCCTCGGCGCCATCGCCGCCTGCCTCGCCGACAATCTTCTCACCCGCGCCGCCGACGTCCATCTCAAGGAGCGCCGGCCGCTGGTGCTGATCGCGCGCGAGACGCCGCTGCACCTCGGCCACCTGCGCGCCATGACCGCCGCGACCGAAGCCGGCGCGATCGTCGCGCCGCCGGTTCCGGCCTTCTACCTGAAGCCCGCGAGCGTCGCCGACATCGTCGATCAGGTTGCCCGCCGCGCGATCGACCTTCTCAGGGCGTTCGATCCGACCGCCGCCGAATGGCGCGGCGGCGAAGACGCGCCGCCGCGCGGCGCCTGAGCGCTCTTCGGGCGGTTGACCGTCAACTTCGGCTTGAGAATGCGGCAGTCGACGGCCGCGCGCTCCCGGGCGGCGCTGCTTCCGCCCTGCGAAACGGAACCTCGGCGGATCGCTCGCGTTTCGACCGGACCGCTTCGTCGGTTCGCAAAGGAGCAGATCATGCGCAAGATTTTATTCGCCGCGACGGCGATTCCGATGTTCATCGGCGTGGCCGCATTCGCGCAGAACGCGACCCAGCCGTCCGGCGACGCCGCCGGGCCGGCGACCAACCCGCCGGGATCGATGTCCAACGCGCCAGCGACCGGACATGCGACGGCGCCGGCCGACGTCCCGGCCAAGGGTCCGAACTTCATCACCGTGCCGGATACGGCGATGCTGAGCGAGAATGTCGTCGGGCTCGACGTCTATAACGGGCAGAACAACGACATCGGCAAGATCCACGACATCATCGTCGCGTCGGACCAGACGGTGAAGGGATTCATCCTGTCGGTCGGCGGCTTCCTCGGCATGGGCACGCACTATGTCGCCGTCGATCCGGGCGCCGTCTCGATCACCTATGACGACGCCAACCGGACCTGGCGCGCGACGATGAACGCCACCAAGGACCAGCTCAAGGCCGCGCCCGAGTTCAAGTACGGCGGCCGCTGGACGGCGAGCCGGAGCTAAAGACACGGGGCGAGGCGCGGAATAGTCCGCGCCTCGTTCCTCCTACGCGAGCCGGGCTACGGCTTCGGCGGCTCGCGTTCGGCCTGCTCCTGCGGGGAGCGCGTCACGCCGCCGCCGGAATAGTCCTCGACTTCCCGAGCGTAGGGCTGCTTGTCGTCCCGCTCGGGCTCGTGCGGCAGACTAGGGTTGTCCTTGGGAACCCGATTGCGGCTTATCCCGTGCCCATGACCCTGCTCCGGGTCGCCGCCAGCCGCGCGCGTCGCCGCCCAGGACTTGGCCGCCCAGGCAGTCGAGGAGGGCCTGATCGACCAGGGAATCTGACGGGGAAAACGACAGATCGGCTCGGAATGGAGCGGCATCGGAAGCCTCCTGCAACGAACGTCAACGCCGCGGCGGGCGGCGGAGTTCCCGGCCCGCCCGCCTATGCACGGCGCCGTCCCGGAACAATCTTCGAAACGCAGCGTTGCTCCACCGATCGGCGCAGGCGCCGGAGACAGGGAAGGTTCAACGCGATGGACTGGAACAGGATCGAAGGGAACTGGAAGCAGTTCACGGGCAAGGTGAAGGAGCAGTGGGGCCAGTTGACCGACGACGACCTCGCCGCGATCAACGGGCAGCGCGAACAGCTCGAAGGCAAGATCCAGGAGCGCTACGGCCTCGCCAAGGATAAGGCGCGCGAGGCCGTCGACGAGTGGCGGCTGCGACAGAACGCCTGAGTGAATCCCGAGCTTCCTTTTCGCGCCCCGCCCCCTCCCGGCGGGGCTTTTTTTATGCGCCGGGCGATCGATCCCCCGCGACTCCGGCGCTACTCGCCGATCAGATGCGCGGCGATCTCGCGACGATGCGGCGCGCGGCGGTGCTCGAAGAGGTAGATCCCCTGCCAGGCTCCCAGCGCGAGCCGCCCCCCGATCATCGGGATCGACAGTTGCACCCCCGTCAGGGCGGACCGGATGTGCGCGGGCATGTCGTCCGGCCCCTCGTCGTTGTGGGCGTAGAGCTCAGGATCCTCCGGCGCGACGCGGTCGAAGAAGGCTTCGAGGTCGGAGCGCACCTCCGCCGCGGCGTTCTCCTGGATGATCAGCGAGGCCGAGGTGTGACGGCAGAACAGGGTCAGTAGGCCGGTCTGCAGGCCGCGGCTCGACGCCCATTGGCTGACCGGCCGCGTCGTTTCGACGAGACCTCGCCCCTGCGTCCGTATGGTGAGGATCTCGGCGAACTGGCGCATCGTGCAGGCTCCGATTGTGGCCGGTTCGAGGAACCGTTCCGTCGCTGTCGGGTTGTCGCATTGTTCAAACCAAGGCCGTATCAACGAGGCTTGCGTCAAATGCGACTTGTGCTCCTCATCATCATCATTTTGCTTCTGGTCGGGTCGCTGCCGACATGGCCCTACAGCGCCGGATGGGGCTACTATCCGGCAGGCGGGCTCGGCACAATTCTGATTATTCTGCTGATCCTCGCCCTGGTCGGGGTCCTGTAGCGCGGGCGGGCGCGCGCGCCGCCGCCGGCGCCCGCGCCCGGCGCCGGCGGCGCGGGATCGGGAAGCCGCACAGGATTCCGAGCCCCGTCGCCAGCGCAAGCGTCGCGCCGGGCCGCTCCTCGACGGCCGAAGCCAGCGCATCGCGGAGCGATCCCGCGGCGTCCTTGAAAACGAGGCCAGCCAGCGTCGTACCGGCCAGGGCGCGTCCGGCCGCGTAGGCGACCTCCGCCTCGGCCTCGGCAATCACGCTCTCGCTCATGTCGCGCTTCCTTCGGGCATCAGATGGCCGTGCAGGACGAGCGCGACGATCAGCAGCGGCGACGACAGGAACGCGCCCATGGGCCCCCACATCCAGGTCCAGAACATCAGCGACAGCAGCACCGCGAGGGCGTTGATCTCGAGCCTGCGGCCGATGATCGCCGGCGTGATGAACTGCCCTTCGAGAAAGACGACGAGCATCAACAGCGCGGCCGGCAGCAGGCCGATCCAGAAGGTGGTTGCGGTGACGACGCCGACCGCGGCGAGGATGGCGATCATCGCCACCGGCCCGATGATCGGGATGAAGTTCAGCGTCGCGGCCAGCGTGCCGAAGCCGATCGGGGTCGGCAGGCCGGTGAAGGCGGCGATCAGGCCCGCCGCGACGCCGACGCCGACGTTGATGCACGCGACGGTGAGCAGGTAGGCCGCCAGCGACGCCTCCATCTCGTTGAGGATCTTGAGCACGGTCAGGCGCGAGTCGCGGCTCGCGAAGGTCATGACGAGCTGGCGGCGCAGGTCCGGCCACCACGAGATGAACAGGAGCAGCACCACGAGGAAGTAGAGGAAGCCGGTGATCGGCGGCGTGACGAAGCCGAGCGTCGTCGGCACCCACGACAGAGTCGGCGCCGGCAGGCCGACCTCGGCGGTTGCCGGGTTGACGCCGAGCGACGTCTCGAGCCGGCGCCAGAAGGCGAACAGGCCCTCGAAGGTGTGCAACCGCTCCCCGATCCCGGGCAGCTTCTCGGCGAGATCGGCGACCGGGGCGGCGATCAGCGCGACCACGATGGCGAGCACCAGCGCGGTGACGATCACGATCAGCACCGCGGAGACCACGCGCGGCAGGCCGCGCTCCTCGAGGGTTTTGGCGACCGGCGTCAGCATGACGCCGACGACGAAGGCGGTCACGATCGGAAGCAGAACCTCCCGCATCACGAACAGCACGGCGCCCGAGGCGATGACGGCGATCACCGTCACCGACCAAGCCGACATCTGCCGCAGCCGGTCCACCGGCTCGGCGTTCTCGTCGACCACGACGGTGGGGATCGGCTTCCGGTTTTCGCGCACCCCTCACCGCCCTCCGCTCGCCCTAACGACATCAACGCGGGAGGAGGGATTTGGTTCAATTCGGACTTCGTCCTGAGCGTGTCGAAGGACGCTCCAGCTCGCGCGCCGGTTCCAGGGCGCTGGATCATCCTTTGATGTGGTGGACGGCGCCCTTACGGCATCTGAGGTGCCAAG
>CAMFKX010000142.1 GCA_945957375.1 uncultured Roseiarcus sp.
GTTGACCGCGTCGGCGCCGCGCTCAGCGAGCGCGGCTACAGGGAGTCCGCTGTAGCCGCGGCCGTTGACCGCCCGCTGTAGACGCGGCCGTTGACCGCGTCGGCGCCGCGCTCAGCGAGCGCGGCTACAGGGAGTCCGCTGTAGACGCGGTCGCTGACCGCGTCCGCCGCGCTCAGCGAGCGCGGCTACAGGGAGGCGCCGATCCACGATTGTCGGCCGCGAATGTTGACCAATCGTTAACGCTAACCGAAGCGGCGGGCGACCTCGGGATCGCCCCAGGCGACGAACGACCCGTTGCGCAGTCGCGACTCGGCCTTTCCGTAGGCGAACAGCGCGCCCGACGGCTCGAGGACGACGCCGCCCGCGGCGCGCAGCACCGCGTCGCCGGCCGCGGTGTCCCATTCCATGGTCGGCCCGAACCGGGGATAGACGTCGGCCAGCCCTTCGGCGACGAGACAGAATTTCAGCGAGGATCCGGCGGCGCGACGCTCGGCCACGGGCAGGCGCGCGAGAAAGGCCTCGGTTTCGGCGTCGGCGTGAGAACGGCTCGCGACCGCGACAAGCCCTTCCGGCGCGACCCGGCCATGAATCGGGCGCCAGGCGGAAGGATCGGGCAAGGACGCCCCGACCGGAGCCTCGCACACGAAAGCGCGCGCGCCGCCGAACCACAACCGGCCCAGCGCCGGCGCAAACACGGCGCCGGCGACCGGGATCCGGTCCTCGATCAGCGCCACGTTGATGGTGAACTCCCCGTTCCGAGTGATGAATTCCTTGGTCCCGTCGAGCGGATCGACCAGCAGAAAGCGGCGGTCGATGCGCATCTCGGCGCCGGCCGCGGCCATCTCCTCGGCGACCACCGGCGTTCCGGGGGCCAGGCGGGCGAGATGCTCCAGAATGATCGCCTCGGCCCGCTCGTCCGCCAGCGTGACCGGGCTGCCGTCCGATTTCGACTGGGCGACCGGGCCGGAGGCGTAGACCTCCATGACCGCCGGGCCGGCGGCGAGCGCGATCTCGGCGAGGACGACCGCGACGGCGTCGCGGGGCGCCCGGTCGAGGTCGAGCGCGTGGAGATTGTGAAGCGACGTCACGGCGTATCCCTCTTTCCGGAGCGGTCTGGCGACCGAACCCGGCGGCCGCGTCGCCAGGGCTATCGCGGCGTTCCGGCGAATCGGCTATGCGATCGGCTGTTTGCTCGACGGCTGCCCGTCCGCCGCCGCCCGTGGCCATTGACCATAGGATCCGCCGCTTGACAATCGCCCCGCTCGATCTCGCCGCGCTCCTGTGCTCGCGGGTTTGCCATGACGTGATCAGTCCCGTCGGCGCGATCGTCAACGGTCTCGAGATGCTCGAGACCGAGTCCGACCCGGAGATGCGCGACTTCGCCATGGATCTGATCCGGAAGAGCGCCGCGTCGGCCTCCGCCCGGGTGCAGTTCTGCCGCATCGCTTTCGGCGCGGCCGGATCCCTGTCCGCGGCGATCGACACCGGCGAAGCGGAGACCGCGGCCCGCGGACTGATCGCCACCGACCGAACGACGCTGCGCTGGAACGCGCCGCGTCGCCTTGCGCCGAAGAACGCGGTCAAGCTGGTGCTCAATCTGTGCCTGATCGCCACCGCGGCAGCGCCCCGCGGGGGAACCGTCACCGTCGACATGACCGGCGAGGGCGACGACCTCAGCATCCGCGTCGCCGCCGCCGGGCCGAACGCCCGCCTGTCGGCGACGACGGCCAGCGTCCTGTCCGGGGCGGAGCCGGAGACCATCGACGCCCACTCGATCCAGCCCTATTACGCGATGCTGCTGGCGCAGGACTGCGGCCTGTCGCTCAAGGCGACGACGGCCGCGGATTCGGTCGCCCTGACGGCGCAACGCCACGCGAATTTCGACGGCAAGACCGCCTGAGTCGCGGGCGCTCGCGCGCTATTCCGCGACCGGGGTGTCGTCGCTGATCGGGTTCGGCGCCGTTTCCGTCATCTCCTGCTCCGACTGGGCGGCGTTGAAGCCGTAAGGAGAGCGAAGCCGCCGCCGCCGGCCGCGCGCCGGGAACCGCGGCTCGCCGGCGGTCGCCGGATCATCGAATGACGCCGGCGGCGCAGACCCGGCGCCGTCTGATTCCACAGACTGAATCTCGGCGTTCTGGACGGGCGCGGGCGTCTCCGGTTCGACCACGGTCGGCCGGACCGGCCCGGTGATGAACGACGGCAGGCCCGGCGCGCTGACCGGCTCCGGCGGGTTTTCCCTGGGCGGTTGCGGGGGCGCGCCGCCTTCGCGATAGGGGCGGAACTCGCGCGGTCGATTGTCGCGATTCTGCCGGTTGTCGCGGTATCCCTCGTTGCGCTCGCCGAACGGACGGTCCTGACGAGGCCCGCGATCCGGAAAGCGCCCGCCCTGGCGATCCTGGCGGGGCTGGAAGCCGCCGCGCTGCTCGTTCTGGCCCGGACGGTCCGGGTCGAAAGCCGGCCGCTCCACGAAAGGCTGAGGCGCGTTGGGAGCGCTCGGCGGCTGCCCCTGAAAAGCGTTCTGCTGCGGTTGCTGGTATGCCGCGCGCTCCGAGGGCGAAGCGAACCGATCGGACAGCGGGCTGTAATCGTCGTCTTCGTCGTCGATGTCGCCGTCGACCTCACCGGGCGGGCGGGCCTGGCCGCTCTGCGCCATCGCCTGCGCCGCCTGGGCGGCCGCGATGATGCGGAAGTAATGCTCGGCGTGCTGCAGGTAGTTCTCCGCCGCCACCGGATCGCCGCCCGTGTGGGCGTCCCGCGCGAGCTGCAGGTACTTTTCCGCCACGTGCTGCGCGTTGCCGCGAATCTTCACGTCTGGGCCGTTTGATTCGTAGGAGCGAGTCAAAGGGTTGGGCCCTCGCCGGCCATTGGTCGGCCGGCCACGCATCCTCTTGTTCTGATTCGGTCTCATTGCCTTTTCCAGTTTCGTCGGGTTGCGCGCCGCAGGCGCCGCAGCGCCGGCGCGGCCTCGCCTCCGATCGGTTCGTCAAATGCGATTCGCCGGCGGCTTCGTCGCTCCGACAACTTCGTTTCGCCCCACGCCCAGGCTGCGACGATCCCGTCCCGGACAGCTCCGGCCTCGCGAACTCCACCGGTGATGGCGTTTTCCGGCGGCCTTGCGCTGCTACGGGATATCGAGGACGACCCGCGCCGGGTTCCGCGTTGGGTCCTCGGAGCTTCGGCTCATCACAGTGGCGTTAACTCACCGAACGATTCGGTCTGCGAGCGGCGCCCCTCTGCCCCAATTCTCTGCGCCGCTCGACCGAGCCGAACTACGGCGATTCCTGAAAGTGAGAATACCTGCTTTTCCGTCGGCCGCCAAGCGCCGATTCCGGGCCGCACGGCAAAACCGCGAGCCTCGATATCCGGTCAGTTGGAGGCCTGTCCCGTCGGCTTCGTCGCAACCGGAGGCAGCTTCGTCGCGCCCGGAGCGACCGGCGCGGTCGCCACCGGAGCGCGGTAGCCCTTCGGCGGATCCGTCAGCCATTCGCGATCCGGCTCGGCGCCGAGTCCGGTCGAGCTCTTCCCCATGCCGACCCAACCGAGTGGATTGAGGCTTCCCAGCAGCGACGGCGATTCGGCCTTCGCGCCGACATCCTGCGCCGCTCCGTCAGGCTGGTCCGACGGCTTGACGGTGACCGGCGCATTGGGGAACGCGTGGGTGTAGCGCTGCTTGGCGTCGCCGACCCCGGCGATCTTGCCCTTCTCCTTGGCCTTGGCGTCGATCTTGCGCTGGACTTCCTGATTGACCGGCCAGGCGCCGCCCCCGACGGCGATCGGTCCTTGCGGCTGCGGCAGCTCGAGCGACTTCGGCACGACGATCTTGCCGTGCTCGCGGTAGTCGATCGATGGCTTCTCTTCGGTATTGAGCCCAACCAGGGGCGTGAAGATCGAACCGATTCCCTCCCACAGCGGCGCGGCGCCGTCGTCGCCCGCGCGGGCCGCGCCGATCCCGAAACAAGCGGTCGCCACGACGGCGATCAGGGCTGCGCGGAGTCCGATCTTCATTCCCTCTCTCATAGGATGTCGCACGTGAGTCCGCCACAGGGATACGAGCTTCTGCGTCTTCCGCGCAAATTCCGGCTATTCCATGACGCGGTTCGCGGGTCGGGGCCGGTCATGTCGGCCGAACGCCCGGCGAGGTTGTCGCGTCGCCGCTCGGGCGCGATCCGAACGCGGCGTCGACGATCAACAGCGCCACGCCGACGTTGATCGCGGCGTCGGCGAGGTTGAAAACGAAAAAATGCCGCCCGAGCGCATGCAGGTCGAGATAGTCGACGACGGCGCCGTGAATGACGCGGTCGAGCGCATTACCGAGCGCGCCGCCGATGATCGCGCCCAGTCCGCAGGCGGCGAGGCGCGACCGGCTGGAGGCCAGCCACCAGCCGAGGAGGCCGATCGCCGCGACCGTGACCGCGACCAGGACCGCGCGGCCGACCTCGCTGTTCTGGGCGAACAGGCTGAAGGAAATGCCGCGGTTCCAGCGCAGCACGAGGTCGACGAACGGGCCGAGCGGCGTCGGCGCCGATTCGACGTCGAGCCGGGCCAGCACCGCCGTCTTGGCCGCCTGGTCGGCGACAAGGACGGCCAGCGCGACGGCGGCCCCGAGCGCGCGCGGGGTCACGGCAGCCGGCCGAGCGCCCGCAATTCGCGCAGCGCCTCGGCGTCGCGCGGCGTGACGTCCGGATAGTCGGGCGAGGCGGTCGCCGGGTCGAAGTAGCGCCACGAGCGCGCGCATTTGACGCCCTCGGCCCGCTCCACCACGACCGCCACGTCGGGCGTCTCCGGCAAGCGGAACGCGCCCTCGGGCGCGGCGGCGGCCTCAATCACGATGTCGGAGGTGATGCAGACCTCGGCGAAGTCGACGCCCTCCAGCGCCGCCCGGTGTTCGGGCCGCGCAAGAAAGACGCGCGGGGCGGCCTCGAGCGACGAGCCGATGCGCTTCTCGGCGCGGGCGATCTCGATCGCCCCCGTCACGACCGAGCGCAACGCCCGGATCGTCTCCCACTTGCGCGCCAGCGCTTCGTCGCGCCATTCCGCCGGGATCGCCGGGAATTGCTCGAGATGCACCGAGCGGTGTTCCGGATCGCGCGACGCCCACGCCTCCTCGGCGGTGAACACGAGGATCGGGGCGAGCCACACCGTCGCCGCCCGGAAGACGTGTTCGATCGCCTCGAGCGCCCCCAGCCGTCGCGCGCTCGACGGCGGATCGCAGTAGAGCGCGTCCTTGCGGATGTCGAAATAGAAGGCGGAGAGGTCGGCGTTCATGAAGCCGGAGAGCAGCGACACCACCCTGGCGTAATCGAAATTCGCGTAGGCCTCGCGCACTCTCTCGTCGAGTTCGGCGAGCTTGTGCAGCATCAGGCGGTCGAGTTCGGCCATGGCCGCGAGGCCGACCGGCGCCCTGAGGCGCTCGTGATGGGCGAGCGTCCCGAGCATCCAGCGGATGGTGTTGCGCAGCTTGCGGTAATTGTCGCCGACCGCCTTCAGGATCTCCGGACCGATGCGCTGGTCGTCGGAATAGTCGACGCTCGCGACCCACAGGCGCAAGATGTCGGCGCCCGAGGCCTTGATCACGTCCTGGGGAAACGTCTGGTTCCCCAGCGACTTCGACATCTTGCGGCCCTTCTCGTCGAGGGTGAAGCCGTGGGTCAGCACGACGTCGAAGGGCGCCCGGCCGCGGGTGCCGCAACTGACCAGCAGCGACGACTGGAACCAGCCGCGATGCTGGTCCGAGCCTTCGAGATACATCACCTCGTCCGGGCCGCCCTCGACGATCCGCTTGATGCCGGCGAGCCCGGGGAAATGGACCGGGTCTTCGAGCACGAAGGCGTGGGTCGAGCCGGAATCGAACCAGACCTCCACCAGATTGTCGATCTTGTCGTAGTCGTCCGCCTTGTGGCCGGGTCCGAGGAAGCGCTGCTTGGCGCCCTCGGCGAACCAGGCGTCCGCGCCCTCCGCCTCGAACGCGGCGGCGATGCGGCCGTTGACCGCCTCGTCGTACAGGATCTCGTGCTCGCCCTTGCGCACGAAGATCGGCAGCGGCACGCCCCAGGCGCGCTGGCGCGACAGCACCCAGTCGGGCTTGTTGGCGACCATGCCCTTGATGCGATTCTCGCCGGTCTTGGGCACCCAGCGCGTGCGCTCGATCGCCCCGACCGCGATCTCGCGCAGCGACTGGCCGCGGCGCGCCTCGTCGGCGAACGGCCGGTCCATGGCGAGGAACCATTGCGGCGTGTTGCGGAAGATCACCGGCTTCTTCGAGCGCCAGCTGTGCGGATACTGGTGCTTGAGCTTTCCCCGGCCGATCAGCGCGTTCGCCTCGACCAGCGCCTTGATGACCGCGTCATTGGCGTCGCCCTTCTCGCCCTTCTCGGTCAGCACACGGCGGCCGATGAAGCCGGGGGCCTCGTCGGTCAGCACGCCGTCCTCGTCGACGGTGTAGGGGATGCGGGTCTCGACGCCGAGCGCCTGGAGCGCTCTCGTGCTGGAGGTCCAGAGCTCAAAATCCTCGCGGCCGTGGCTCGGCGCGGTGTGAACGAAGCCCGTGCCCGCGTCGTCGGTGACGTGGTCGCCGTCGAGCAACGGCACGACGAAGCCGTAGCCGAGCTTGCGCAGCGGGTGGGCGCAGACCATCGCGGCGAGCGCGTCGGCGGGGACGTCGGCGACGCGCTCGAAGCCGGCGACGCGCGCCGCCTGAAACACGGAGGCCGCGAGCGAATCGGCGAGGATGTAGGTCGCGCCGACCTTCGCCCAATTGTCCTCCGCCGCCTCGGTGACGCGGTAGCGGCCGTAGGCGATGCGGCGCGAGAAGGCGACGGCGCGGTTGCCGGGGATGGTCCAGGGCGTCGTCGTCCAGATCACCACCGAGGCGTCGTCGCCCTCGACCGGAAAGGCGACGAAGATCGTGTCGCTGACATGATCGTCGTACTCGACCTCGGCCTCGGCGAGCGCGGTCTTCTCGACCACGCTCCACATCACCGGCTTCGAGCCGCGGTAGAGCAGCCCGTTGGCGACGAACTTGAAGATCTCGCGGGCGATCTGCGCCTCGGCCGGATAGCTCATGGTGGTGTAGGGATGGTCCCAGTCGCCGACCACGCCGAGCCGCTTGAACTCCTCGCGCTGCACCGAGACCCAGTGCTCGGCGTAGGCGCGGCACTCGCGCCGGAAGGCGATGATCGCCTCGGGGTCGGAGAAGTCGGGCTTCACCTTGCCCTTCTTGCGATAGAAGTCCTCCTCGACCTTCCACTCGATCGGCAGGCCGTGGCAGTCCCAGCCGGGGACGTAGTTCGAGTCCTTGCCGGCCATCTGCTGCGAGCGGACCACCATGTCCTTGAGGATCTTGTTGAGCGAATGGCCGATGTGGATGTTGCCGTTGGCGTAGGGGGGGCCGTCGTGCAGCACGAACTTCGGCCGGCCCTTCCCGCTCGCCCTCAGTTGCGCATAAAGGTCCTCGCGCGCCCAGCGGGCGAGAATCTCCGGCTCCTTCTGCGGCAGCCCGGCCCGCATCGGGAAATCCGTCTTGGGTAGATAGAGCGTCTGCGAATAGTCGAAGCCTTTTGGCGCGTCGGTCATCGGGATTTTCGGGCTTGAGAGGTCGGCAAGGGGCGGGGATTAGAGGATTTCCCCGGAATCGCCAAATCCGGGATCCGCGGATCCTAGGGGCTGCCGACGTTCGAATTCCTGTTGCGACTCTGAATGCCTCAAATCGGCAAGTAAGCGGGCCTATGGCAAAGCGCGGTTTCGGCCCCCTGCGGAGCCGCCGGCTCGCGGAAGGCGACGGCGTGGGACGTTTCCCCTGTCGAGACAGCAGCGGTTTCCGCACGCCGGTCCGTCGGGTTCACGCGGCGCCGGGATCGCCGATGAGAACGACCCATGGGGCATTGCTTACGAGGAATTCGCCATCAGACCTGAGGCCGTCTCCTGGTGTTCCCCGCGCTTTGCCTTGGGCAGGCGAATTTCGAACACTGCGCCGCCGTTCTCGTTGGCGGCCGTGATCGTGCCGCCCATTTCGGCGATGGCGCCGTACGCGAGGCCGAGTCCGAGTCCCGTGCCTTTCCCGGGCGGCTTGGTGGTGAAGAACGGTTCGAAGACGCGCGGGAGCACGTGCTGCGGAATGCCGCCGGCGCGGTCGGAGACCCGCAGGACGACCGTGTCCTCCTGCACCTCCGCCTTCACCGTCACCAGGCGCTCCACCTCGGGCGGCGCGGCCTCGTACGCGTCGAGGGCGTTGGAGATCAGGTTGATCAACACCTGCTCCAGCGGAATCGGCCATCCCGCGACCGCCGGCAGGTCTTTCGGCACGTCCTGCAGCACCCGACAGCCGCGCAGCTTGTGGCTGAGGATTTCGAGCGCGGATTCCAGCACCGCGTGACAGGAAAGCGGGCGGATCTCCCCCGGTTCGTTGCGGGCGAACACGCGCATATGCTCGATCAGCCCGGCCGTGCGGCGCGCCTCGCTGAGGATCTTCTCGACCTTGGCGCCGATGGCGCGCAGGTCGGCCGGCTCCCGGCCGAGCAGGAGCCTGATGTTCTGTGCCGCGAAACTGATGCTGGCCAGCGGCTGGTTCAGTTCGTGCGCCATCCCGGTGGCCATTTCCCCGAGCGTCAGCAAGGTGGTGACTTGCTGACGGCGCAGCTGCTGTTGCTTCTCCTGCGTCACTTCGGAGATGTAGCCGACCACGTCCACGGCGTCGCCGCTCCGCCCGGTGACCCGCACCGCGTTGCGAACCCAGCAGGTGGCGCCGTCGCTCTCCAGCGGGATGTCGTCGCTGCGCGCGCCGTCGTCCGCGAGCGCGCGGATCGCCGCGTGGGTCTCCGGCGCGGCCAGAATCGCGCCGAGGGTTTCCGGGGCGGACCCGCGTCCGGCGACGGCGCGGGTGATGCGGGAGGTGTCGCCGAACATGTGCAGCACGTCGACGCCGGCCGGATGCACGCGCGCCCGGTAGAGCACGCCCGGCCCAAGCTGCGCGGCGTCGTGGAGGTTTTCTTCCGCGTCGGCGCGGGCGGCTTCGGCGGACCGGAGTTGAGCGCGGTCTTCCTCCAGCTTGATCGCAAAGCCGATCTCGTCGCTCAAGCGCTCGAACAGCTGGACCTCCTCCGGCCCGAACGCCTCCGGTTCCGTGGCGTAGACCATCAAGACGCCGCGGGTCTGGCCGTTGACCTTGCACGGCACGGTCAGACCCGATCGGAATCCGTACTTCTTCCCCCGCTCTCGCCACCCCGAATACAAGGGATCGGTCCGCGATTCCCGCGTGATATACGGCGTGCCTTCGCGGAGGACGACCCCGGTGGGACCGCGCCCCTCCGGGACATCGGCCGACCAGCTCAGGTTCAGCCCGTCCATGTAGCCGATGGCGTCGCCCGACCCGGCCAGCAGCCGAACGGGCAGGCCGGGCGACGATTCGGGCACGCCGACGCAGGCCAGGACGTAGGCGGGCTCCTCGACGATGCCCTGGCATATCCGACCCGCCACGTCCTCCAGGCTGGAGAACCGGATGAGGGCGGAGAGGGCGCGCGAGTAAGCGGCCAGCGCCCAGTTCAGCCGCTGAAGTTTGGCCTCCGCCGCCAGCCGCGCCTCCGCCGCCGCGTGCTCCGCCGTCGCGTCGGTGAGGAAGCCGACGAGTTCGCCCCCGCCGTCCGGGCGCGGGAGGAAGCGCATCGCGTCGCGCAACCAGCGCTCCCGCCCGTGTATCCGCACCGGGTACTGGGCCAGAGCGACGCCGTCCGGTCCCGCCTTCTCCAGCGCCGCCCGCCGCGTGGCCAAGAGGTCGACTGAGGCGCGACTGGTCAGAAAGTTGGGCTGGGAGGCCTCCTCGACCGTGACGGCGAACATGTTGACGACGCTTTGCGATACGAATGTCGGCAAGAAAGACCCGCCGGGTTCGGCCTCCAATTGGTAGAAAACGCCGGGAATGACGTTCAGGATGCGCTCGGTGCGCGCCCGCGCTTCGGCGAGCGCCTGTTCGCGCGCATGCTCTTCGCTGATGTCCCGGAACAAGGTGATCAGCCGCAAGCGGGACGGCTCGGAGGGGTTGGGGTCGACGACGCTGTTCGCCTCGACCCACACGAAGCCGCCGTCGGGTCGAAGCGCGCGATAGGCGACTTTGCCGAGCTTCCGCCGGTCGTCGGCGGTCCGCCTTCGCTGTGCGAACACCGCCCGATCGTCCGGATGGACGAGCGTCATAACGTCAAGTCCCTCCAGTCGCCGCTCCGGCATGCCGGAGATCGCGCCGGCCTCACGGTTCGCGTGAATGATCCGAAGGACGCCGGCATCGTCGGTTTCGATCACCAGCATGCCGTCGCCCATTTCGTCGAACATGGCGCGGAACCGGGCTTCGCTCTCCGCCAGGCTCGCCACGCGCGCCGCCTGCGCGTCGGAGCGGCGGAGCAGCAGCAAGGCGAACCCACCGGTGACGGCGAACGCGACAATGGCGCCGTCGAGCAACAGGCTTCCGCGCCTCAACGTCCCGCGCACCTCGGCGAGCGCCTGGACCTGCGCTTCCCGCGACAGGCCGACATGCAGCGTCAGCGGCGCGCCGGGGATGGGCCGCGAAGCGAGGTAGTGCAGCGCCGCGTCCAGCGGAACCGGGCGGGCCGACAGCGCAGGAGGGGTCTCCATGTGCGTCCGCTCGCCGGACGGCGCCATGGCGACGGTTTCGCCGAGATGAGCCATGTCGCGCCGCATCAGCACCGTGCCGTCGTCGCGCAGCAGCGTGACTTTGTCCTCCGGCGCCAGCGCAAGGTCGCGGCACAGCCGCGCCAGCATGGTCGCGCGCAACGACACGACCGTGACCGCGCGCAGCGCTCCGGCGTCGTCGCGCAACGGGCGGGCGTATTGCACCGTCCAGACGCCGCTGGTCCGGCCGAGCACCGGGCGCCCGAAAAAAGCGTTGAGCGCCGGATCCAGCGCCAACGCCTTGAAGTGCTCGCGCTCGCGCAGGTCGACGCCGGCGGGCCTCCAGTCGAGATTGCTCCACAAGAGATCGCCGGCGGCGTCGATCCCCGATACTTGCGCGACGTCCGGGCCTCCATGGCCCTCCGCGGCGTCCAGATAGTGGCGGAGCTTCATTTCGGCGGCCGTGTCGCCGGACAGCCGCGCTTCGGTCACCAGCCGGGCGATGTCGTGCAGGGCGTCCGCCTGCGACAGCGTCGCCGCGATCGTGTCGCTCAACTGCGAGGCGATGGCGTTTGCCCGTTCGGCGGCGCGGCGGGCGAACAGCTCCTCGTTGTCGCGCGCGACCTCGCGATAGCGCCAGCTCACCAAGCCCAGCAACGCGACCGTGAGCACCAGCAGCAGCGCCAGCGCCGCCGCGCGGTAAGGGATCTTTCCCGCGCGCGACCGGATGCGCCGCCGCCAGCCGCCGGGCGCGGCGGGCGCCGGCGCAGCGCTCACGGCGGATCCCTGTGTCGCCGCGGCAGCACGATGCTGGCGGTCGTGCCTTGGCCAGGGGCGGATTCGATTTCCAGCCGCCCGCCCAGCCGCTCCGCCATGCGACTGGCGAGCGGCAGGCCGAGGCCCATGCCGCCGCCGCGCCGGGTCAGCGACATGTCGAGCTGGCGGAATGGCAGCATCGCCAGATCGCGCTCCTCCGCCGTCATGCCGGGGCCGTGATCTCGGACGCGGAAAGCGACGCTGTCCGGGGCCGCGGCGCGCGCGGCCAGGTCGACCCGCCCGCCCGGCGACGTCGCAGTGAGCGCGTTCGTCACCAGCCGCGCCAGCGCGCCGATCAGATGGGGCTCTGCGGTCTCCAGCTCCCCGTCACCCGGTTCGGCAATCGCGAGCGTCACCCCGGCCTCCCGCGCCGCCGGCTCGCAGCGCGCCGCCAGTTCGGTGAGCAGGCTCTGAGCCGAAGCCTTCCGCCATGTGAACGCCCGCGCGTCCGGCGGGGCGAGGAACTCGATCAGATCCTCGGAAATGCGCAGGAGCCGGGTCCCGGCCAGCTCGACGTCGCGAATATAGGCGTTGAGCGTCCTGGGCGGGAGGGAATCGTGGGCGTCGAGCATGTCGGGCAGCGCCAGGATCGGGATCAACGGCGTCCGCAGCTCGTGCGACAGGATGCGCGAGAGTTCGGGCGGCGTGTCGCCGGTCAGGGCGAGCGGCGTCTGCATCCGGGTGAGGCGCGCCTGCAAGGCGGCGTAGTCGGCTCGCAGCGCCTCCATTTCCCCAATGCGCCGCGCGTGGGCCTGCCGGCGCGCGAGCGCCTTGGCGTGGGCGCGCTCGACGACGACCAGCATCTCGTCGAGCTCCATCGGCTTTCGCAGAAAATCGAACGCGCCGGCGCGCACCGCCCGCGCGGCGTCGTCGAGATTGCCGTGTCCGGTCATCAGCACGACTTCGACGGCGTCCGCGTCGCCGCGCGCCCGCAGGACGCGATTGGTCAGATCGAGGCCGTCCAGGCCCGGCATGCGGATGTCGGTGAGCACGACGGTGATGGCCGGCGCAGCGGCGAGCGCCGCGAGCGCCTGCGCGCCGTCCCCGGCCGTGGTGACGATCATTCCGTGCAAAGTCAGGAAATCGTTCAGTTCCTCCAAAAGAGCGGGCTCGTCGTCGACGATCAGGATGTGAAACGGCTGCTTCTTGTCTGTCATGTTCGTCTTCGAAAAGTCTGCAACTGATGACACATCCTAACGGCGGCTTTGGTTCCTAGCTAGAAAGGCGAGCTTCGAAGCCTCAGCCGCGTTCGCTCTGGCGCTCTCCTCCCATAGTGAGGGCCTGCCGGGAAGGGCGGCGACAGGTTGCATGACACGTTCGGAAGCTGAGAACGAGCGCCCGTAACGGGCGCGGTCCCGCCGGTCCCGGCGGAGCATGGGAACGCCCGCATCCGGCGCATCGGTCGCATTCGCCCTGCGCGCAGTTTCCGCCGCTCGCCGCGCTCCGAATCCAGCGGCAAGGTCGGCGACCGCGTCGAAGCGCGCGACTTTCAAGCCGGGGCGTGAGCGATCAGGTCACCTTCGCCAGGATCGCCCTTGCGCGCGCTTCGTCGCGGCGCATCTCCTCGACGAGG
>CAMFKX010000143.1 GCA_945957375.1 uncultured Roseiarcus sp.
GCCGGAGGACGAACCCGGTCCGGGCGTGACGATCATGTAGCGAATGCCGGTGTCGGTGAGCAGTTCCGTATTCGTTATGGTTTGGCCATTGAAGACCAGGGTTCCTTTCATCGGGTTCCAGTCCGAATAGACGTCGTTCCAAAAGAGTTTGGTGAGGCTGAACCCGGCGGTATTGGCGGCGGTGAGCCCGAGCGTGACGCCGTGCGGCGTCACCATGTAGCCGCTGGTGAAGTCGCCGGCGGGGCCGTTCGGCTCGGAAGCGGTCACCGGCGCGCCATTAACGGCGATAACATTTAAGAATGGATTGTTGCTGGGGACCGACGCGTTGCTTTGGCCGGGCGGCATGGTCGCCTGCGAGGTGGCCTCGCGCCCGAAGCCTACGCCGAAATACTTGATGTCCGGCGAGGTGGTGACGACGCTGCAGGGCTGGCTTGGTCCATCCTTGCAATAATTTTCTTGGTTCACCCGCAATACCGGGACTTGTACCGTCACGTTATTGTTAGGGTCGCCAACTTGGATCCGGACATTGCCATACCAGTCGCCGGTGAATTGTTTGTGACTGCTCGAGTAGTAGGTGCCTCCGGAGCCCAAATTACTGGCGGTGCTGGGCGGCGTCCAGCTTTGGTCGACGACGACTCCGGTCGAGCCGGTGTCCATCGTGAACTTCGTCGACTGGCCGAAGCCGCCGTCGATTTGCAAAGCGACGTCGAGCTCGGGCGAATTTTGGAAGGGGATGTTGCCGCTGTTGGCGTATGGGATCGTCACCGTGGTGTCGGCGTAGACCGGACTGTTGGCCAGCGCCGGCCCGGCGAGCGCAATCGTCGACGCGCCGGCAAGCGCAACCCGAAGAAACAGCGCCGATAGGGCCATCGCAGTTTCCTTCCCGTGAGTATTGTTCGGCTGTTCCGAAATGCTACCACGCAAATCGCAATCTTCAAGAGGCTGGTTCACAAATCCGTGATCGCGGGTCTGTCACGCCCGGAGCATCCGGCGATCGGTTTTCCTGCCCGTCTCGGCGCGCCGCGGCGAAGCGGCGCGCCGAGACTGCCGCGCTCTTCGATGTCGACGAGCGACCCGCGCGGTTCAACAGTCTCTTTCTGAAAGACCGGCCGCCCGGGGGCCGCATCGCGTATCGGCTCCGGGGAGGAGCGGCGCTCCTTCGGGTCCGTGCAGCTCGACAGCCGCGCCCGCTTTCTCGCGAGCAACCCGCGGCTTGCGCCAGCCGGGTCGGCCTTCGGAGGCGTGCAAGACGGCGCAGTGTTGCAAATCATATAAAGACATGTTTATATGATTATGCAGTTTCCAAAACCCATGGCGCCCATGACCTCGTCGCTCGATCCCCTGTTCGACACCGCCTTCACCCACAAGCAGGACGCCGCCGAAGCGCTGCGCGAGGCGGCGGCGCAGCGGATTCTGATTCTCGACGGCGCGATGGGCACGCAGATCCAGGGGCTCGGCTTCACCGAGAGCCATTTCCGCGGCGAGCGCTTCGTCGGCTGCGAATGCCACCTGGTCGGCAACAACGACCTCCTGACGCTGACCCAGCCGCAGGCGATCGAGGACATCCATTTCGCCTACGCCATGGCCGGGGCGGACATCCTCGAAACCAACACCTTCTCCTCGACCACCATCGCCCAGGCCGATTACGGCATGGAGGCGGTGGTCTACGAGCTCAACCGCGACGGGGCGCGGCTCGCCAAGCGCGCGGCGATCAAGGCGGAGCGGGCGGACGGCAAGCGCCGCTTCGTCGCCGGCGCGCTCGGTCCGACCAACCGTACCGCCTCGCTCTCGCCCGACGTCAACAATCCCGGCTACCGCGCCGTCACGTTCGACGACCTGCGCATCGCCTATGCCGAGCAGATCGGCGGGCTGATCGACGGCGGCGCCGACCTCATCCTGATCGAGACGATCTTCGACACGCTCAACGCCAAGGCGGCGATCTTCGCCTGCGAGGAGGTGTTCGATCAGCGCGGCGTGCGGCTGCCGATCATGATTTCGGGCACCATCACCGACCGCTCCGGGCGCACGCTGTCGGGGCAGACGCCGACCGCCTTCTGGCATTCGGTGCGCCACGCCAGGCCCTTCACCGTCGGGCTCAATTGCGCGCTCGGCGCGAGCGCGATGCGCGAGCACCTCGAGGAGATCTCCAACGCCGCGGACGCCTACGTCTGCGCCTATCCCAACGCCGGCCTGCCGAACGCCTTCGGCCAGTACGACGAGAGCCCGGAGATGATGGCCGAGCAGATCGCCGGCTTCGCCCGCGACGGCCTGGTCAACATCGTCGGCGGCTGCTGCGGCTCGACGCCGGCCCATATCCGCGCCATCGCCGAGGCGGTGCGCGGCGTCGCCCCGCGCGCGATCCCGACGATCGCCCCGCTGATGCGCCTCTCCGGCCTCGAGCCGTTCACGCTCACCGCCGACATCCCCTTCGTCAACATCGGCGAGCGGGCCAACGTCACCGGCTCGGCCAAGTTCCGCAAGCTGATCACCGCCGGCGACTTCGCCGGCGCGCTGGTCGTCGCCCGCGACCAGGTCGAAAACGGCGCCCAGATCATCGACGTCAACATGGACGAGGGTCTGATCGATTCCGAAGCGGCGATGATCGAGTTCCTCAACCTCGTCGCCGCCGAGCCGGACATCGCCCGGGTGCCGGTGATGGTCGATTCGTCGAAATTCTCGATCATCGAGCAGGGCCTCAAGCGCCTTCAGGGCAAGAGCCTGGTCAACTCGATCTCGCTGAAAGAGGGCGAGGAGGCGTTCCTGCGTCAGGCCCGCCTCGTGCGCCGCTACGGCGCGGCGGTCGTGGTGATGGCCTTCGACGAGCAGGGTCAGGCCGACACGCTGGCGCGGAAACTGTCGATCTGCGCCCGCGCCTACAAGCTGCTGACCGAAGAGGCCGGCTTTCCGCCCGAGGACATCGTGTTCGACCCGAACGTGTTCGCGGTCGCCACCGGCATCGACGAGCACAACAATTATGGCGTCGACTTCATCGAGGCGACCCGGCGCATTCGCCTCGACCTGCCCCACGCCCACATCTCGGGCGGCGTGTCGAACCTGTCGTTCTCGTTCCGCGGCAACGAGCCGGTGCGCGAGGCGATGCACGCGGTGTTCCTCTACCACGCGATCCACGCCGGCATGGACATGGGCATCGTCAACGCCGGCCAGCTGGCGGTCTACGACGAGATCGACCCGGAGCTGCGCGAGGCGTGCGAGGACGTGGTGCTGAACCGCCGCGCCGACGGCACCGAGCGCCTCTTGACCGTCGCCGAGCGCTATCGCGGCGCCGTCGGCAAGGAGGCCAAGGCGCAGGATCTGTCCTGGCGCGAGGAGCCGGTCGACAGCCGCATCGCCCATGCGCTGGTCAACGGCATCACCACCTATATCGACGAGGACACCGAGGAGGCGCGGCTCGCCGCGGTCCGGCCGCTCGACGTGATCGAGGGCCCGCTGATGGCCGGCATGAACCGGGTCGGCGACCTGTTCGGCGACGGCAAGATGTTCCTGCCGCAGGTGGTCAAGTCGGCGCGGGTGATGAAGCAGGCGGTCGCGAGCCTGCTGCCTTACATGGAGGCCGAGAAGGCCGGCGGCGGCCGCCAGACCGCCGGCACGATCGTGCTCGCCACCGTCAAGGGCGACGTGCACGACATCGGCAAGAACATCGTCGGCGTGGTGCTCGCCTGCAACAATTACGAGATCATCGACCTCGGCGTGATGACGCCGGCGTCGAAGATTCTTGCGGTGGCGCGCGAGCGCAAGGCCGACGCGATCGGCCTCTCGGGCCTGATCACCCCCTCGCTCGACGAGATGGTTCATGTCGCGGCCGAGATGGAGCGCGAGGGCTTCGACATCCCGCTGCTGATCGGCGGCGCGACAACGAGCCGAGTGCATACCGCGGTCAAGATCCACCCGCGCTACTCCCGCTCGCAGGCGGTGCACGTCAACGACGCGAGCCGCGCGGTCGGCGTGGTCGCCTCGCTCCTGTCGCCGGAGACCCGGGACTCAACCATCGCGGCGGTGCGCACCGAATACCGCAAGGTGGCGGACGCGCACGAGCGCTCCGAAGCCGAAAAGCAACGCGTGCCGCTCGCCAAAGCCCGCGCCAACGCCTTCAAGGCCGACTGGGGCGCCTATGCGCCGACCCGGCCGAGCTTTCTCGGCACGCGGACGTTCGAGAGCTACGACCTCGCCGAACTCGTGCGCTACATCGACTGGACGCCGTTCTTCCAGACCTGGGAGCTGAAGGGTCGCTATCCCGCGATCCTCGACGATCCCAAGCAGGGCGCGGCGGCGAGATCCCTGTTCGACGACGCGCAGGCGATGCTGAAGCAGATCGTCGCGGAGAAGTGGCTGAAGCCCCGGGCGGTGGTCGGATTCTGGCCGGCGGCGCGCGACGGCGACGACGTGGCGCTCTATGCCGACGACGCGCGGGTCGAGCGGGTCGCGACGCTGCACACGCTGCGCCAGCAGCTCGGCAAGCGCGACGGCCGCCCCAACACCGCGCTCGCCGACTTCGTCGGGCCGAGAGACTATGTCGGCGGCTTCGTGGTCACGGCCGGCGTCGAGGACGCCTCGATCGCCGAGCGCTTCGAGCGCGCCAACGACGACTATTCCTCGATTCTGGTCAAGGCGCTCGCCGACCGCCTGGCGGAGGCCTTCGCCGAAGCGATGCACGCAAAGGTGCGGCGCGAGCTCTGGGCCTACGCGCCCGACGAGGGCTATGCGCCGGAAGAGCTGATCGGCGAGCCCTATCGCGGCATCCGCCCGGCGCCCGGCTATCCGGCCCAGCCCGACCACACCGAAAAGGCGACCCTGTTCCGCCTGCTCGACGCCGAGCGCGCGATCGGGGTGAAGCTCACCGAGAGCTTCGCCATGTGGCCGGCCTCCTCCGTCTCGGGCCTCTACATCGCCCATCCGGAGGCGCATTATTTCGGCGTCGCCAAGGTCGAGCGCGATCAGGTCGAGGACTACGCGGCGCGCAAGGGCATGGCGATCGCCGAGGTCGAGCGCTGGCTCGCCCCGGTGCTGAACTATGTCCCGGTGCGGGCGGTCGCCGCGGAGTAGGCTTCGCGGCTGCCGGTTTCAGCGACGGGCGCGTCCCGCGCCCGAGAGGCGTCGATGGCGCCGCGAACGCCGGCGCGCCGCCTCACCAGGCCGGTTGCCTTTTCTCAGCCAGATGGCGAGCGATGACGTCGGCCGATCTTCGCTCGCCGCCGTAGATCGGCGCCCAGGTGAGCCCGCCGTCCGCCGTCGCCGCGATGTTGCCGATGTTTCCCGCCGCGATCACGATCGACTTCGAGACGATTGTCAGGGCGTAGAGGCTGAAGTCGCTGTTGGTCGGGGCGTTGGCGACGCGCCAGGTCGCCCCGCCGTCGGTCGTGCGGATGACGAGCCCTTGGAGACCGACCGCCCAGCCTTCGTCTTCGCCTGCGAAGCGCACGGCGGTCAGATCGTAGTCCGCGCCGCTCCCGTCCTTCGTGAGGTTCTTCGTCTGATTGGTCCAGGACTCCCCGCCGTCGTCGGTATGGAAAATCGCGCCGCGGCGGCCGACCGCCCAACCCCGTCGGGCGTCGGCGAAGAACACGCTGGTGAAGCGCTTGTCCGGCCTCAGAAGCGCGATCGACCAGCTCCGGCCTCCGTCTTTCGTGCCGAGGATCTCGCCGCTTTCGGTCGCGGCCCAGCCCGTCGAGGCGTCGGTGAACTGAAGGGCGTTGACGGCTCCGTCCGTCGGCGCATGCGTGGTCCGCCAGGAGGCTCCGCCATCCTCGGTCGAGAACACCGACCCGTTCGAAAGCCCGGCGGTCCAGCAGGTTGTGGCGTTCGCGCACGCGATCGCGCCGAGCATGCAGGTCCCGGCGGGCTGCGCCGCGCTCCAGTGACGGCCGCCGTCCGATGTCTTCAGCACCGTCCCGCGGTCCCCGACGGCGAAGCCGTGCGCCTCGTCGACGAAAGCGATCCCTGCGAAATGGATCGCCGGATCGACGTATTGCATCTCCCAGCTCGCCCCGCCGTCCTCGGTGTGAAGGATCTCGCCGCCGGATCCGCGCCATCCGGCGATCCAGCCGAGCCGCTGTCCGACGAACGCCATCCCGTGAAGGAACTCCACGTCGCCCGCCTTGGGTTGGACGCCTTCGAGCCGGCGCTGAAGGTCCGGGTCGCCCTGGATGTCGAGGACGATCCGATTCCATCCGCCCGCGGCCGCGACGCTTCGCTGGTAGGCGCGGTAGTCGGCGATGCTGCGCTGGAGCGGCGTCAGCGGCCCCTCGCTTGCGACGGTCGGGGGCGACGCCGGGCTTTGCGGCGGCGTCGCGGCAGGCTTCCAATCGCGGGCGAGCCGCTCGCCCTGGGCGATCTGCTCCCGGGTCATCCGGCGCGCCAGCTCGTCGCGCGCCTTGACCGCCTGTTCGATGCCCTGCGCGGCGGCCAAACTGAACCATTGATACGCGGCGGCGTAGGCGCGCGACACGCCCCGCGGCGAGGTCTGGACGGTCTCGCCACGGGCGAACATCGCGCCCAGGTTGAATTGCGCCCTGGGATTGGTCCGGCCCGCCGCGAGGAGGAACCATTTCACCGCCTCCCTGTCATCGCGTGGGACGCCGAGCCCCTCGCGATACAGGACGCCGATGTCGTTTTGCGCGTTCGCGTCGCCCCGATCGGCCGCCGCCCGATACCACTTCATCGCTTCCGCATAGTCGCGCGGAACGCCGAGCCCCGCCTGATACAGAACGCCGATTTCGACTTGTGCGTAGGTGTCGCCGCGATCGGCCGCGAGCCGGAACCACTTCATCGCCTCGGCGTAATCCCGAGCGACGCCAGCGCCGATCCGGTAAAGGATCCCGATATTCGTCTGGGCCGCCGCATTCCCCTGATCGGCCGCGAGCCGGAGCCACCTCATCGCCTCGGCGTAATCTTTCGCAACCCCCATCCCGTTTATGTAGAGGTAGCCCAGCGTGGTTTGCGCGGCGGCGTCGCCGGCGGCCGCGGCCGGACGAAGGAGTCCCGCCGCCTTGGCGTAGTCTTTCTGAACGCCGCAGCCGCGCGAATACATCCGACCCAGCAGAGCCTGAGCCAGGGGAACGCCCTGCTCCGCCGCGGGCCGCACCCATTGTTCGGCCATGAGGCAGCCCGGCTGGTCGTCGAGCGCGATCGCAGCCTCGGCCGCGTCCAGGTCTGTCGATGCGAATGCGCCGCCGTTCTGGGCCACGAGCAGAGACAGGCCCGCGACGAGGCCCCGCAGCGCCGCGCAAGCGTTCGTCCGATCAGGTTTGCGAAGGCTGCTCATCTTGCGCCCTCCAGGCGGCCGAAGCCGCCGCTACGCTCGGCTCCGCGGCGGGTCGATCATGCCGCGCGGGCCAGACGCGGGAGAGGATCGCGCCGGGCTTTGACGTTTGCATTGAACTGAATCAAACCACCCGACCTTTGCGATATTATAAACGGTGACATTTACTCATTTTCCTATTTACAGGCGCGCCTCCATGTTGTCGCCGCAGGCCCGCGCGGGCTTCAGCGACACGATAATCCTGTTATTCAGTATTTATTGATACATTGATTTGCAATTTCCGAATTCCGATGCTATCCCTCGGCGCCTTCGCTCCGACGCCGGGGCGGTTCGCCAAGGGAGGGCGCGATGATCGATCCGGTTCAGGCGGCGGGGTGGATCGCCGGCGGACGGGCGGCGCTCGACCTGTTGCGGTCCGCCGCCGCGCTGCTGCCCGGACGCGACGACGAGGCGATCGCGCGCCGCCTCGACGACGCCGGCCAGGCGCTCGAACTCGCCAGCGCCTGGCTCGCCCGCGACCTCGGCTATCCGATCTGCCGCTGCGTCTTCCCGCCGAAGCCAATGCTGTGGGACGAGGCGCGCGCCGCTTTCGTCTGCCGCGAGCCGGGCTGCGGCCGCGCCGAGCCGTCGGGTTGAGCCGGAGCCGCCGCGCTCGAGCGCTGATCGGGTGGCCGCGTTGCGTCCAAATATAGGGTTTGAAGTAACTGTCACCTTTCCACACCTTTCGCCAGCGCCTGGCTCGCCCGCGATCTCGGCTATCCGATCTGCCGCTGCGTCTTCCCGCCGAAGCCGATGATGTGGGACGAGGCGCGCGACGCCTTCGTCCGCCGCGAGCCGGGCTCACGGAAAGGCGGAGCCCTCTCCGTGAGCCCGACGACGACGCGCCGCGCTTGACGAGGCTTTCGCGCCGGGCGCATTCCCAAGCGGCCATGGACAAGGGACAGCGCGACCAGCCCCGACGTCGGCCCGGGCGGCCGCTGAAGAGCGATCCCGATTCGCCGGGCGCCATCCGTCGCGCCGCGCTCGCGGTGTTCGCCCGCCAGGGGTTCGAGGGGGCGAGCATCGCCGCGATCGCGAGGGCCGCGGGCGTGGCGCGGCCGCTGATCCACTATCATTTCGCGTCCAAGGAAGAGCTCTGGCGCGCCGCGCTCGCCGAGGCGTTCCAGGCGATGCAGGCCGAGGTCGCCGCGGTCGCGCGCACGGTCGCGTCCAGCCCCGGCCCGGTCTCGCTCACCGCCGTCGCCGGACCGATGGTGCGGTTCGTGGCGCGCTACGCCGATCTCGTCCGGATCGTCATGGACGAGACCGGGCGCGAGGGCGAACGCGCGGATTGGCTGAGAGATGCCTATCTGACCCCGATGTACCGCCTCGCCGCCGCGGTGTTGAAGCAATTGCGCGTGCCCGGCGATCCCGCGCATCTAACGCCGCTGGTTTTCGGCGCCGCGAGCTTCGCCTTTCTCGACGCGCCGGCGCTCAAGGCGGCCTTCGGCGTCGATGTGTTCGACGACGCCTACGTCGAGCGCCACGCGCGCTCGCTCGAGGATTGGCTCGCCGACGGTCTGACCGGAGCGCCGAAGCCGCCCGGGCGTTGACATCGGGCGGTAATTAGATCACACAGCATAATTAATTGCCGACGGGCGCGCGAACGCCTGTCGCCCGGATTCGCGGGAGGACGGAGATGGCGGCGGCGCGGGAACTTGGCCTTCTGGGCGCCGAGCGCGACCGTCCCTTCGCCCGCTTTTTCCGGCCCGAGATGGCTCCATTGCCGGAGCATGTCCGCGAGGCGCTGGCGGTGGGCGCCGTCGCTGCGGAACTCCTGCCGTCCTTCGACCACGCCGGCGAATTGCTGGCGCCCGGCGATTGGCCGGTCGAGACCGGCTACGCCATCCCCGGCGACGGCTCGGCGCGCGTGTTCGCGCTCACCGACATGCCCGGCGTCACGCCCGACATGTGGGACTGGTGGTTCGCCTGGCATGGCCATGATTCCGCCCGCTACAAACTCTGGCATCCGCGCGCCCATGTCAGCGCCGCCTGGGCCGACGGCGGCGGGGAGACGGGCGCCTATGTCGGGCGCGTCTCGCATGTGGTCGAGCATATCGGCGCGAGGCGTCTCAAGGGCGCCATCGCATTCGCCGCGCCGTCCGAAGCCGGCCTCGACGAGTCGCGCCTGCGCGACCGGAAGGTCGCCACCGCGATCTGCGCGCGTGTCGGAATCACGAATTCGCCCCTCCAGACGGGCTGGTTGATCCATCACGTACGGGCGACCTCGACCGGCTCGCAGATGCGCTCCCGCTTCTGGCTCGGCGGCGGCAACGCGCGGGTCAAGGGCGTCGGGGCGGCGGGCGCCCCGCTCGGGCGCATGCTCGGCGCCGTCGTCCGTCTCAACGCCGGCCTCGCCGCCGACCTGCTGGTTCATTGCGCGCAGGAAATGAACCATCTCGCCCGCTTCCTTCCCGAACTCCACGCGGAATTCGCCGCAAAGCGTTAGGCGCGCATCGACAGGAGGGGCATGTCCATGAAGCGTTCGCACACCAAGGGCAGGATGTTCCGGCGCGGCGAGGCGGGCTTCGATTCCGCCGTGCTCGGCACGAGCTTCAACGCCCGCGATCCGGGACGCCGGCCGGATGTCGTCGTGCAGGCCAACGACGTCGCCGACGTCGTCGCCGCGGTGAAGCTGGCGAAGGCCGAGAACCTCAAGATCGGCGTGTGCTCGGGCGGGCACAGCTGGGCGCAGAACCATATTCGCGACGGCGGACTGATGCTGGACGTCTCGCGGCTCAACGCCATCGAAATCGACGCCGCGAACCAGCGCGCCGTCGTCGGCCCCGGTTGCCAAAGCGGCGAGCTCAACGCCGCGGTTGCGAGGCAGGGCCTGTTCTTCCCGGTGGCGCACGCGCTGACCGTCGGAATCGGCGGCTTCCTTCTCCAGGGCGGGTTCGGCTGGAACAGCCGCCAGCGTGGTCTCGGCTGCGAGAACGTGGTCGGCCTCGACATCGTGCTGGCGGACGGCGAGCTGGTCCACGCCGACGAGAACGAAAACGCCGACCTGTTTTGGGCGGCGCGCGGCTCGGGCCCCGGGTTCTTCGCGGTCGTCGTCCGCTTTCATCTGAAGCTGCACCCGCGCCCGAGGGCGATCGGACTGAAAGTGCAGGTGTTTCGCATCCGGCATCTCGAGGCGGTGATGGCCTGGGCCGACAAAGCGGGGCCTTCCGTGCCGGCGTTTGTCGAATTTCAGCTGGTTGTGAACCGCAAGGCGCTCGGCGTGTTCAGCCACGGGATCGAGGTGATTGCGCCGGTGCTGGCCGATTCCTGGCGCGAAGCCCGTGAGGCGGTCGCCTTCATCGACAACAGTCCGCTGCGGCCGAAAGCCAGCCTCACCCTGCCGCTTCTTCCGCTGACGCTGAACTTCATGATGAAGACCGGCGAGAAGACGCTGTTTCTGCCCGACACGCGCTGGCGCGCCGACAACATGTGGATGAACGGCCCGATCGAGCCGATGCTGCCCGCGCTGCGGCGCATCGCCGACACGCAGCCGCCCGCCCCCAGCCACGCGCTCTGGCTGAACTGGAACGCGCCGGCCCAGCGCCAGGACATGGCGTTCTCGGTCGAGGGGCGGACCTATCTGGCGCTCTACGGCGGCCTGCGGAGCGCAGCCGACGAGGCGAGGCATGCGGACTGGGCGACCGCGCGCATCCGCGAACTCGAGCCCTTCAGCGCGGGCATTCAGCTCGCCGACGAAAACATCGCCGTACGCCCCGCCCGCTTCCTCTCGGATGGAAACATGGCGCGCCTGCGCGCCATTCGCGCGGCGCGTGATCCGGACGGGCGCTTTCATTCCTACATGGGAACGCTCGAAGCTGGCGGCTCCGCCGCATAGCAATGGGATCAAGTCGACCATCGCTCGGAGATCGCCCCTTGAAAGCGTTGCGCACCCCCGACGAATGCTTCGCCGACCTCCCCGGCTACCCGTTCGCGCCGCATTATTTCGAGGGGGCCGGCGGGCTGCGCATGCATCATCTCGACGAAGGTGCGCGCGACGCCCCGGTCGCATTGTGTCTGCACGGCCAGCCGACCTGGTCCTACCTCTACCGCAAGATGATCCCGGCGTTTCTCGCCGCAGGGCTGCGCGTCGTCGCGCCGGATTTCTTCGGCTTCGGCCGGTCCGACAAGCCGGAGGACGAGGCGGTCTATACGTTCGATTTCCATCGCGACAGCGTGAGGGCGTTGATCGAGGCGCTGGATCTGCGACGGGTGACGCTGGTCTGCCAGGATTGGGGCGGCCTGATCGGCTTGACGCTGCCGATGGACATGCCCGCGCGCTTCGAACGGCTCCTGGTGATGAACACCGCGCTCGGCACGGGCGACGGGCCGCTCGGCGAAGGCTTCCTCGCCTGGCGCGCGTTCTCGAACAGCAAGCCCGACATGGACGTCGCCGCGCTGATGAAGAGGTCGACGCCGGCCCTGACCGACGCCGAGGCCGCGGCCTATGCGGCCCCGTTCCCCGACATCCGCTACAAGGCCGGCGTCAGGCGGTTCCCGAACCTGGTTCCGGACAGGCCGGACGCCGACGGCGCCGCCCTGTCGCGGCGCGCCCGCGATTTCTGGTCGACCGAGTGGGCGGGCGAGAGCTTTATGGCGGTCGGCATGCGCGACCCGGTTCTGGGTCCGCCCGCGATGCGGATGTTGCGTAAAAGCATCCGCAATTGCCCGCCGCCGCTGGAGCTGGCGGAGGCGGGACATTTCACCCAGGAAGCCGGCGCGGTAATCGTCGAGGCGGCCATGGCGAGCTTCGCGCGCTAGCCGGCCGCGCCGGACCACCGCGCAGTTCTCGCCGAAGCTTCAGCCGCGCGACCGCGCGTCCTTCACGCGCTCCTGCTTCGCCAACGGAACCCGATCCTTTCCGGCGCCGCGGCGAGGCGCGCGGCCCTTCCCGCCTCGAGCCGGTTGCAGAACGCCCAGATGCGGTCTTCGCCCTCGAACAGCTCGAGCCGGTCGAGCCGAAGGCCCTCCACGCTTCGGTCGTCGCCGAACGACTCGGGGAATTGCGCCCGGCTTTGGCCGACGGTCGCGATGACCATGTCGTGGCGCACTCCTCGGCGGTGACGAACCCGTCGCGGACCAGCGTCCAGGGCGTCTAGAACGGGGCGCGCAGCCGAACCGCCCTTGGTCGTCCGTCGCCACCGTCAGCACGTCGAGGCGGCCGCCCGCGCGCAGCGCGCGGCTGCGGTGAAGGAGAGGGCTGCGCCAGTCCTCGGCCGCTTGGCGCGCGAAAGCGGCGGCGTCCGGGTCGCGGCTGTCGGAGACCTGATCCGGAATCGTCCAGGATGCGCGGCTCAGCCATGGAACCGCCCATGAACTCCAGCCGAGGGTGACGCCGGCGTCTGGAAAAAGCTGATCGAAAGAGGATCGTCCAACGGCGAAGGCGAAGGCGGAGCCGTCGGTCTTGAGAACGCGCTGCGGGCCGTTCTGAACGGTCTCGAACAGGGTTGAGCACGCGTCGCCGGGCGGATCGGCGTGGCCGACGCGGATCGCGCGGGCCGGGCCCGCGCGCCCTCTGCGCCCGGATCGCCGCGCCGTTCGGCGCGAGCGAGGTCCGGCCCTGTCTCTTATACACATCTCCGAGCCCACGAGACGTAGAGGAAACGCGGGTGCCGGCTACTCCGAGAACGCGCCGGGGGGGGGGGGGGGGGGGGGGGGGGGGGGGGGGGGGGGGGGGGGGGG
>CAMFKX010000144.1 GCA_945957375.1 uncultured Roseiarcus sp.
GCTCAGGCGGCGGGCGTCGCCACGATCTTTCAGGAACTCGATCTCGTCCCCGGCCTCGACGTCACGGCCAACCTCTTCCTGGGCCGCGAGCCGACTCGCGCCGGGGTGCTCGACCGCGGGGCGATGCGACGAGAGGCGCGCCAGCGCCTCGCCGCGGTCGGGGCGGACATCGACGTCGACCAGCCGGTCGGCGAATTGTCGGTCGGCCGCCGGCAGATGGTCGCGATCGCCAAGGCGCTGACCTACGCCTCGCGCATCCTCGTCATGGACGAGCCGACGGCGGCGCTGACCGCGGCCGAGGTCGAGCGGCTGTTTCGCGTCATGCGCGAGATCGCGGCGCGCGGCGTCGGCATTGTCTACATTTCGCACCGGCTCGAGGAGGTGCCGCGCGTCGCCGACCGCGTGACCGTGCTGCGCGACGGCCTGGTCGCGGGCGTCGCGCCGGCCGCCGCGCCGCAGTCGGAACTGGTGCGCCTGCTCGTCGGCCGGCCGCTCGCCGAGCTCTATCCGGCGCGCGGCGCGCGCTTCGGCGCGCCGGCGCTCCGGCTCGAACGGGCGGGCTTCGCTCCGCGGCGGGAGCGCGCCGGCTGGCAGGCGCCGGAATCCGTCACCCTCGAGGTGCGCGCGGGCGAGATCGTCGGCCTCGCCGGCATCCTCGGCGCCGGACGCACCGAATTGTTGACCGCGCTTTACGGGGCGGCCGGACCGGGGCGCTGGTCGGGCGTTCTGGACGTCGAAGGGCGGCCGGCGCGTCCCGCCTCGATCCGCGCCGCGCGGGCGCTGGGGATCGGGCTGGTCACCGACGACCGGCGCGGCTCGGGTCTGCTGCTGCGCGACAGCGTCGGACGCAATCTCGCGCTGACGGTGCTGAAACGCATCTCGCCGTTCTTCGTCATGTCGAAGCTGCGCGAGACGGCGCTCGCGCGCCAGGCGATCGCCGCCTTCGACGTGCGCCCGCCCCGGCCCGAGGCCGTGGTCGGCGCGCTCTCCGGCGGCAACCAGCAGAAGGTCGTGCTCGCCAAGGAAGTGCTCGGCGAGCCGCGCCTGCTGCTGCTCGACGAGCCGACGCGGGGGGTCGACGTCGGGGCGAAGGGGGAAATCTACGCGCGCATCCGGGCGCTCGCCGACCGCGGGCTCGCGGTGCTGATCGCCTCGAGCGAGACGCCCGAGCTTCTCGGCCTGTGCGACCGAGTCGTCGTGATGCGCAAGGGGCGGACGGTCGCGGCGTTTCCCGGCGGCGCGGACGAGCAGGCGGTGCTGGCCGCGGCGGAGCAAGGCGAGAACGACGCCCATGGATGACGAAGCGCGCCCGGCCTCCCCGTCTCCCGCCCGCGCGCGCCGGCGGGTCGATCTCTTCGCCATCGCGGTGCGCTTCCAGAGCGTCATCGGACTCGTGCTCGTCGCCATCGGCGGGATCGTGTTCTCACCGCGCCGGCACGGCCACATCCTGTTCCTCGCGCCCGACAACATCGCCAACATCGTCCGCGCCGTCTCGGAGACCGGCATCATCGCGGTCGGCATGACCTTCGTCATCATCACCGCGGGCATCGACCTTTCGGTCGGCGCGCTGCTCAGCCTGTGCAGCGTGCTCACCGCGACGATCATGACCACCGGCGGCTGGGGGCTGATCGCGACGGTGCTGATGGTGCTCGCCTGCGGAACGGCGTTCGGCGGCGTGCAAGGCCTGATCTCCAACCGCTTCCGCCTCGAGCCGTTCATCGTGACGCTCGCCGGGCTTCAGGTGGCGCGCGGGCTGGCTCTGGTCATCTCGAACAACCAGTACATCAACATCTCCTACGGCCAGGGCCCCGGCCTCGCCCCGCCGGTGTTCGCGATCCTCGGCGACCGGCTGTTCGACAACACGGTTCCGGTCGCGACGCTGGTGTTCGTCGTGGTGGCTGCGGTCGCGACCTTCACCCTCGATTTCACCCGCTTCGGCCGCTACGTCTTCGCGGTCGGCGGCAACGAGCGCGCGGCGCGGCTCTCCGGCGTGCCGGTGTCGCTGGTCAAGGTGTCGGTCTACGCCATCACCGGCCTCGTCTCGGCGATCGCGGGCGTGGTCCACGCCGGGCAGTTCAACTTCGGCAGCGCCAACGACGGCACCGGCTACGAGCTGACGGCGATCGCCTCGGTGGTGATCGGCGGGACCAGCCTGTTCGGCGGCTCGGGTTCGATGATCGGCACGGTCGCGGGCGCGGTGATGCTCGGCGCGCTCGCCAACATCCTTCAACTCAACAACGTCAACGCGGCCCTGCAACTGCTCGCCACCGGCGCGATCATCGTGCTCGCCGCAGTCCTCCAATCCCTCGTTCGCCGCCGCGAGGGACTGGGCCGATGACGCCGGCGGCGCAACAGCAAGCCAGGGAGAAGGTGATGGGTGATCGGCTTTCGGCGATATCGACGAGTCTGCTCGCGCTGGCGCTCGCGGCAGGCGCGGCTCAGGGCGCGCCGCTCGTCAAGGATTGCGGCAAGGACGGCAAATACGTGATCGGCTTCTCGCAGGCCAACAACGCCGAGCCCTACCGCCAGCACGTCAACGACGAACTGACTGCGGCCGCGGGCCAGGTCCCGCAATTCACCCTGCAGATCGCCGACGGGGCCGGCAACGTCAACACGCAAACCTCGCAGATGGACAATTTCGTCACCCAGAAGGTCGATCTGATCCTGATCTCGCCGTTCGAGGCGGCGCCGCTGACCCCCGTGGTCGCCCGCGCGATGAAGGCGGGAATTCCGGTGATCGAGCTCGACCGCAAGACCCTCGGCGACCCCGGCAAGGACTACACGGCCTTCATCGGCGGCGACAATTTCAAGATCGCCGAGGAAGCCGGACATTACGTGGCCGACAAGCTGCTGCCGCAGGGCGGCGAGGTCGCGGTGCTGGAAGGCCTGCCCAGTTCGACGCCGGCGGTCGAGCGGCTGAACGGCTTCAAGGCCGGGGTGAAGGCCAACACGAAGATCGAGGTGGTCGCCGAACAGGCGGCCGACTGGCTGCCCGACAAGGCCCAGACCGCCTTCGCCGCGATGCTGCAGGCGCACCCGAACATCAAGGCGGTCTATGCGTCGAACGACATGATGGCGGCCGGCGCCCGGCTCGCGGCCAAAGGCGCGGGCAAGAAGGAGGGCGACATCAAGATCCTCGGCACCGACGGACTGCCGGGCCCCTCGGGCGGCATCCGCGCCGTCGCCGAGGGCGAATGGGCGGCGACCTTCACCTATCCGACCGGGGGGCCGCAGGCGATCGACATGGCGAAATCGATCCTGCTCGACTGCGCCGACAAGGTCCCGACCGTGGTCACCGTCCCGACCATGGCGATCACGCCGGACAACGCCAAGGGGATGATGGGGAAGTAGCGCGCGTCAACCCGCCAGCGGGTCAATCCGCTGGCGGCCGTCCGCGGAACGGCATGAGGTCGGCGAGGCGATCGTCCTCCACGCCCTGCTCGACGATGCGCTCGCCCGGCATGCCGACAGGGACGCCGTGTAGGAAGGCGACCTCGGGCGGCTCGTCGACCGGCGGCTCGAAGGGATCGAACGGAAGATCGGCGGCGTCCACGCCGCCGATTTCGCGCCGCGCCAGGTCCCAGAACTCGGCGCTCCGGCCCTCCGGCGAGCCGGCGCGTCGCCAGAGATCGAGCGCCCGGCTGCGGATCGCCTGCCGTGTTTCGTCCAATTCCGCCCCCTCCCGCTTGCAGGCCTCGCGCCAGCGAGGCCCCTTTTAGCACGAGCGGGGCGCGAACCTAACCGGCGACTGCGTCGCCCGTCCGGTCGAGGATGCGCGGACGACGCCGCGCGGCGATCGCCAGCGCGGCGAAGCCCGCCCCGAGCATCGCCCAGGTCGAGGCCTCGGGAACCGCCGTCGAGATCACCGGATGGGTCGTCGCCGTTCCGATCTGGATCGTCGTGTTGAAGGCGTCGGTCACGAACGCCGCGTTCAGCGTGGCAGCCGCAAGCGGCGTCAGGGTCATGATGTAGTCGCCCGTCCCCGGGGTCAGCACGAACAGCGGCGCGGACACGCCGCCGAGCGGAACGCCGTTGAGCCCGACTTCGCCCCAGATCCTGGCGGCGCCGGTGGTGATGACGAAGTTTCCGATATCGACGGTCACCGCCAAGCTCGAGATCGCGAGGTCGCTGCCGTTGTGTTCGATGACCAGCGAACCGTCGGAATTCTGCACGCCGCCGGTGATCGGAAAACTCGCGACCGGATAGGTTCCCGAAGCGTCGATCGTCGCGGTCCCGGTCGGCGCGACCGAGAGGCCGAGCGAACCGAGGACGGGCGCCGAGGTCAGGGTCACGTCGGTGGTGTTCTCCGGCAGGATGACGGCGGCGCCGGCCGGAGCCGCAAGGGCGAGGGGAACGAGAACCGGGGTCAGGAAAGCTGTCAGGCGCATGATCTCTTCCTTCAAATCGGCCGGACCGGCGACGCCGGCCGGCTCAGGACGAAAAACGTCACACGTTGGCCTCGATCGTCGCCCCCCGACCGACGAGGTCGGGGGCGACGATCCGCGAGCATACGCAGCTCTCGATGACGGTAGATCACAGTACAATAGGCGCTGAAACGCGTTTTGCTTTCGTATTGAGTAATAAAAAATTTATTTATTCGCCGATATCTGACCTTGTTTGCGCGAAGATGGTTCGCTCTTCCAGGAACGGGAACAGGTCGCGCCGATCTACGCCGCGTTCCGCAACTTGGGCTTCGCTTTGACTTTTGGGCGACCCGGTCGCGGCCGCGCCTGCCGCTTCAGGCGGCGAAACGCTCGATCGCGACCGGCAGGCGGCGCGATCCCCAGGCGCCGGGCTTCTCGGCGAAGACGCCCGCCATCGGCGTCCCGCAGCCGAGACAGCGGCCCGACGCGTCGAGCCGGTACTCGGTGATCACGTAGCGGTCGCGGCCGATGCAGCGGGTTCCGCAGGTCGGGCAGAGGGTCGCCTCGCGCGCCGGGTCGCGGACGTTGCCGACATAGACGTGCCTGAGGCCGTTGGCGACGCCGATGGCGCGCGCCCGTTGCAGCGCGGCGAGCGGCGTCGCCGCCGTTTCGCGCATGTGGTAGTCGGGATGGAAGGCGGTGAAGTGCAGCGGCGTGTCCGGCTTCAATTCCGTCGCGACCCATTGCGTCAGCGCGCCCAGCTCTTCGTCCGAATCGTTCTCGCCCGGAATGAGCAGCGTCGTGATCTCGGTCCAGACGCTTGTCTCGTGCACGAGATATTTCAGCGTCTCCAGCACCGGGGCGAGCTTGCCGGCGCAGCGTTTTTCGTAGAAGCGCTCGGTGAACGCCTTGAGGTCGACGTTGGCCGCGTCCATCGCGCCGAACAGGCGCCGGCGCGGCTCCTCGCAGATGAAGCCGGCGGTCACGGCGACGTTCTTGATCCCCCGGGCGCGGCAGGCCTCGGCCGTGTCGACGGCGTATTCCAGGAAGATCGTCGGGTCGTTGTAGGTATAGGCGACGCTGGCGCAGCCGAGGCTTTCGGCGGCGCGGGCGATGGTGTCGGGCATGGCGACGGCGCTGAGGCGCGCGGTCTCGCGGCTCTTGGAAATGTCCCAGTTCTGGCAGAAGGCGCAGGCCAGGTTGCAGCCGGCGGTGCCGAACGACAGCACCGAGGAGCCGGGGAGAAAGTGGTTCAGCGGCTTCTTCTCGATCGGGTCGACGCAGAAGCCGGTCGAGCGGCCGTAGCCGGTGAGCTCCATGCCGTCGCCGTCCTCGCGCGCGCGGCGCACGAAGCAGAGGCCGCGCTGGCCGGGGCGCATGCGGCAGAAGCGCGGACAGACGCGGCACTCGATCCGCCCGTCTTCGAGTTTCGTCCAGTAATCGACGGCGACGCTGTCGGCTTCCATGGCGCTCCGGCGGCCCGCGGCCGCCCCTCTCCACCCGCCTGCCGCTTATGTCGGGAGCCGGAGCCACGATTGCAATACGGCGCACTGGCGCGGAAGGGCCGGCCGCCTACATTGGGGGCGTGGGCCCGCATCCGGCGCTTTGCGCGCCGCATTCCCCTTGCGGGGAGGGCGGTCGGATGAGGGTCCGCGGCGCAATCGAGGCCCGCCATGCACACTTCGGTTCATCCCGCTCAGGTCGCCGGCCTGTTCTATCCGGCGGAGCCGGACGCGCTCCGGACGCTGATCGCCGAGATGCGCAAGGGCGCAAGGGCCGACGGCGCGGTCGCGCCCAAGGTGGTCGTCGCCCCGCATGCTGGCGTCGTCTATTCCGGCGCGGTCGCCGCCACCGCCTTTGGCCCGTGGGCGCGGCGCGCCGATCCTCCGCGACGCATCGTCGTCGTCGGGCCGGCGCATCGGGTCGCCTTTCGCGGCCTCGCCATCCACCCGGCCTCGGCCTGGAGCACGCCGCTCGGCGCGGCGCCGGTCGCGCGCGATCTCCATCTGCGGCTCGCGGAGGCGGGAGCCGCCTCGGTCGACGCCCGGCCGTTCGCCGGCGAGCATTCGCTGGAGATGCATCTCGTCATGCTGCAGGCGATGATGCCGGCCCCGTTCGAAGTCCTGCCGATCCTCGTGGGCGATGCGACGGCCGAGGAGGTCGCGGCGGCCTTGCGGCTGGTCTGGGGCGGCCCGGAGACGGCGATCGCGATCTCGTCCGACCTGTCGCATTTCCTCGAACAGACGAAGGCCCGCGCGATCGACGACGACACCGCGGTTCGGATCGAAACGCTCGACGTCGGGGCGCTCGAAGGCAGGCGCGCCTGCGGCTATCTGCCGATCGGCGGCGCGCTGGCGATTGCGGCCGAGCGCGATCTCCGGGTCAGCCGGCTGCATCTGGCGACCTCGGCGGACGCCGGGGCCGGCGCCGACCGGGTGGTCGGTTACGGCGCCTTCGCGCTCGAATACGCCGCCTCGGCGCGGCTCGCCGACGCCGACCGGGCGCTGCTGCTGGCGACCGCGATGGCGAGCCTCGCCGCTGCGGCGCGCGCCGGCGGCCGGAAACCGTCGCTCGCCGTCGACGGCCTGCTCTCGCCGACGCTCGCGGCCACGCGCGGGACCTTCGTCACGCTGACCGAGGCAGGCCGGCTCAGAGGGTGCATCGGCTCGCCCGCCCCGCGCACGGCGCTGATCGAGGACGTGGCGGCCAATGCCGTTCAGGCCGGGTTCGGGGACCCGCGCTTCGCGCCGCTGAGCGAAGCCGAGCTGGAAGGTCTTGAACTCGACGTGTCGATCCTGTCGCATCCCCGGCCGATCCCGGCCGGCAGCGAAGCCGAACTCGTCGCGGCGCTCGAGCCCGACCGCGACGGCCTGATCCTCGGCAAGGGCCGGCAACGGGCGCTGTTCCTGCCGAGCGTCTGGCGGCAAGTCCCCGACGGGCGCGATTTCGTCCGCCATCTTCTGCACAAGGCCGGACTTGACCCGACGAGTTTCCCGTCAGGCCTCGCCGCGCATCGGTTCGGCGTCGAGTCGTTCGGCGGCCCGTTCCGCAGCGTCAGCGCGCAGGACCTCGCCCCGATCAGGATTGTGTGAGCCCGGCGGTCGACGCTATCTTTCGCGACCCCCCGAGCAGGCCCAATCCGGCGAAGCCGAGCGCCATCGCCGCCCAGGTCGAGGCCTCGGGGACCGATGCGACGCCGCTGATCAGATAGCGCGGCGAATAGCTGTCCCAGGACTCGAACGACGGGCCGCCGGCGCCGACGACGACCGGGTCGACCGAACCGACCAATGTCTGGAACGGCTGTTCGAAAGCGACCTGCAGGTAGCCCGGGGTCCCCGGAAGCGCGGTCGCATAGGCCAGACAATTGGTGTGGTCGTAGCCGCCTCCGCAAACCTCAGGATAGTCTTGTCCGCGGAAGAATGTGTAGGACGGCAACCCGCCTCCCGACGTCGTCAGGCTGTAATCGCCGACATAGCCGTAGACGTTGATCGTGAAGAAGCCGTCCAGCGTTCCGCCGTCGTCGAATTGGCCGGTGAGCGCAAAATACTGGTCCGCTTTCGCCGGACCGGCGATCGCGACGACAAGAGCCGCAGTCGCGGCCAAAGCTGCAATCTTCATGGTTGGCCCCCGCCTAGCGGCCCGGACGCCCTCGTCCGCCGGCGGCCGCGTCTGGCTCCATACGCTCCCAGCATGGGTAACGCCTGTCAAGCGCGTCGAACCCGTTCCGGCGAGAATGGCGCTCCGAACGCGCGCCGCGCGTCGGAGCGTCCCTCGCTGCGCCTTGGCTCAAACGCAATAATGCCCCATTGCCGGGTTAGTTTTTCGCAAACAACATAAACGACTTACAACTCCGCATGCGGAAGTTGCTGGGTGGGCTCACAGCAGCGAGGTGAGCGTCATGTGCGACTATTCGTTGGAAATGTACGGCTCACGCCCCGCGCGTGAGGGCGAGCTTTATGTCACAACCCGCTTTCCCAGTGGTTCGATCGGCTTCGCGGCGCCCGGTGATCCGCGCGTCCCCGTCTGCGTCCAGTGCGACACCAAGGTGGTCCTGACCGACATCCCCGCCGTGATGCAGCGGACCTACGGCATCGGCGAGGAGGTCGAGACGATCTTCGCCCAGCGCGAGACCGGGCTCTATCGCGACGGCCTGCGCCTCAAGGACGGGCGTTTCCTGTCCCTGCAGGACCTTCCTCCGGGCGTCGGCGGCTTCGTGCCGAGTCTGCTCGAGAAGGCGGTCGAGAAGGCGGTCGAGAAGCGCCTGCGCATCCCCGAGACGGTCGGCTGACGACTGTCGTTCTCCGGTCGCGCGCGCCGCAAAGCGCGCGCGAGCCGATCTTGCCGTATGGGCCGGCGTCCGGGGCGCTTCCGCCGTCGGGCGCCGGCCTTGGGCTTTCCGCTCCCTTCCCCTATGCATCGTCCCGCGGCGATGAGTGGGGAGAGCGCATGGTGCGGGATTGGCTGGCGGCGCCGGGCTCGGCGGAGGCGATGCTCGCGCTCAATAACGCCAACGCCGAAGCACTGAGCCTGCTCTCGCCGGCGGAGCTCGAGCGGCTCCTGGGCCAGGCGTTCTGGGTCGGGCTTATCGGCGAGGCCGACGCCTTCCTGATCGCCTTCGACCAGCAGGCGGATTACGACAGCCCGAATTTCCTGTGGTTCCGCAAGCGCTATCCGCGCTTCGTCTATGTCGACCGGGTCGTCGTCGCGGCGCAGGCGCGCGGACGCGGTCTGGCGCGGGCCCTGTATCAGGCGCTGATCGACAAAGCCCGCGCCGCAGGCCACGCCCGGGTCGTCAGCGAGGTCAACCTCGACCCGCCCAACCCCATTTCCGACGCTTTCCACGCCGCGCTGGGTTTCGCCGTGATCGGCGAGGCCGTGCTGCCGGGCGGCAAGGCGGTGCGCTACTGGGAGCGGCGGCTGGACGACCCTCGGTAAGCCCGAGCGGGAGCCGCGCAGCAGGCGCAGGCTCCTACGGGGGAACGAACCAGACGCTGAGCTCGCCGGAGGCGACCGCTTCCGGGAACGCGGCGGCGAACAGTTTTTGCAGCCGCTCGACGCCCTGAGCGTCGCTCACGGCGTACCTCACGCCCCGGAGGCCGAGCTTGTTCGAGACGGTCAGGTAATTCTTCGCCTGAGTGTAGACCCGGTTGGCATCCTCCATGACCTTCGGATTCGACATGATCGCGTCGTCGGTGAACGTGTAGAAGTCGCGATCCTTGGCCTCGACCAGGAAGTCATCGACGAAATTGTCGGCGTAGACGAGCGTCTCCTTGCCGTTGCGCGTGATCTTGAAGACATGCTCGTTGGCCGAACCGGTCGCCCACCTCTGGAAGCGGCCGCCCCTGGCGAACGGGTTCGCCCAGCTCTTGCCGACATATTCGACCTTCACGCCGCGCGGCGCGCGGGGCGCCGCCGTCAGCGGGGCCTCGCGCGGCACGGCCGAGTTGAACTCCTCGGCCAGCGCGGGCAATTCCTCGGCGGCCTTGCCGGCCCGGCCGAGCCCCGGAAGGGCGCCCGCGGCCTCGAGGGCGAGGTTCTGCGTCAGCTGATCGCCGACGATCGCCGCGCCGCCGTAACGGGTATCGATATCCGCCTTCGGCGGATCGGCGGCCTTGAGCGCGGCGCCGAAGAGCGGACCCAGAAGGGTCGGCGCGATCTCCAGGAGCCCGTTGTAGGCGCCGCGGCCAAACTGCTCGACGTCGCCGCGCTCGATATGGCCCTGTCCCTCCACCCGGCGCAGGGTCTCGGGATCGGAGACGTCCGTGGCGTAAGGCGTTTCGCCGACGATCACCGTCTCGGCGACCTCCTGCGCCGAACCATCCGGCGAGGGCGGCGGCAGCGGCGGGAGGTCAGGGGGAGGCAGCGGCGGAAGGTCTTGCTGCGGCAGGGGATCGGACGGAACGGAGGGCGCTTGGGCGGCGGTCGGGGCGGATCGCGAGGGCTGGATGTAAGCGGGTTCGAACGTCAGCGGCGTGGGAATTTCGTAGTAGGTCCCACTGCCGTCGGCCGGTTCGAAGTATTTTCTGCCGTCGGTGTCGGTCACGACCCATCCGGTCAGGTTCCCGCTCGAGTCGCGCACGTCGGCGGTCGTCGGCGCGCCATTCGCGTTCGGGTAGGAAGCGTTTTGCGCTTCCGGTCCGCCGGCGCCCTTATAGCTTCCGCGCTCGTCATACCAGCCCTGAACCGACCCGGCGTCGCCGTTCGGCCATGACGCCGGCTGCGCGTCGCTCCGATAGGCCCCGAACCCGTCCTGGGGCGCGGCGGGCGCGTTGCGATAAGGATCGAGCGCCGAACCGTCCGCGCCGGACGCCGTGCGGTCGGCCGCGCCGAAGCCGAGCAGGAGGTCGAGGGCGCCGGCCGCGGCGTCGGCGATCAGCGCGGCGTCGCTTCGCAGTTCGTCCCGCTCCGCGGCGTCTGCGACCGGCATCGAGGCGAGATCGAGCCCTTGCGCGTCCGGCGGGGGCGACGGCGACGCGGCCGCTCCGCCCAGCGAATCCGGCGGGGGCAACGACGACGACGAGGACGAACTGCCCCCTCCTCCGACGGACATCGGCGCGGCCTCCGGATCAGGACAGAACGATGGTCGTGTCTTCGCGGTTGAAGTGGTAGCCGAGCGGCAGGATCGGGTTGCCGCCGGCGTCGAGATTGGCGAGGCTCGCGATCACCTCCCAGTGGTTGTCGCTTTCCGGGCGGCCGCGCGCCGAGACGACCGGACCGGCGACGCTGATCGGAGGCGCGTTCGAGCCGTAGAGCCGGGTGGTGACGGTGAGCGTCGCGCCGATCGTCACCACGGATTCGCATACGAGCCCGGCGACCAGCAGCAGCGTCGAAGGGTCCTCGACGCGCATCACGGTCTCGCCGGCGCGCACGGCTTCGCCCGGCTGCTTGTAGACGCCGGTGACGGTTCCCTCGATCGGCGAGAACAGGATGGTGGCGAGATAGGCGAGCTGCACCCGGTTGACGTCGGCGTCGACCGCGGCCGCCTCGTAGGTCAGCGACAATTGCAGCGAGTCGAGGTTCAGCGTCTGCATGAAATTGCCGAACTGCTCGTCCATCAGGCTGATATGGGCGCGTTCGAGCTGCGCCTGGTTTTCCAGGTTGGGAACGCGGTAGCCATAGTCGGTGTTGACGATCGTCTGCTTCTCCGTGGCGAAGCCCTGACTGCTCGAGGTCGACGAACTGGACCCGTCGCTGAAGGTATCGTTGACCGGGTAGTCGGCGTTGTAGCTGTCCGGCGCCAGCGACCCGCCGCCGGGCGGCAAGTGGTCCATCGAGGAATGGCCGTCGACCACCGCGGCGAGGCTTTGCTCATTCGACTGACCGATCTGGCTGGAGAAGCCGCCGGAGACCGTCTGGGACGCAAGCGCGCTGACCGTCGATTTGACCACGCCGGTGCGCTTGTCGGCGATGTAGGCGGCGGAAAGCTGATCGGCCTGCCATTGCGCGAGCCAGGCGAGCTTGCCGAGCCGGCTCCATTTCGACGTGCTCGACGCCGGATTGTAGAACGCCTCGGTCTGGGCCACGATCTGCGGGATTTTTCCGTATTTGGAGAACCACGCGTTGGCGCGCGCCCAGATCGCCTTGCGCAAGGCGATCTTCTGCGGCTCGGCGCGCAGCGCCGCGAGCGCGTTGGGCTGCACCTTGGTCCAGATCGCGGCGTCGTCGTATTCCAGCCGCCACGGCTCGCCCGCGACCGTCGGGCGGTCGCCGAGCAGCTTGGCGAAGCCGTCGAAGTCGAAGGCGGACACCGGCGCGCCCAGTTGCGCGGGGAGCGCGCCGAGAATGCCGTCGGTTTCGAAGCACAGGTGCGCCGACCGCGCCGCGCGCACGGCGAGGGAGATCGGTTTCGCTTTGGTCATGGCGGAGCTTCCCCTTGGTGCGTCAGGACTGGATGATGCAGCCGACCATCGTCTCGCCCTTGCAGGAGGCGGCGACGCCGGCAATCTTCTGGATCGGCAGCGAGACGGACTCGCCCGGTCCGAGCGTGCCGATCTTGTGCCGGGCGCCCGAGGCGGCGACCGTCTCGATCGCGATCGGCTCGCCGGTCGGATCGTTGCGGACATGAAGGATCAGCGGCTTGTCGAACGAGAGGTCGTTGGCGATCCCCGCCGACCCCCAGAGGAACGCGCTGCCCCGCACCCGAAGACTGTAGTGCGGCGTGGACAATGCGTAGAAGAGTTCGGGCGCAAGCGCGCGCATCAGCGTTCCTCCGGTCGAAATTCCTTGGGAAGGGCGGTTCGCACCAATCCGACGCTCGCCGCCGGTTCGAGCGCCCGAGCGCTGCGCCGCCAGCCCGCCGGCGCCAACAACGCGTCGCCCGGGGCGAGCACGACGTCCCGGCCCCCCCGACCGGCGAGCGGCGGCTCGAGGCGGACGCGTCGCCGCCCGAAAATCTGGACGAGCAGAAGGGGATGCGGCAGGCGGTTCGGCGCGCTCTCGGCGCCCGCCGGACCGAGCCAGAGCCAGGCGTCCCCGAGCGCCGCGCCCGCCGGCAGGCGCAGGTCGTCGCGCAGCGCGGCCGCGTCGGGATGGTCGAGAAG
>CAMFKX010000145.1 GCA_945957375.1 uncultured Roseiarcus sp.
CCAGCGCCTGGGTCTCGCCGCGGGTGAACAGCGCCGAGCCGTGGGTGCGCGGCAGCAGGCCGACCTGGCCGAGGATCGGACGGACGGTCTTCACGTCGCGCCCGTCGATGCGGCGGCCGTGGTCGAGGATGTTCCAGCGCACGACCTTGGCCTGGGCGTTGTGGAACGCCTCGGCGACCTCGGAGGCCGGGAACTTGGCTTCGCCGCCCGCGGGGCAGAGCGCGGCCATCACCTTGGCCTTGGCGGCGTCGATGGCGGCGTAGCGCTCCTGCTTCTGGGTGAGCGCGTAAGCCGTCCGCAGATCGGCCTCGCCGACCTCGAGCACGGCCTTCTCGACCGCGGCGCGGTCGCTCGCGGGCAGCTCGCGCGGCTCCTTGGCCGCCTTCTCGGCGAGGCGGATGATCGCGTCGATCACCGGCTGGAAGCCGGCGTGGCCGGCCATCACCGCCTTGAGCATCGTCTCTTCGGAAAGCTCCTTGGCCTCCGATTCGACCATCAGCACAGCGTCGGCGGTGCCGGCGACGACCAGGTCGAGGGTCGAGTCCTTCATCTCCTCGATCGTCGGGTTGACCTTGATCTCGCCCTTGATGAAGCCGACGCGGGCCGCGCCGATCGGGCCCATGAACGGCACGCCCGAGAGGGTCAGCGCCGCGGAGGAGGCGACCAGGGCGAGAATGTCGGAATCGGACTCGAGGTCATAGGAGAGCACGGTCGCGATGACCTGCGTCTCGCAGCGGAAGTCGTCGGGGAACAGCGGGCGGATCGGCCGGTCGATCAGGCGCGAGGTCAGCGTCTCGCGATCGGACGGACGGCCTTCGCGCTTGAGATAGCCGCCGGGAATGCGGCCGGCGGCGAAGGTCTTCTCCTGGTAGTGGACGGTCAGGGGGAAGAAGTCCTGGCCGGGCTTGGCGGTCTTGGCCGCGACGACGGTGGCGAGCACGGTGGTCTCGCCCCAGGTCGCAAATACCGCGCCGTCGGCCTGGCGGGCGATACGGCCGGTCTCCAGCACGAGCTTGCGCCCGCACCAGTCGAATTCTTCGCGTTGAATGTCAAACATCTTTCATCATCCTGGTTGGATGCGAAAGCCCGCGGTCCATGCCGCCCGTTTCAAATGGGCCGTCATCGGCAAGACGGCGGGAGGCTGGGCGAAACTCGTCGCTCCAGCCCCCGGCGATCCTGCCATGACGCGAGGCCTTCGCATGTCGGAACGCGGACGCCGGCCCCTGCCGCCGCCCGCTCGAGGTGGGAGAGGGGCGAGACGCCGCTCCCCGCGCATATCGACGCTTAGCGGCGGATGCCGAGGCGTTCGATCAGGGTCTTGTACCGCGCCTCGTCCTGCTTCTTGACGTAGTCGAGCAGCGTGCGCCGCTGCGAAACCATCTTGAGCAGACCGCGGCGGGAGTGGTTGTCCTTCACGTGGGTCTTGAAGTGGCCGGTCAAGTTGGCGATCCGTTCGGTGAGGATCGCGATCTGAACCTCCGGCGAACCCGTGTCGCCGATCTTGCGGGCATACTGATTGATGAGCGCGCTCTTGCGCTCTGCGGTCACCGACATCGGAGTTTTCCTTAGATGCTGCGGCGGCCCGGAGGCCGGCCTCTGGTCGAAAACGCGGCCGAGCCGGGATGTCGTCCAGGTCGGTCGCAACGTGAAGAGCCGCCTTGCGCGGGGCGCGGCGGATCGGGCGCTTATACAGATTTCGCGCTCGGGCGCCAGCGCTTTCTCGCCCGCCGCGGCCGGTTTGGCGCGCGGCAGGCGGCGATCGCGCCCGCGACCGTCCGTTTCAGAGGATCGCCTCGATCCCCTTGCGCCGGATCACGTCGAGCAGCGCGAGCGCCGGTCCCGTGGCCCGTTTCGCGCCGCGCTCGAGTTGCGAAACATAGCCGACGCTCAGGTTGAGACAGCGGGCGAACACCGCCTGGCTCATGTTCGACTGCTCGCGCAGCGTTCGGATGTCGTCGCCGGACAGGGACGCATATGGCGTGTCATGTCCAGAATGTGCTTCCTGCGCGTCCGCGACAACGACATCGCGCAGGGTGATCTTGCGGTAGTCCTCGTCGTTCATGATCCCAAGCCGGCGCATGTCGTCCGACATCGCCAAGATCTCGCGCCGGAGGCGCGACGGCTCAGGGCTCCCTCTTCGCTTCGCCATAGTCCACCTCGATCAACGCGCCGTCTTCGAGCGCGCGCTCGACGAGGTTTTCCCCCGCCGAGAGCCAGGACCTCGCCGCCACGCGCAACCGCGCCAATTCGTCGTCGTCGATATTCTCCCGCTCGCTTTTCGCAAAGCCGAACAGAAAGACGGCGAAATCGGCGAACCGGATCGCGATCAGGGTTCGATAGCCGCCGCTTCGGCCTTGTCCCGGCCGCGCGACACGCTGCTTGATGACGCCGCCGCCGAGATCGGCGTCGACCAGCCCGCGCGCCGCGCGCTCGACGGCGTCGATCAGCGCAGCGTCGGCGATCCGTTCACGACGGGCGAACTTGTCGAAGAGCCGCGTCTTGTAGACACTCATCCCACGCCCCGCAATTTGAACTATAGTTCTTAGCGCTACAGTTTCAAGAGCGCCTATGCGGCCGCCGCGGGCAGCCGGATCTCCACCACCGCCCCGCCGTCCTCGTTCGCCGCCGTCACCGTTCCGCCGAGTTCGACGATCGCGCCGAAGACGATGGCGAGGCCGAGACCTGTTCCCTTTCCCGGCGGCTTGGTGGTGAAGAAAGGCTCGAACACGCGCGGCAGGGCGCGGGCCGAGAACCCGCCGGCCCGGTCGACGATCCGCACCGCGACCATCCCGTCCCGCGCGTATCCCTCGATCCGCACGAACACCGGCGTCCCTGGCGGGCAGTTTTCATAGGCGTCGATGGCGTTGGAGATCACATTGATCAGCGCCTGCTCCATGGGGATCGGCTCGCCCATCACCTTCGGCAGGTCGGCGTCGAGGGCGTTGACGATGCGGCAATTTGCGGTTCGCCACTGCATCAGCTCGAGCGCCGACGCCAGGACGTCGCTCCAGGCCACCGGGACTCCCTGCGCATGCTCGTTGCGGGCAAATACCCGCATGTGGTCGATCAGCAGACTCGCGCGGTTGGTGTCGCGGATGATGTTGTCGAGCTTGACCGCGACCGCATCGCGGTCGGCCGGCGTCTCGCGCAGGCGCCTCGCCGCATTCTGGGCGGCGAAGCTGATGCTCGCCAGCGGCTGGCTCAGTTCATGCGCCATGCTCGTCGCCATCTCGCCGAGCGTCAGCAGCGTGGCGACCTGCTGGCGGTGCAGGTCCTGCTGCTTCTCCCGGGTGATCTCGGTGAGATAGCCGATCACCTCGATCGTCGTCCCGGCGCGGCCGGTCACGCGCACGTCGTTGCGCAGCCAGCGGGCGCCGCCGTCCCCGGCGATCGGAACGTCGTAGCTGTGATGAGCGCCGACAGGCAGGGCGCGCACGGCGTCCGGCGGTCTGGAGCCGTTGATCCGCGCGTCCAGGGTGTCGAGCGCCGCCGCTTGGTCGAGCTGCGGCGCGATGCGCGAGGCGTCGCCGAATGTCGCCGTGACGGCGAAGCCGTCGGCGCCGAGAGTCGCGCGATACAGCAGTCCGGGACCGAGCTCCGCCGCGGCGCGGAGGTTTTCTTCGGCCGCGCGCAGACGTCCTCGCTCGTCTTCGAGCGCGATGGCGAATGCGATCTCGTCGGCCAGTCGTTCGAACAACGAAAGTTCGTCCGCGCCGAACGCCAGGGGCTGCGCGGCGTGGACGATCAGAACGCCGACGACCTTCGCGCCGGAACGGCACGGCAGATTGGCGCTGGACCTTATCCCGAATCGCTTGGCGACCGGCAGCCATAACGCGACGCGCGGATCGTCGTCGAAGTCGTCGATGATCACCGTCCGGCCTTCGCGAAGCGCGATCCCGGTCGGACCTGTGCCTCCGGGATGCTCCTTGGACCAGCTGATTTCGACCGCCGCCAGATAGTCGGCCGCCGATCCGGTCGCGGCGAGAAAGGCGACCGGCGAACCTTCCGCCATCACCGGGGCGGCGACCGAAGCCGCGAGGTAGGCGGGTTCGGCGACGATGCTTTCGCAGACCGCCGTCAGCAGTTGCGACAGGCCGTCGGATCGGATCAGGGCGCCGAGCGAACGCGAATAGGATTCCAGCGCGCGGTTGGATCGGGCCAGCTCGCGCTCGGCGGCCTGCCGGGCCTCCGCCGCCTCGCGCTCCAGCGTCACGTCGGAAATGAAGCCGACGACCTGCTTTGCGCCCCTGTCGTTTCCGACCAGACGCATCGTGTCGCGAATCCAGTATTCGCGGCCGCGCAGCCAGCCCCTGTATTCGGCCGCCGCGACGCAGCCGGAGCTCGCCCGCAACAGCGCGTCCCGGCGGGCGGCGGTCGCGTCGAAATCGACCTGCGAGGACAGGAACCCCGGCGACGCCGCCTCCGCGACGCTGACTCCGAACACCGTCTCGACGCTCTGCGAAACGAAGTCCACGCGAACGAGGCGTTCGCCCTCGACGGTGGTCTGATAGAAGACGCCCGGGGCGACCTGCATCATGTGATCGAGGCGCGCGCGCGTCTCCACAAGCGCGGTTTCGCGCGCGTCATCCTCCGAAACGTCGCGGAAGATCGTAAAGAACCGGACGCGGCCGCCTCCCGAGAGATCCGGAACCAGGACCGGCGCCGCCGCGACCCGCACGGTCTGGCCGTCGGGTCGCTTCAAATTGTAGATCATCCGGTCGGCCGGAGCGCCGACGGCGATCGCGGCGGTCCGTTTCGCCATGAGCGCGAATTCCTGCTCGCTGAAGAACTCCCGCAGGTCATGACCAAGGATTTCCGACGATGATCGCCCCGCGAGGCGGCAGGCGTGTCGATTGACGTAAGAAACCGCCAAGCCGCCGTCCGGTTTGCTTTCGGTCACCAGCACGCCCTCGGACGCGTCCTCGAAGATCGAGCGGAACCACGCCTCGCTCTGCGCCAGACTGGCGGAGCGCGCCGCCTGAATCCCCAGCCGGCGCAGCAGGATGAACGCGAGACCGACGGCGACGGCGGCCAGGATGACCGCGATCTCCAGAAACAGCGCGCCCCTCCACAAGGCTTCTTGCGCGCCGGTCAGCGCGCGCATCTGCGCGGCCTGCGAAAGGCCGACCACGACCTCCGCGTCGACGCCGGAAACCTGGCGCGCCGCGTAGAAGCGCAGGACGCCGTCCGTTTGTCCGGACCACGCCTTCTGGGGTCCGGACACCGGGGGGCGCAGCGCCGGGATTCCGCCCCCCGGCTGGGCCCCGTCCCGTTGCATCAGGGCGACGCCGTCGTTGCGCATGAGCGCGACGGTGTCCTCCGGCGCAAGCGCGATATCGCGGCAGAGCCGCCGCAAGAGGCCCACGTCGAGCGAAACCACCGTCACGGCGCGCAGCGAACCGTCGGCGGCGCGGAACGGCCGGGCGTATTGCACCGACCATTGACCGCTCAGTTTTCCGACGACGGGCCGGCTGAGAAAGTTCTGCGCGTCCCGCCGATCGCGAAAGACCCGGAAGTGCTCCCGCTCGCTGAGATCGAGGGGCGCGGGCTCCCATTGGCGGTTGCTCCACAGGAGCAGCCCGGACCCGTCGACCGCGCTGACCTGCAGGAGATCTGGACCGGCGTAGCCCGAGGACATGTCCAGATAGGGCCGCAACTCCGCCTCGGTCTTCGGGTCCTCAGCGAGCCTCGCCTGCGTCAATTGCCGTGCGAGGCCGTGGATCGCCTCCGCCTGCAAGAAGGTCGCCCCGACCGCGTCGGCGAGCACCGACGCCAGCGCCTGGGCGCGCTCCGCGGCGAGCGCGGCCGCGCGTTCCTCGGTTTGCGCGGCGATGACATGAGAGCGCCAGAGCACCAGCGCGAGAATGCCGACGGTCGCAAGTCCAAGCGTCCCGACCGCCGCGAGAAGGTCGATGGACGGACGCCGGATCCATCGCGCGAGCCGTCCAGGGAGGATTCTGGCGAGGCCGCTGGCGACGGACGCGATCATCGGGCCGGTTTGCTCGGCAGCGCGATGCGCACGACGGTCCCCTTGCCGGGCGCCGAGTCGATCTCCAGCCGCCCGCCGAGCCGCTCAGACATGCGCTCGGCCAGCGTCAGTCCGAGCCCCAGCCCGCCGGACCGGCGGGTCAGCGACATGTCGAGCTGATGAAACGGCTTTCGCGCCAGCGCGATCTGGTCGGCGCTCATCCCGACGCCCTGGTCCCTCACCGAGAAGGTCACGCCGGGCGCGTCGCCAGCGGAGGCGGAGAGGGACACCGCGCCGCCGGCCGGCGTGGCGTTGATCGCGTTGAGCGCCAGCCGCCCGAGCGCCGTCACCAGGAAATCGGCGTCCGTCTCGATCACCGTGTCGGTCGCCGGCTCGATCCGCAGCTCCAGTCCTTTGGTTCGCGCTTGCGCAGCGTGAAGGTCCGACAGCCGGTCGAGGATCGCGCTCGACGACGCCGGCCGCCAGGTGAAGTCGGCGGCCCCGGGAGGCGCGAGGAACTCGATCAGGTCGTCGGCGATCGTGAGGATGCGCTCGCCGGCCGCCTGCATGTCGCGCAGGAAGTCGCTCAGCGTCTCGGCCGGCACGTTCGCGCCATGACCCAACACGTCGTAGAGCCCGATGATCGGCATCAGCGGCGTGCGCAGTTCGTGCGAGAGAATGCGCGACAGCTCGGGCGGCGTATCGAGCCCCGCCAGGCCGCTGACCCGCGAGAACCGAGCCTGCAGCGCTTCGTAGTCCGCCCGGAGCGCCCGCATCTCTTCGGCGCGGATCGCCTGCGCCTCGCGCCGGGCCAGCGCTTTGACATGCGCCCGGCGAACCACGGCGACGAGGTCGTCGAGCCGCATCGGCTTGCGCAGGAAATCGAACACGCCGGCGCGCACCGCCTGGGTCGCGAGGTCCAGATTGGCGTGACCGGTCATCAGCACCACTTCGATCGCGTCGGCGTCCGTGCGCGCGCCCTTGAGACGCATGGCGAGGCAAATCCCGTCGAACTCGGGCATCCGGATGTCGGACAGCACCACTGTGATCGCCGGATCGTCGGCCAGCCGGGCCAGCGCCTCGGCTCCATCGGAGACGGCGAGGGTCTGCAACCCCTGGCTGGCGAGATACTCGCTCAGCTCATCGCGCAGCGACGCCTCGTCGTCGACGATCAGGACCCTTGGACCGCTCATCTGTTGGTCGCTGCTCATCTTTCGCCGACCCCGGCCGCCGTTCCTTCGCAAGCCGACCTTCGCGGGCCACGGTGACCGGGCTCACCGTCGACTCGCCGCCTGTGTTCGGATTGGCGCGTCCCCTTCGATCGCTCCGAAACTCCTATGTCTCGCCGATCACACTGACAAGTCGGAAAGGGATTTGGCCGGCGGCCATACAGAATGACGACGTTGTTGAGCGCCGGCGAAGTTGCCGGCTGCGTCCGAACCGACTACCAAGCGCGTTCCGCGTCAGCCTCCGGTTTCTTCGTGCCTGCATCCCCCGACGATCTGTTCGCCTATCTCGCCGATCTCGGCGTCGCGACCGCCACGGTCGAGCACCCGCCGTTGTTCACGGTCGAGGAATCCCAGGCCCTGCGCGGGGAAATTCCCGGCGGCCACACCAAGAACCTGTTCGTCAAGGACAAGAAAGGCCGGCTGTTCCTGCTGGTGCTCGGCGAGGAGACCGAGGTCGACCTCAAGCGGGTGCACGAGCGCATCGGCGGCCAGGGCCGGGTGTCGTTCGGCTCGGCCGATCTGCTCGAGGAGGTCTGGGGCGTCAGGCCCGGCGCGGTGACGCCGTTCGGCGCGATCAACGACGTCGATGGCCGCGTCAGCGTCGTGCTCGACGCGGCGATGATGGGCCACGAGCGCCTCAACTTTCATCCGCTGGTCAACACCCGCACTACGGGGATCGCCGGCGGCGACCTGGTGAAGTTCCTGCGCGCGACCGGACATGAGCCGCTCATGGTCGCGCTCGGGCGGGACTCCGAAGCAGTTGAATAAGCGGCGTCACGCCTCCATTTAGGAGGCGAAATTCGGGACAAACTGCGGGGCCGCGGCCTCGCCGGGCTGGAGATTGAACACCATGGCGATCGGAAGCGAGGCGACGGCGGCTGCGGCGGCCGTCAAGGAGGTGACGACGGCGTCGTTCCGCGCGGACGTACTGAGCGCGTCGCAGCAGAAACCGGTGCTGGTCGACTTCTGGGCGCCCTGGTGCGGGCCGTGCAAGCAACTCGCGCCGGCGCTCGAGAAGGCGGTGCGGGATTCGGGCGGCAAGGTCGCGCTGGTCAAGATGAACATCGACGAGCACCCGCAGATCGCGGGCCAGCTCGGCATCCAGTCGATCCCGGCGGTGATCGCCTTCGATCGCGGCCAGCCGGTCGACGGCTTCGTCGGCGCCCTGCCCGAGAGCCAGATCCGCGGGTTCATCGAGCGCCTGATCGGGCCGCTGAAGCCGGCGACGGCGGAGCTGATCGCCGAGGCGGAGGCGGCGGCCGCGGCCGGCGACGCGGCCGGAGCGGCGTCGATCTACGCCGAGATCCTGGCCGAGGCCCCCGACGACGCGAAGGCGATCGGCGGCCTGGCGAAGCTGCAAGTGGCGGCGGGCAACGTCGAGGAGGCGAAGGCGCTGCTCGCGACCGCCCCGGCACCGGCGCCGGGCAAGGAGCCGGACCCGGCGATCGCGGCCGCGCTGGCGGCGGTGAGCCTCGCCGAGCAGGCCTCGAACGTCGGCGAACTCGCGCCGCTCGAGGCCGCCGTCGCGGCCAACCCGGACGATCACCAGGCCCGGTTCGACCTCGCGGTGGCGCTGTCGGCCAAGGGCGAGCGCGACGCGGCGGCCGATCATCTGCTCGAGATCATCCGCCGCGACCGCAAGTGGAACGACGAGGCGGCGCGCAAGCAGCTTTTGCAGCTGTTCGAGGCGTGGGGTCTGATGGATCCGGCGTCGGTGACCGCTCGCCGCAAACTGTCCGCGATCTGGTTCTAGCGTAAAGGATTGCGAGGGGCTTGAGCTGGCCGCCGCAAGTTGATGGAATGGATGTGATGAAGCTCAACCGCACCTATGCCGAGCCGGCCGACATGCCCGCCGCGATTCCGCTGTTTCCGCTGGAGGGCGCGCTGCTGCTGCCGCGCCGCCCGTTGCAATTGACGGTGTTCGAGCCGCGCTATCTCGCCATGCTCGACGACGCGCTGAGCGGCGAGCGGCTGATCGGGGTGATCCAGCCGACCGAGCCGGAGATGACGGCGGGACCGCCGCCCGGCCTCTACCCGGTCGGCTGCGCCGGTCGGATCGTGCAATACGCCGAGGTCGGCGACGGCCGCTGCTTCGTGACGCTGATGGGCGTGGCGCGCTTCCGGATGATCGAGGAGATGCCCTACGCGACCCCCTACCGCGTCGCCGGGACCGATTACGAGCCGTTCGCCGACGACTTCACCGAAGGCGCCGGCGAAGCGGCGGTCGACCGGGAGGCCCTGCTCGCCACCTTGCGCCGCTTCGCCGAGGTGAACGAGGTCAAGGTGGTCTGGAGCGACATCAAGAAGGCGTCCAACGAGGCGCTGGTCAACGGCCTCTCGATGATGAGCCCGTGCGGCCCGCGCGAGAAGCAGGCCCTGCTCGAGTCGTTGGACCTCCGGTCGCGGGCCGAGATGCTGGTCGCGATCACCACCATCGGCCTCGCCCGCGGCGACGACGCGAGCACGCAACTGCACTGAGGCGGCGTTTGGGGGTGGAGGCGCGGCGCCGTCCCGGTGTGAGCGGTTACGGCTCGTCGCCGAGGTCGCGCAATTCCTGTTCGATCGCCACGCGCAGCGGCGGCAGTTCGCTCTGGACCGTGTCCCAGACGAAGTTCGCCGCTACGTCCTCGTAATCATGGCGATAGACATTGCCCGCGCCGGCCATCCGCCTCCACGGAATCGTCGGGTGACGATCCTTCAACGATTGGGGCAATCTCCGCGAAGCTTCGGATATGATCTCGAGACAGCGCGTGACTGCGAATATCGTCCGCAGGTCGTCGGCGAACGAAGACTGGTCGAAACCAGCAACAAAGACGCACGCAAGATCGATGTGGTAGAGAAGATCACGAAGCGGCGTAAGAGGAGCGTCAGAAGGCATAGACGGCTTCGGTCGTCGCCGCGGAATGGATGTACGGCTTGAGTCCGGCGCGGCTGACGACATCCACCGGACCGTCGAACAGGCTCGCGATAAATTCCTTCAGCCCTACGTAATCATAGACTGAAATATGCGCCTCTGGATCGACCTCGATCATGATGTCGGTGTCGCTGTCGGGCCGGTGATCGCCGCGCGCCCGCGAGCCGAACACCGCGGCATGAGTGACGCCAAGCGCCCGAAGCTCGGTCTCGCTCGCTCTCAGGCGAGCCAAAATCGCATCTCTCTCCACGCCTTGATCCGTAGCACAATTTCGAGATCGCCGGGAGGAGGGACACCCCTCGATCACGCAGTTTTCAGGCGACGTCCGAGCGCCGGCTCCGCAGGCGTTCGGCGAGCCATTCGAGTTCGCGGTCGCGCACGCCGATCGCTGCGAGGTGGTCCTGGGTTTCGGTGACGTAGGCTGCGTTGTCGCCGGCCTGACCGCGCCCGGCGCGCACGACGGCGAGCATCGTCTCGCGGTCGAGCCGGCCCGCGTATTGCGCGTGCGTCCGGTCGGCGACATAGACCAGCGCCTCAACCCGGCCGCCGGCGTCGAGCGTCACCGGAACCGTGCGCTCGAGGTAGACCGCGGTGACCTGTTCGCGCTCGCGCAAGTACCGGATGGTCGATTCCCGGAGCGCCGCCGCGACCTGGAACGCCACGCCCGCGCAGGCGCCGCCGCGATCGAGGCCGAGCACCAGCCCCGGCCGCTCCGGCGTGCCGCGATAGACGTGGGAATAGACGCAAAGCGAACGCCGCCAGCCGCGCAGCGTGGCGCGGCAGCGGTGCGCGTAGACGAAGCCCGGCCGCCACATCAGCGAGCCGTAGCCGAACACCCAAAGCTCGCCGTGCCCCGCGCGCCCCGTTTCCGGCGCGTGTCCCGTCTCCAGCGCGTCCGCGGCGTGGTCCCCGCGCAGGCGCGCCTCTTCCGCCTTCGTGGTCATGGATCTCGACTCTCTCCCGCGCTTGCTGCCCGATCGGCCAGGTTCGCGCAAGCGAGCGACGCGGGCAGCCTCAGCCGAACGAGCGCGAAGCGAGATAGCCGAGGCTGGCGGCCACGGTCGAGAGCAGCGTGCCCCAGGCGAGGTCGGCCAGCGTCAGCGACGTCGTCCAGTTGCGCAGGGTCGCCTGGTTGGTCAGGTCGTAGGTCGCGTAGGCGGCGAGGCCGACCCACGCGCCGTTGCCGGCGGCGAGGCGCAGCGAACCCGCCTCGAGCCCGGGACGCACCGCCAGCGCGACGAGGCCGGCCGCGTAGACGAGGTAGAACGCCATCGCCGGCGCAAGCTCGAAACCTTCGAGCAGAAGATCCTTGAGAATCGGACGATAGAGCCGATCCCCGGCCCACGACAGCCAGACGAAGTCGATCCCGACGAAGGCGACGAGCGTCGCGCAATAGGCGACGATGACGGTTCTCATGCGGTGCTCCCCAAGAACAACATTCCGGGCGGCGCGCCGGTCAGGGCGCGACGCGACTCCAGCCCATTTCGGCGCAAAGCAGGCCGGCGACGAGGCAACCGCGCGTGGACATGGTCCGCTCGCCGACCTCGACGCGAAGCGAATAGTTCAGCCGCCGCTGCGGGTCCCAGGCCTTTCCCTGCAACCGCGACCCGCCGTCCGGCGCCAACGTCATCACCAGGCGGTCGCCGATCCGCTCGCCGGCCGTGCCGGGGCGAACCCACGAATTGACCGCGCACAACGCATCCCCGCAGGGCTCGATGCGGACGCGGGCCTTGCCGTCGCCGCGCGCCCATTCCCCGAGCAGCGGCGCCGCAGCCCCTGCGGGCCCGCTCGCCAATCCCAGCACGATCGCCAGAGCCGCCGACCGACCTCGCATATCCGTCCTCCGCCTCTGATGGACCGTGACGATACGCGCGGCGGCGCGCCCCGGATTACCGAGACGCCGACGATTTTGGGCGCCGGCGTCTCGCAGAACCGGAACGCGACGCCTTGCGTAAAGACCTCTGCGGGCGAGGCCCGCAGCGGAACCGGCCGAGAGCGCGAAAGAGACACGATGACCGCGGCAAACGGCGACAGCAGAGCGGCGGCGTGCGTGTCCGTCGCCTGGCTCGTGCTGATGAACAAGCCGTTCTTTCCGCTCATGGCGTGGGTCCTGATCGGGCCAGGCGCCGCGACGCGGTCGCTCGCCGCGCTCGCGGTCGCGCCGCTCTACGTCTGCGTGCCCTGGCTGGCGCGACGATCGGGCTACGCCGCGCGGTTGGCGCTCCCGCTGGTCGGACTGGCCGACACGCTCGCGGCGGTGAAGGCGTTCGGTCCGGGTTCCGGAGCCGGTCTCTATCTGGTCGCCTGCGGCGCCCTGGCGATCGTCGGTTTCTCGGCGCGCGAGGCGACCACGGCGCGGGCGCTGGTCGTCGCCATGTGGGTCGCCTGGGTGGCGATCGCGCGCGGCTGGCTCGGCGCGCCGCTCGAAGTCTGGCCGGCCGACGACCTCGCCGGGTTCTTCGCGCTCAACGCCTGGTGCGCGGCGTCGCTGGCGGCCTTCGTCGGCCTGCGCTTCGCGACCTGCGACTGACTCGCTTACGATTCCTGCTCGCAAGCCGCGTCGCCTCGGGGCCGCCGGCCGCGAGCATTCCGCCCGTTGATTGGCCTTCGGGAAAGCATAGACGCAGGGCCTGAGCGTTGACGGATCGTAATGACGGTTCGCAATGGCTCACGATGCGTCATTAAAAAATATTACACTTTTCATGTTGCAGAATTCGAACGAATCATACGATGACTTGGATCAGAATGACAGGGACGAATTGCTTGAACC
>CAMFKX010000146.1 GCA_945957375.1 uncultured Roseiarcus sp.
GCGTTGGGCTGGGCCGCCGGATCGAACGCGTCGGAGCGGCGCGGCTTCGCCGGCGCGGAGCCCTCGATCACCGCCGAGGGGGCGATCGCCGTCGACGACGGGGCGGTCGCGGGGGCTGCGGCGGCGGCCGCGGGGGGCGCGCCGCCCGACCGGTCGCCGAGGCGGAACTCGACGTCCTGGCGGAATTTCTGCAGTTGATCCTCGAGCCGGCGGGCGGCGTTCTCGAGTTGCTCGATGCGGCCGTTCGCCTGGCGCAACTGTTCTTCGAGCCGGTTGATCCTGAGCACCATGGCCGCCGCCTGCGCGTCCTGGTCCGGCGCAGCCGGATTGGCGTCGTCCGCGGGCGCGGTCTGCGCCGTCTGCGGCCGGGTGCGGAAAAGGTCGAACTGGGCCAGGGACGGCGACGGCGCCGCGGTCGCGGCGAGCAGGATCGCGAGGAGGCGCGGCGACAGCAACGCGTTCACCGACGGCCTCAACTTCCGGGCGTCCCGTTGAGGACGGTGACCGCCCGGCGGTTCTGCGACCAGCAGCTGATGTCGTCGCACACCGCGACCGGCCGCTCCTTGCCGTAACTGATGGTCTTCATGCGCGCGGCGGAGACGCCCTTGGCGGCGAGATAGTCGTGCACCACCTGGGCGCGCCGGGCGCCGAGGGCGAAATTGTACTCGCGCGTGCCGCGCTCGTCGGCGTGGCCTTCCACGGTGAAGCTGTATCGGTTGTACTGGTTCAGCCACGCGGCCTGCTTGTCGAGCGTCGCCTGCGCAGTCGCCGACAGGTCGGTCTGATCGGAATCGAAGAACACCCGATCGCCGACGCTCGCATTGAACTCTTGCACGCTACCGGGTCCGGCCGCGCCGTGTCCAGCGCCGGCGGCGCCGGCCGCGCCGGCCGCGAGGTCGTTGTCGGCCCCGTGGCGGGCGCAGGCGCTCAGACTGAGGCCCAGCGCCAGGGCTCCCGCCAGCGCCAGCGAAATTCTCGATCCAACGGCGACCATGCCCGAACTCCTGCCCGTCAGCCTGCACCCGCCTGGGGCGGCGTCGCTGCGCGCCCCGTCCCTAACGAAGTCATGCTGACGATCTCGTGAACGCGAGGGGGAGGCGGAGCGTTAACAGGTCCTTCATGGCCATATTGCGGCGCAATACGCCTTGCCTTCGACGCGTTTCGCCGGCATGGTCACGAAACCGTGAACAGGACTCTCGCGGCCCTACTTTCGGAATCCCGCAGTCATGAAACATCACCGGGTCAGGCGAACGGCGCTTCTCGCGCTGGCGTTGGCCTTCCTGGCCGGCGCGTGGATGTGGGACGGGCTGGCCGCGGTCGTCGGCCGAATCGTCGCCTTCATTCCATGGAGCCGGTTCAAGGCGGCGTTCGTCTGGGCGATCGACCGCCTGCCGGCGCCGTTCGCGCTGCTCGTCTTCCTGGTGCCGTTCCTGATCGTCGAACCGCTGCTGGTCGTCGCCACCGTCGCCATCGCGATGGGCTACGTGTTCTGGGGCGCGATCTGTTGGATCGTGCTCAAGGCGCTGTCGATCGCGGTCATCCCGGCGATCTTCAATCTGACGAAACACCGGCTGATGACGATGCCGTGGTTCGTCTGGACCTTTGAAAAGGTCATGGCCTTCCACCATTACGCCGACCGGATCGTCGCGCCCTACAAGCGCGCCGCGGCGGCGCTGGTCGCGCGCATGCGGGCGCGGGCGACCGCGCTGCTGCGCGTCCGGCCGCGCGGAACCGCCCAGCGCGCCGCCCGTTTCGCCCGGCGCCGCTCCGCGAGCGGCCGGGCCTCGTTGACGCCTGGCGAATGACGTGGCGATCGGCGCGACGCGCTCTTGTCCGCTTCGTCGCCCCTCTGCTACGGTTTCGCTCTGGGGTCTGAAGGGCGGGGCGCATGGCGGGCGGGTCGGGTGGCGGGCGGACGATCGGCCGCAGCAGGGGAATCGTGCGTCTGACGGCGCGCGCCGCCGGGTGGGCCTTGGCGGCTTGCCTGTGGATCGCCCCGGCGCACGCGCAGCAGGACGGCGCTCCCGCCGCCCAGCCGGCGACCGGGTCGGCGCAGGGCGGCGGCGAGATTGTCGTCGCGACCCGTGTCGTGCCGCCCTTCGTGATCGAGGAGGCGCCCGGGCGCCTGTCCGGCTTCAGCGTCGATCTGTGGCGCGCCATCGCCGCCGAGGCGGGGCTCAAGTCCACGTTTCAGGTCTACAAGACCCTGCCGGAGCTGCTCGGTGCGGTTCAGGGAGATGGGAACCCGGTCGGCATCTCCGCCGTCTCGATCACCGCCGCGCGCGAGAAATACCTCGAGTTCTCGCAGCCGATGTTCCGCTCGGGCCTCCAGATCATGGCGCCGGTTCGGGAGAGCAGCCTCGCGGACCTGCTGCGCGCGGCCTTCTCGCCGTTGCTGGCCAAGTCGATCGGCGTCGTGCTGCTCGCGCTGCTCATCCCGGCGCATGTCGCGTGGCTGATCCACCGGTTCTCGCCGACGTCGAAATGGAACGTCTCGCGGTCCTACTGGCCCGGCATCCTGGAAGCCTTCTACTGGTCGGCGGAAAAACTGGTCTCCGTCGCCGAAGGCAAGCCGGAAGGTTCGGCCGGACGCTTGTTCAACTTCCTTCTGACCTTCGTCATCGTGATGGCGTTCGCCTCGCTGACCGGCCTGATCGCGAGCGCGCTCACGCTGTCTTCCATCCGCGCCGACATCTCCGGCCCAAGCGACCTCATCGGCAAGCGCGTCGCGACCGTGCACGGGTCGACCGCCGAGGCGTTCCTCAAGGAGATCGGCGCCTCGGTCGCGTCGTATCCCAATTTCACCGACGCCGTCGCCGCCCTCGCCGCCGGCGGACCGGGGAGCGAGGCCGTGAAACCGGTGGCGCTGGTCTACGACGAGCGTCGGGTCAGCGTTCCGGGACGAGAATTATGGCATCGTCTTCCCGCGCAATTCGGAGCTGCGCCACGCGGTCAACACGGCGCTGCTGAAGCTCGGCGAAAACGGAACCTACCGGCAGATCTACGAAAAATGGTTCGGCAAGGACAAGACTCAGTAGCGTGAGGCGCGCGGCCGTTCGTCGCGTTGCCGGCGCCCGCGGGGCTCTGCTACGCCCGACGGGTCGCGGGCCTCGTCCGGAGGATTGCTCGAAGGAAGGTGCGCATGCGTTTCTCGCTGCGATCGAAGATCATCATGACCCTGCTTCCGCTCGGGCTCGTCTGCCTCGCGGTCGGCGGCGTGCTCGGCTATCGCGCCGGCGACACGGCGCTGAACGCCTCGATCGAGCAACGCCTCACCGCCCAGCGCGAAGCCAAGCGGCAGCGAGTCGAGTCCTACATCGGCAACCAGCTCAAGCTGACCAACGCCGTCGCCGGCTTCCCCCTGTTCGCCGAAGCCAGCCGGGAGTTCGTCGCAGCCCTCAAGGACATGCGTTCGGCCCCGCCCGACCCGGCGCGCGAGGCCGCCGACAAGACGGCGCTGACGGCCTGGTACGACACGAACCTGGTGCCCAGGCTCGACAAGGTCGCCGTCGGTCACGCCGACGCGTCCAAGCTCTTGCCGGCGGACGCGGTCGCGCGCCGGCTCCAGGTCGACTACGTCGCCCGCAAGGACGGAGCGGACGCCGCCGGCGGGGGCGACGCCTACCACCGCGCCCATGACCATTATCATCCCCTGATCAAGTCCTTCGCCGACTCGGTCGGCCTGCACGACATCAATCTCGTCGATCCCGAGACCGGCGACGTCTTCTACACCGTCGCCAAGGAATCCGATTTCCTCAGCAACGTACGCAACAACCCGTTCGGCCGGTCCGGCTTTTCCCAGATCGTCGAACGCGCGCTCGACCCGCGCAACGGCGGCAAGGCGGTGATCCAGGACTTCACCGCCTATCCGCCGTCCGGTTTCGCCCCGCAGCTGTTCACCGCGGTCCCGTTGGTCGCGAACGGGCGGACCGTCGCGGTGCTGGTGGCGCAGATCGACATCGACGCGCTCAACCGGCTGCTGACCGACGGCGGCCGCTGGAAGGAGAGCGGGCAGGGGGAGACGGGCGAGGTCTATCTGGTCGGCGAAGACCACCTGATGCGCAGCCAGTCGCGCTTCGCGATCGAGCATCCCGAGACGCTCGGCGCTTCGCTGCGGGCGGGCGGCGTCCCCGAAGCGACGGTCAAGGCGATCGAGGCGCTGAAGACCACGGTGCTTTACCTTCCCGTCAACACCGTCGGCATCGACCAGGCGTTCCACAACAAGTCGGGGTTCGCCCGCTACAACGACTATCGCGGCGTTCCGGTGCTCTCGGCCTATGGTCCGGTCGAGGCCGGCGGGCTGCGCTGGGCGCTCGCGGCCGAGCAGGACAGCGAAGAGGCGCTGGCGCCCGTGGCCGCGCTCCGGCGCGACCTGCTCGCGGCGGCGGCGCTCGCGGCGGTCGCGCTGACGCTGTTCGCGCTCGCCTGCGCCTCGGTGTTCATCCGGCCGATCCGGCGCATTCTCGCGGCCATGGAAAATGCCCGCGACAGGCGAAAGACCGAACGTCTCGCCGTCGCCCGGACCGACGAATTCGGCGACCTCGAACGCGGCTTCAACGCCATGGCCGAGGAGATCGATGCGCGCGACGACCGGATCGCCGCGCTGAACCGGGAGATCGCGGGCATGTACCGCAGCATCTATCCCGAGACGGTGGCCGAGCGGCTGCAGCGCGGCGTCGAGACGACCGCCGAGACCGTGTCCAACGTGACCGCCGCCGTCTGCTTCGTCGACGGGATCGAACCGCCGGGGGTGCAGCTGTCGGCGGCTGAGGCGCGCGAGCGGCTCAACGCCCTGTTCGACGTCCTGCTGACGACGGCGAAGGAGCAGGGCGTCGAGCCGGTGCATTCGCTCGGCGAGAGCTACATCGCCGTATGCGGCCTGTCGTCGCCGCGGCTCGACCACGCCGACCGCACGCTCGCCTGGATTCGCGCCTCGGCCGCCGCGATCGAGCGGCTCGGGACGGACTGGGCGACTTCGGTGAGCCTCAGGTTCGGCGTCGCGTCCGGCGACGTCGACGTGCTGGTGTTCTCGAGCGGACACACGCCCTACGACGTCTGGGGCCGCACCCTCGGCGTCGCGCGCGCCCTCGCGATGGCCGCTGCGCCGGGGACGGCGCGCGTCGACAGGAGCGTGCGCGACCTGCTGTCCGAGGTCGAAGGCTTCGAGGCCTGTCCGCCGGTCGCCGCCGCCGGCCTCGGCGCGATCGCGAGCTGGTCGCGGGCGCTGACGCAAGCGGCGACGCAGGCGGCGGCATGACCTGGCTCGGCGATCTGTTCGGCGGCCCATTGTGGCCGTTCGTCTTCGTGCTCGCCTATCCGGTGGTCGCGGTGCTCGCGATCGAGGGGGCGCGCGCGCTCGACGGCCGCGACGCCTTCACCGCCGGCATCCTGCGGGAAGCGGTGTACGGCCTCCTGCCGGCGAGCGCGGTCTGGATGATCCTGACCGAACTCGCCGGGCTTCCGCCCGAGAATGTCGTCGTGCGGATCGCCCAGACCGCCTTCGCGCTGCTCGCGCTCACCCTGGTGCTCAAGGTGGCGCAGGCGCTGCTCGCCTGGCTGATCGGCGACGACCGAAGGGCGCCGAAGCTGCTGCTCGACCTCGTGCGCATCGGCGTCGCGCTCCTGTGGGGCGCGGTCGTCATCTCGCGCATCTGGGACATCAACCTCGCCAGCCTGTTCGCCGCGATGGGCGTCGGCTCGATCGTGCTCGGCTTCGCGCTGCAGGAATTCCTCGGCAACATGCTGTCGGGCCTCGGGCTGCTCTCGGCGCGCAAGTTCGAGATCGGCGACTGGATCGTGGTCGACGGACGCCCGCAGCGGGTCGTCGCGTTCGACTGGCGCAGCGCCACCCTGGTCGACGCCAGCGGCGTGACCACGATCGTCGCCAACAGCACGCTCGCCAAGAGCAACGTCGTGATCAGCGGGCGCGCCGGCCAGCCGGGAACGACCTCGGTCGTCCTGACGCTCGGGGTCGAGGTCCCGCCCGAGACGGCGCGCGCGGCGATGCTGGAGGCCGCCGAAGCGATTCCGGGGCGCCCGCCCGGAACGAAGCCGAAATGCGTGGTCTCGGGCATCGCCGACAAGGGCGTGAACTACACCGTCACCTTGCCGCTCGCCGATCCGGGCGCCGCCTCCGGCCCCAAGGACGAGTTCCTGTCGCGCTTCTGGTACGTGGCGCAGCGGCGAGGCGTCCCGTTGCAAAGCCCGCAGGACGCGCTGTTCTCCAACCCGCCCGACGCGCTGCGGCTCTTGACCGAGAGCGGCGCCATCCGCCGCCACCCGGAGGTGATGGCGGCGCTGGTTCGACCGGAGGGGCTGCGGCGCTATCGCCGCGGCGACGTCCTGGTCGGCGAGGGCGAGGCGCCGCCCGACGTGCTGATCGTCGCCGCCGGATCGTTGGCGGTCGTGCTTCCCGACGGCGAGGTGCGCGTCGAGCGGGTCGAAGCCGGACAGATGCTGGCGCTGCCCGAGACGATCGCCGGCGCCGCGAGCCCGGTGCGGGTGATCGCCGAGACCAACGCCGACGTCGTGGCGATCCCGCGCGCTGCGTTCCTGGCGGCGATGAAGGACAACGCCGCCTTCGCCCGCGACGTTCGCGCGATCGCCGAGGCGCGCCGCAAGGCGGTGGTCGCGCACAAGGCCGACGCCGCCCGGGCGGCGTGAAGTCTCTCAAGGGCTTGCCTTGACATCCGGGGCTCCCGGTCCCAAGTTCGCAGCGCACGAGGGGCGCCCCGAACGGGGCTGAGACGGCGAGGGCCGAACCCTTTGAACCTGATCCGGGTCATGCCGGCGAAGGGACGTGGACGACCTCCTCAAAAAAGGCCGCCTTCCTCCCGCCGTCGTGGCCGACGCGAGGAGAACGCCTGATGAACGAGATCCCGACGCCCGCGAAATTCGCCGCCCCTCAGGCCGTGACAACCGGGCCCGTGCAGGGATCGCGGAAGGTCTACGCCTCGCCCAAGGACGCGCCGGACCTGCGCATTCCGCTGCGCGAGATCGCCCTTTCCGATCCGAAGGAGCCGACGGTGCGGGTCTATGATCCGTCCGGCCCCTATACCGAGAGCGACGCCCGCATCGACCTCGCCAGCGGCCTGCTGCCGGTCCGCGAGGCCTGGATCGCCCGGCGCCGCTACGCGACCGTCCCGGGGCGCGCGATCAAGCCCGAGGACAACGGCAACGTCGGCGACGAGCGGCTGGCGCCGCTGTGCCCCGCGACCCGCACCCTGCGCGCCGGCGCCGCCGGCCAGCTCGTCACCCAGTTCGAATTCGCCCGCGCCGGCGTCGTCACCGAGGAGATGGTCTACGTCGCCCATCGCGAGAACCTGGCGCGCGAGCAGGCGGCGGAAGACGCCGCCCTGCGCATCGCCGACGGCGAGAGCTTCGGGGCCGACATTCCCGAATTCGTCACCCCGGAATTCGTCCGCGACGAGGTCGCGCGCGGGCGCGCCATCATCCCGGCCAACATCAACCACGTCGAGCTCGAGCCGATGGCGATCGGGCGCAACTTCCTGGTCAAGATCAACGCCAACATCGGCAATTCGGCGGTCAGCTCCGGCGTCGCCGAGGAGGTCGAGAAGATGGTGTGGGCGATCCGCTGGGGCGCCGACACGGTGATGGACCTCTCGACCGGGCGCAACATCCACAACATCCGTTCCTGGATCGTGCGCAACGCGCCGGTGCCGATCGGCACCGTGCCGATCTACCAGGCGCTCGAGAAGGTCGGCGGCGATCCGCTCAAGCTCGACTGGGAGGTGTTCAAGGACACGCTGATCGAGCAGGCCGAACAGGGGGTGGACTATTTCACCATCCATGCCGGCGTCCGGCTCGCCTACGTGCCGCTGACCGCCAAGCGCGTCACCGGCATCGTGTCGCGCGGCGGTTCGATCATGGCGCGCTGGTGCCTCGCCGGCCACCGCGAGAGCTTCCTCTATGAGCGGTTCGGCGACATCTGCGACATCATGCGCAAGTACGACGTGTCGTTCTCGCTCGGCGACGGCCTGCGCCCCGGCTCCAACGCCGACGCCAACGATCGCGCGCAATTCGCCGAACTCGAGACGCTCGGCGAACTGACCAAGGTCGCCTGGGACAAGGGTTGCCAGGTGATGATCGAGGGCCCCGGCCACGTGCCGATGCACAAGATCAAGGTCAACATGGACAAGCAGCTGCGCGAGTGCGGCGAGGCCCCGTTCTACACCCTCGGGCCGCTGGTGACCGACATCGCGCCCGGCTACGACCACATCACCTCGGGCATCGGCGCCGCGATGATCGGCTGGTTCGGCACGTCGATGCTTTGCTACGTGACGCCCAAGGAGCACCTGGGTCTGCCCGACCGCGAGGACGTCAAGACCGGCGTCATCACCTACCGCATCGCCGCCCACGCCGCCGACCTCGCCAAGGGCCACCCGGCGGCGCGCATCCGCGACGACGCGATCTCGCGCGCCCGCTTCGACTTCCGCTGGTCCGACCAGTTCAACCTGTCGCTCGACCCGGACACGGCGTGCAAGTTCCACGACGAGACCCTGCCCAAGGACAGCCACAAGGTCGCGCATTTCTGCTCGATGTGCGGGCCGAAATTCTGCTCGATGAAGATCAGCCAGGACATCCGGGCCGAAACCGAGGCGATGGCCGGCATGGCCGAGAAGTCGCGCGAGTTTTTGGACAAGGGCGGCGCGCTCTATGTGGATGCGGCGGAGTAGGGGCTGCTTGATTCTGGTCTGGACTAGTGTAGACTAACTTCGCAAGGAGTTGGCCCATGTGGACTGTTCAGGACGCGAAGGCCAAGCTTTCCGAGGTGCTTGAACGCGCGCGAGCCGGAGACGCGCAGGTCATCGGCGCGCGCGACCCCTGCGTCGTCGTGTCGATGAAGGAATACCAGCGGCTGAAGCGGCGCGAGGACGAGCCGCATCTGGGCAAGTGGCTGGTGGAAAATCTGCGGGGACTCGGCGAGATCGAGCTCCCGTCGCGCGTCGACAGTCGACCGATCCCGTTTGCGGATTGGACCGACGAGGATTTTGGCGATTGAGCGACCGCCGCATCATGTTCGACACGAACGTCCTGTCGGAGCTGCTTCGGCCGGACGCCGATGAGCGGGTGGTCGCGTTCGTCGGCGCTCAGATGGCCCCGCTCGTTTCTGCAGCGGTGTTCCATGAACTGGCTTATGGCGTGGAGTTGTTGCCCGCCGGTCGGAGACGAGCTCGACTGAGCGCAGGAATCGAGACCTTCCGGCGTCAATTTCGCGATCACACGATCGTCATCGATGGCGATATCGCCGAGATGGCCGGACGGTTGCGCGCCGGCGAATCGCGCTCGGGTTTCTCCCTTGAGGCGATGGACGCCTTGATCGCTGCGAGCGCCATCTCCGCTTCGGCGCGCCTTGCGACGCGCAATATCAAGGATTTCCAGCGTTTGGGCATCGAGTTGGTGAATCCGTGGGCGACGTAAAGCTCGCATATCGAGGTGATCGCCCCATGCCCGCCCTCGACCCCTTCTACCCGATCGTCGACAGCGCCGCCTGGGTCGCTCGCCTCGTCGGCGCCGGCGCGCGACTCGTGCAGCTGCGCATCAAGGACGCGGACGAAACGACGTTCGCTCGCGAGACGCGCGCGGCGCTCGCAGTCTGCCGCAAGGCCGGCGCGACGCTCGTCGTCAACGACGCCTGGCGCGTCGCAATCGACGAGGGCGCCGACTGGCTGCATCTCGGACAGGAGGACCTCGACGGCGCCGACCTCGCCGCGATCCGTAGGGCGGGCCTGAAACTCGGCGTCTCGACCTATTCCGAAGCCGAACTCGAGCGCGGCCTCTCCGTCGATCCCGACTATGTCGCGCTCGGCCCGATCTTCCCGACGATCTCGAAGGCGCTTACCGTCGAAGCGCAGGGGCTCGAACGGCTGACCGAGTGGAAACGGCGCATCGGCGACCTGCCGCTCTGCGCCATCGGCGGCATCGACCTCGACCGGGCGAAGCTATGCCTGGCCGCCGGCGCCGACCTCGTCTCGGTGATCTCCGACATCACCCTGAACGCCGATCCGGAAGCGCGGGCGAAGCAGTGGATCGCGGCGACGCGGCGGGCATGACCGGCCAGACGCCGATCGCGCTCACTGTTGCGGGCTCCGATTCGGGCGGCGGCGCCGGGATCCAGGCGGACCTCAAGACGTTCGCCGCGCTCGGCGTCTACGGCGCGAGCGCGATCACGGCGCTGACCGTGCAGAATACGCTCGGGGTGCGCTCGGTCCACGCCGTCCCGGCCGAGGTCGTGCGCGCCCAGATCGAGGCGGCGCTCGACGATTTCGACGTCCGCGCCGTCAAGGTCGGCATGCTGGCGAATGGGGCGATCGTCGCCGCCGTCGCGAAGGCGCTGACCTCCCCCTCTCCCCGCCAGCGGGGAGAGGGTCGGGATGAGGGGCCGCGCCGCTCTTGGGAAGGATCGGCGCAGCCCCTCATCCGGCGCTTCGCGCCACCTTCTCCCCGCGTCCGGGGAGACGGGACAGCGCCCTTCCTCGTCTTCGATCCCGTCCTCGCCGCCTCGTCCGGTGACGCGCTCGCCGGGGCGGGCTTCGTCGACGCCGTGCGGGCGAAACTCTTGCCGCTGGTCGATTGCCTCACCCCGAATCTGCCCGAGGCGGCCGCGCTGCTCGGCGAGGCGGAGGCGGGGAGCGAGGACGCGATGATCCGGCAGGGCCGGGCGCTGCTCGCGCTCGGTCCCGGCGCGGTGCTGATGAAGGGCGGACACCTGCCGGGCGACGAGGCGGTCGATCTTCTCGTAACCGCCGCCGGCGTCGAACGCTTCGCGGCGGCGAAGATCGCCTCGCCGAACACCCACGGCACCGGCTGCACCCTATCGAGCGCGATCGCCGCCCATGTCGTGGACGGCCTGCCGCTTGCCGCCGCGGTCGCGGCGGCGAAGGCGTTCGTCGGCGCCGCGATCGCGCGCGGCGCGCAGGTGAGGCTCGGGGCCGGGGTCGGGCCGCTGTTGCAGTCGCCGCTGGTCTCCGCGTCGCCCGCGGTGCGGAGTTCGGCCGATGACGCTTGAACCGCTGCTCCGCGCCTCGCCGGCGATCCAGATCCACGCCGGGCTCGCCTTCGCCGCGATCGGGCTCGGCCTCGCGCAATTCGCCCTGCCGAAGGGCGTCGGACCGCACCGGGCGCTCGGCTGGGCGTGGGTCCTGGCGATGATCGGCGTCGCGGGCGGCTCGCTGTTCATCCACACCCTGCGGGTCTGGGGCCCGTGGAGCCCGATCCACCTGCTGTCGCTGTTCACGCTGGTGATGGTCCCGCTCGCGGTCCTGGCCGCGCGGCGCGGCGAGGTTCCGCGCCACCGTTCGGCGATGATCTGGATCTACGCGCTGGCGCTCGGCGTCACCGGGCTCTTCACCCTTTGGCCGGGCCGGATCATGCACGCGGTGGTCTTCGGACCCTGAGCGTCGCGCTTGAGGCTTGCCGCGGCGCGTCTTTGCGCTAGCTTGCGCCGGCCGGGAGGCCAACCGCCGATGACGGACGACTTCTACGAGACTCTGCCGATTCTGACCGATTTCGCCGCCGCCGTTCAGGCGAAGGCCTATCGTCCCTTGCCCGACGACTGGACGCTCGGCTTCGCCGACGTGGTCGGCTCGACCCGGGCGATCGCCGACGGACGCTACAAGGCGGTCAATTTCGTCGGCGCCGCCGTCGTCGCCGCTGTCGCCAACGCGCTCGACCGGCGGCCGTTTCCGTTCGTCTTCGGCGGCGACGGGGCGAGCTTCGCCGTCGCCGCGGGGGACGCCGCGGCGGCTGCGGACGCGATCGCGCGGCTCGTTCCCTTCGCCAAGGCCGAGTTCGGGCTCGAGCTTCGGGTGGCGACCGCGCCGGTCGCCGAGGCGCGCAAGGCGGGGCGCGACGTGCGCGTCGCCCGCTTCGCCGCCTCCGAACCCTGCGTCTACGCGATGTTCGCCGGCGGGGGCTTGAGCTGGATCGAGGACGAAGCCAAGCGCGGCCGTTTCGCGTTGCCGCCGGCGCCGCCGGACGCGCGTCCCGACCTCGCGGGCCTGTCGTGCCGCTGGGGCGTCGCGCCGGCCAAGCACGGCGTCGTCGTGTCGCTGATCGTCGCCGCGCGCGGGGACGATCCGCGCTATCCGCGCCTGATCGAGGAGATCGTGCGGATGGCGTCCGACGCCGAACGCCCGGTGACGCTCGAAACGCTGCAGGCCGGCGATCCGGCGATCGCGATCGCCTATGAGACCAAGACGCTCCGCACCGCGGGCGCGTCCGCCTTGCGGGCGCGCGTCCAGGCCGCGGTCGGCTTCGCCCTCGGCCTCCTGTTCGTCAAGTTCGGTCTCCGGGCGGGCGGCTTCGACGGTCGGCGCTACGCCGCCGACGTCGCCGCCAACGCCGACTTCCGCAAGTTCGACGACAGCCTGCGCATGACGCTCGACTGCTCGATCGGCTTCGCCGACAAGCTCGAAGCCCGCCTCGCCGCGGCGGACGACTACGCCGACTGGGGGCTCTATCGCCAGAAGCCGGCGCAGATCACCTGCTTCGTGCCGACCGTCGGCGGCCGCGACCACGTCCATTTCGTCGACGGCGCGGAGGGCGGCTACACGCTCGCGGCGAGCGCGCTGAAGGCGCGCCGCCTCCTCAAGGGCTGAACCGAGCGGGCGGCCGCGGCGCCCGAGACGCCGACGGCCGCCCCGGCTTCTCTCGTTCCGCTCAGGGACGCAGATGCTCGACGAACCAGGCGCGCTGCGCCGGGCTCGAGATC
>CAMFKX010000147.1 GCA_945957375.1 uncultured Roseiarcus sp.
GGTGAATCTTGTGGCCCTCGGCCTTGAGAATGAGGTCGGTGCGGGCAATTGCCAGTTCGCCGACGCGGCTCTGGCGAAAGCCGCCGCCGACCACGATGCATTCGGTGCCGGCCCACGCCTTGGTCTTGAGGAAGCGCCCGGTGACGTAAGCCAGTTCCTGTGCGAATTCCTCGATGGCGCCGTGCACCACCGCCGCCGCTTCGATGTCGTCGCCGAGCAGCGCCGCGTCCGCCGCGTGCTCGCGCCCGAACGCCTCCGGGTTGTCGGCGACGTGCAGCACCGCCACCCCCTCCGGCACCGGCCGCGCCTCGCGATAGGGATAGGCGACGAAGGCCCGCCCGCCGACGAGCACGATCGCCTCGGCGTGCTCGAAATGCTCGCGCATCACCGCGAAATCCGGCTTCAGCACCCCCGCCCAACACGGGTGGGCCGAGGGGAAGGCGGCGCGCGAGGTGAGCTGGGTGCCCCAGACGGGGAACCCGCCCGCCTCTGCGAACGCGATCAGCCCCGGGCTGACGGTGGCCGCGAGGTCGTCGCCGAGCACGATCAGCACCCGGTCGGGATCGATCCCCGCGAGCCGGTCGGCGAGCGCCGCCGCATCGGGCGACGGACCGAGCCGCGGCGGCGCCGAGGCCTTCGGCGCGTCGTCGCCGACCGCCTCGTCGAGCACGTCCATCGGCAGCGACAGGAACACCGGGCCGCACGGCGGGGTGCGGGCGATGGCGAAGGCGCGCCGCAAGGCCTGGCCGACGTCCTCGCCGCGGCGCGCCTCCTTCGCCCATTTGCACACCGGCGAGGCGAGCCCGACGAGGTCGCCCGACAGCCACGGCTCGGTCATCAGGTGGCGGGTGTCCTGCTGTCCCGCGGTGACGACGAGCGGCGTCTCGCTCGCCTTGGCGGCGACCAGCGCGCCCATCGCATTGCCGAGGCCTCCCATGGCGTGCAGGTTGACGAAGCCGGCGCGTCCCGACACGAGCGCCCAGCCGTCGGCCATCGCCACCGCCGACGCCTCCTGCAGGGCGAGGACGTAGACGAGGTCGGGCGCGTCGACGAGCGCGTCCATCAGCGGCATCTCGGTCGAACCGGGATTGCCGAAGATATGGGTGATGCCCTCGTCGCGGAGAATGTCGAGCAGAACGTCGCGCGCGCGTCGGGTCATGGCGGTCCTCGTCCGGCCGGATAACACGGCCGGACGGCATCCTAGCCTCGTCGCCGCCCCGCGACGAGAGGGCGAGGCGGGCGCGATCGACGCATGTCCGGGCGCCCGCTCAGCCGGCCCCGCCCGGCATCATCCGCATCAGGACGCCGTCGCGCCGGATGAAGTGGTGATAGAGCGCGCCCGCCGCGTGCAGTCCGGCGAGGGCGAACAGGGCGTAGGCCAGAAGCTGATGCACGGTCTCCGCCGGATGATAGACCGCCGGGTTGGAGGCGACGCCGAAATCGAGCTGGAAGAAGCCGTAGTCGAACGGTCGGCCGTGCCAGACGCGCGCGACGATGCCGACGACGGGAATGAGGACCATCAGGACGTAGAGCAGGTGGTGCACGGCCGCCGACGAGCGGCGGGTGAACGCGTCGATATCGGGCGGAAGGTCGGGTGCCTTGTGGGTCGCGCGCCAGGCCACGCGCGCGATCACCAGCGCGAAATACATCAGGCCGACGCAGACGTGGACATTGATCCAGAACGGGCGCGATTCCTTCGGGATATCGTCGAACAGGAGCCCGAGGGCCCCGAGAAAGACGATCAGCGCGGCGACCGTCCAATGGAAGGCCACCGCCCCGGCGCCGTAGCGCGCGGGAGCCGCGCCCTGCCTCATCGAATTGCTCATGGAAAACAGACCTCGTCTCGCGTTTGCGTTGGCCCTCGCCGGGAGACGTATTCCTCCGGGCCGGGTTCTTGTTCCCGGCTCATGACTGGATTCTTGACGGGGCGAGCGTTTCGACCCCTGCGATGCGCTGCCTATACCATATCCGATAAGCCGCATAGCCGCGGGTCGACCTGCGGAGATTACCGATTGTCATGGTTACGGCCGCGCTTTCGCCACGTTGCCCGCGGAGCCGAATGACGATACGCCCGGGGCCCGGCCGTCGCGACGCGCGACCGCCGCCCGGACCGGCCCGAGACGAAAATCATGTCCCATGAAGAGCACCATTTCATCCATCGGGCCGGCTGGCTGCGCGCCGCGGTGCTCGGCGCCAATGATGGGCTGATCTCCACCGCGAGCCTGATCGTCGGCGTCGCGGCCGCATCCGCCGGCCGCAGCGAGATCCTGACCGCGGCGGTCGCGGGATGGGCGGCCGGCGCCATGTCGATGGCCGCCGGCGAGTTCGTCTCGGTCAGCTCGCAAGCCGACCTCGAGGCCGCCGACCTGGAGCGGGAAAAGCTTGCGCTCGACCAGGATCCCCACCAGGAGCTGGACGAACTGGCGGCGATCTACGTCGAGCGCGGCCTCGATCCGGTTCTGGCGCGGAAAGTCGCCGAGCAGTTATCGGCCAAGGACCCGCTCGCCGCCCATGCGCGCGACGAACTCGGCCTGACCGACGAGGCCGCGGCGAACCCCGTCCTCGCCGCCTTCGCCTCAGCTGCGGCGTTCTCCGTCGGGGCCGTCCTGCCGACGTTGGCGGCGTTCCTCGCGCCGGCCGGATCGACCATCGCGATCGTCTCCGGCGCGGCGCTTGTGTTCCTCGTCGCCCTCGGGGCGCTCGGCGCCTGGCTCGGCGGCGCGAAGGTCGTCGGGCCGGCGTTGCGCGTGGGATTCTGGGGCGCGATGGCGATGGCGGTCACCGCCGGCATCGGCGCGATCGTCGGCAAGGCGGTCTGAGCCGGCGCGGACCGCCGAACCCGATGATCAGGACGGCTCGTCCCGCGCCGCGACCCGAGCAGGGCCACGAGGGGCCAGAACTGACCCTTGGTTCCGGCGCCGATGAACCGGACGCGACGTCGCGGCGAATGTGGACCGCGACCGCGTCGCGCTCGAGCCTGGCCAAGAACTCAACGAGACGTTCTGGATGAGTAGGGAATTCAGGTATAGGGTTGCGTTCGTTCGTTGCAATTTGTTGCATGCGCCAGCGCCCGCCATTCGATCGTCACGCTGGCGATGTTGGTGTCCCAGCGGCCACGGCGGCGCAAGTCGTCGACCCGGCATCCAGCGGCGCCTTTCACCTCGGATAGGCGACGTGTCGGGAGAGCTTAGGCCTCGGGACGCGCATGACGATGAAATGATGCCGACGCGTCGAATGCGTTCCTGAACTCCAGTCGCGTTCCTTTCGACGCCCGCCACAAACCTTCTTCTCCAGGCCGATCGCGCGGACGCCGGGAAATTGGAAGAGGCCCGGCGGAGAGCCGCCAGCGAGAAGGAGCAGGAGGTGTGATGCCGCGCCTCGTATCGCTGAACGTCGGGCTGCCTCGCGAGATCGTCTGGCAAGGGAGGACGGTCCGCACCGCCATCTGGAAAGAGCCGGTTCAGGGCCGGCGAATGGCACGCCGGCTCAACATCGACGGGGACGGTCAAGGCGACCTCGCAGGCCACGGGGGCGAGCATCGCGCCGTCTTCGTCTATCAGATCGACTCCTATCGCCACTGGGAGGATCATCTCGGCCGGGCCGACTTCGTCCCTGGACAGTTTGGAGAGAACTTCACCGTCGATGGCCTGCCCGACGACGAGGTCCGCATCGGCGACCGCTACCAGGTCGGAGGCGCGTTGTTCGAGGTCAGCCAGCCTCGCGTCACCTGCTACCGGGTCGGCATCCGGATGAACGAGCCTCAAATGCCCGCCCTGCTCGTCTCGCATGACCGGCCCGGGTTCTATTTTCGTGTGCTCGAGGAAGGCGAGGTCGGCGCCGGAGACGAGATCGTGCGGGTCGCCGAGGGCCCGGCGGGCATGACCGTCGCCGGGACGAATGCGCTCTTGTACAAGCCCGCCCATCCACAGGACAAGCTCGAGCAGGCGCTGCGCGCGCCCGCCTTGAGCGCCGGATGGCGCCGCTCGTTCGAGGCGCTGCTGGAACAAGGGCGGAAACCCGGGGCGACGGCCGGCAATGCAGGGCTCAGAGGGAGCGCGATGACGAAGCCGGCCTGGGACGGCTTTCGCGCTTTGAAAGTGACCGACAAGGTCCGCGAAACCGGAGCCGTGACCTCGCTTCGCCTCGAATCCCGCGACGGACAGTCGCTGCCCGAGGGAGCGCCCGGGCAATTCATCGTCCTTCGCCTGCTCCCGGCGCACGACCGGCCCGCGCTCCTGCGCAGCTACTCGCTCTCGGGCGGCCCTGGCGAGGCGAGCTACCGCGTCAGCGTCAAGCGCGAGGCTGGGGGCATGGCCGGCGCCTATGTCGCCGACGAGGTCCGGCCCGGCGACGTTATCGAGGCGTCCGCTCCGCGCGGGGCGTTCACCTTGCAGACGAATGGCGACGCGCCGATCGTGCTTCTGAGCGCCGGCATCGGCGCCACGCCGGTGCTCGCGATGCTGCTTGCGCTCGCCGCGGCGAAATCGCCGCGGCAGGTGTGGTGGCTCTATGGCGCCCGCAATCGCAGCGAACACCCGTTTCTGGAAGAGGCGCGGAAGGCTCTCGAGGCGCTGCCGAACGCCCGAAGTCACATCTGCTACAGCGCGCCCGAGCCCGGCGACCGTCCAGGCGTGGACTTCGACGCTCGCGGCCGGCTGAGCGTCGCGGCCCTCGGCCGCTTGGGCGCGCCCCCGGACGCCGATTTCTACCTGTGCGGGCCGCAAGGCTTTCTGGCTGATTTTTCCACGGGGCTCGCAGGCTTCGCGGGGTCGAAGTCGCGCATCTACGCCGAAACCTTCGGGGCGACGGCTTCCCTCACGCCCGGCGTCGTCGCATCCCTGCCGAAGGCGCCGCATCCGCTGGCAGGTCCCGCCGGCGCAGGGCCCCTCGTCTCTTTCGCGCGCAGCGGTCTCAGCGTCCGCTGGCGTCCGCCGTTCCAGAGCCTGCTCGAGCTTGCGGAGGCTTGCGACGTCCCCGTGCGATGGGCCTGCCGCTCCGGCGTCTGCCACACCTGCGAGACCGGACTCGTCGCGGGCTCCGTCGTCTACCGACCGGACCCGATCGAGCCGCCGGCCGCCGGCGATCTGCTGATCTGCTGCAGCGCGCCGCAAGGCGACGTTTCCCTCGATCTCTAGTTCGGCGCAAACCTGGAGGCCGTCATGCCCGACTTCGACGCGATCATCATCGGAACCGGCCAGGCGGGACCATCCCTGGCGTTCCGTCTGGCCGGCGACGGCATGAAGGTGGCGATCGTCGAGCGGCGTCTCATCGGCGGCACCTGCGTCAACACCGGCTGCACCCCGACCAAGGCCATGGTCGCGAGCGCCTACGCGGCCCGGATCGCGCGGCGCGCGGCCGAATATGGCGTGACGATCGGGAGCGAGGTCGGCGTCGACATGCGGCGGGTCAAGGCGCGCAGGGATGCGATCGTGGCCGCGTCGCGGGATGGGCTGACCACGGCCCTCGGGGAGGCCGCCAACATCACGCTCTACCGCGGTCATGCGCGCTTCTCGTCTCCGCGAACCCTGGAAGTCGGTTCCGAGCGGCTCGGCGCCCCGAGGATCTTCATCAATGTCGGCGGCCGGGCGCTCGTGCCGGAAATCCCCGGCGTCGACGAAGTCCCCTATCTGACGAATGCGTCGATGATGGACCTCGACGTCCTGCCGCGCCATCTCGTGATCGTCGGCGGCAGCTACATCGGCCTCGAATTCGGCCAGATGTACCGTCGCTTCGGCAGCGAGGTGACGATCCTCGAAATGGGGCCTCGGCTCGTCGCTCGCGAGGACGAAGACGTGTCGGCGGCGATCCAGGACATGGTCGAAGAGGAGGGCGCCCATGTCCGACTGAGCGCAAAATGCGTCCGCTTCACAAGACGTGGCGACGACATTGTCGCGCAGGTCGATTGCGACGCGGGCGCCCGCGAAATCATAGGGTCCCACCTGTTGCTCGCCGTCGGCCGCCGGCCGAACACCGACGATCTCGGCCTCGACAAGGCCGGCGTGCGCTGCGACGAGCGCGGCTACATCGTCGTCGACGATCGCCTGCAGACGACCGCCCCGGGCGTCTGGGCGCTCGGCGACTGCAACGGCAAGGGCGCGTTCACCCACACCGCCTACAACGACTTCGAGATTGTCGCCGCGAACCTGCTCGATCATGAGCCGCGCGGGGTCGGCGAGCGGCCGACGGCCTACGCCCTCTACACCGACCCGCCCCTCGGCCGCGTTGGCATGACGCTCGCGCAAGCGCGCGCGAGCGGGCGTCGCGTGCTCGTCGGCGAGCGGCCGATGACGCGTGTCGCCCGCGCCGTCGAGAAGGGCGAGACGCTGGGATTCCTTCGTATCCTCGTCGACGGCGACAGCAAGGAAATCCTCGGCGCCTCGCTGCTTGGCGCGGGATGCGACGAGGCGGTTCACGCAGTACTCGATCTGATGGCCGCCAAGGCCCCCTACACGGTGATGCGGCGCGCGATGCACATCCACCCGACGGTGAGCGAGCTGCTGCCGACCGTGCTCGGCGACCTGAAGCCCGTCAGCTGAACGCGAGTCTGACCTGACGTCGCGTCGCGGCGGCCGTCTGGGTCCCCGCGTACGCGCGGAAGACGCTGCGTATGCTTTGTAAGCTGATTTGGGCCGTTACCGGGTTTCGCCCCCCGCCCGCGTCCAGGCGGCGACGCCGCCTTCGAGATGCCGGGCGCCGGCCAGGCCCTGGTCCTGCGCGGCCTGCACCGCCATCGCGGAGCGTTCGCCGAAGGCGCAGTAGAACACGATCGTCTTGCCGCTGCGCGCCAACCCGTGCACGAGGCCGCCCTCGCCGATCGTGTCCATCAGGTCGGCGTAGGGGGCGTGCAGCGAGCCCGGAATGACTCCGCGGCGCTCGCGCTCGCTCTTCTCGCGTAGATCGATCAGCGCGACGTCGTCGCGGCCGACGACGCGCAGCGCCTGCTCGGCGGTCAGCGCCCAGCCCCGCTTCGCCACCTCCTCCTGATGAAGGCCCTGATGCATGTTGGCCGGCACCGCGACATCCATCATCTTCGGGTTGGGCAGGTGAAGCGACGCCATCAGGGCGGCGTACTCGTCCGCGTCCCGGACGAGGAGACGGGGGTTGAAGCGCTTCTCCTCGGCGATGGTCGAGACCGTGTCGCCCTTGTAGTCGTGCGCCGGAAACACCAGCGTCTCGTCGGGCAGGCGCAGGAGCCGCTGCAGGCTCTCCCACTGCGCCCGCGAATCGCCGTTCTGGAAATCGGTGCGGCCGGTGCCGCGAATGAGCAGCGTGTCGCCGGTGAAGACCCGGTCGCCGAGGACGAAGCTGTAGGAATCGTCGGTATGGCCGGGCGTGTAGAGCACGTCGAGGCTCACGCCCTCGATCGTCAGACGGTCGCCGTCGGCGATCCGCATCGACACGACGTCGACCTTGCTCTGCTCGCCCATGACGGTGACGCAATGGGTGCGGTCGCGCAGCGCGCCCAGTCCGGTGACGTGGTCGGCGTGCAGATGGGTGTCGATCGCCTTGACCAGCCTCAGGTCGAGCTCCTGCATGAGCTTGAGGTAGCGGTCGACCTTTTCGAGCACCGGGTCGATGATCAGCGCCTCGCCGCCATGGCGGCTCGCGATCAGATAGCTGTAGGTGCTCGATACGCCGTCGAACAATTGCCGGAAGATCATCGGCTCGCCCCTCCCCCGCGGGTCGCCCCGCCTCGCGCTCCGACGCGCGCGTCCGGCAAAGGGTCGACGAAAAATCAGCAGATATGACCGCGATAGGGCTGTCAAGAATGCGCCGCGGGGACGACTGGGCCAGCCCGCGCTCCGCCGGGCGCGCCCCGGACTTGCCGGGCGACCGCGCGGGATTATGCTCCGCCCGCCTCCATCCGCCAGCGAGTCCGCCATGAGCGCCTTTATCCTGCCCTACGTCCCGTCCGAGCACATGGGCTTCGACCCGCACCGGCTGGAGCGCTTGACGGGCGCGATGCAGCGGCAGATCGACGAGGGCAAGGCGCCCGGCGCCGCGATGCTGATCGCGCGCGGCGGCAAGATCGTCTACCGGCAGGCGCTCGGCGAGCTTCGCCCGGGCGGTCCGCCGATGCGCGACGACGCGATCTTCCGCATCTATTCGATGACCAAGCCGATCGTCTCGGTCGCCGCGATGATGCTGGTCGAGGAGGGGCGGCTGACGGTGCTCGACCCGGTCTCGAACTACATTCCCGCCTTCGCCGACGCCAAGGTCGGCGCGCCGAACGGCGACACGCTCGATCTCCAGCCGCTCGCCCGCCCGATCACGGTGCAGGACCTGCTACGTCACACCTCGGGCCTCGCATACGGCTTCACCGGCGTCGGTCCGGTCCACAAGCTGACCAAGGCCGCGGGCGTCTTGAACCCAAAACGTTCGCTCGCCGACAACGTCGAGGCGATCGCCGCGCTGCCGCTGATGCACCAGCCGGGGACGGCGTGGGAATACGGCCTCTCGACCGACGTGCTCGGTCGGGTCGTCGAGGTCGTCGAGGGCGCGCGCCTGAGCGACGTCCTGCGCGCCCGCATCTTCGGGCCGCTCGGCATGGCCGACACCGCCTTCTTCACCCCCGAGGCCAAGCTCGCCCGGCGCGCCGACCCGTTCTCGTTCGACTTCATGACCGCGGCCGGGGTCAATTCCGAAAACCAGACGACGCCGCCGAAGTTCGAGTCGGGCGGCGGCGGGCTCGTCTCGACCCTGCCCGACTATGCGCGCTTCGCCGCGATGCTCGCCGGCGGCGGCGCTTTTGGCGGCGCGCGGCTGCTGAGCCCGCGCACCCTCGCCTATATGGCGTCCGACCATCTCGACGCGCGGGTCAACCGCGACCACTATCTGCTCTGGCCGGGCCACGGCTTCGGCCTCGGCTTCGCGGTGCGGATCCGCGAGGGGCTGGCGCCGAGCGCCGGCAGCGTCGGCGAATATTTCTGGGGCGGCATGATGGGCACGACGTTCTGGATCTCGCCGCGCGACAATCTGTTCGCCATCCTCATGGTCCAGTCGCCGGAACACCGCGAATATTTCCGCACGCTGTTCCGCAATCTGGTCGCCGCCGCGATCCTGTGACGGCTGAGCCGCTTTGCCCACCCGCCCGATCGTCGTCGGATGAGCGCTCCGACCGACCACCCGTATGATTTCGATCCCGCCTACGGCTTCCGGCTCGACGACCTGCTCGCGCTCCGGCCGCCCGAAGCGCCGCCCGGCTTCGACGATTTCTGGCGGGCGCGTTACCGCCGCGCGCTCGCGACGTCCCCACGACCGACGCTGTCCGAGACGGAAACGCAGCATCGGCGCTGGCGCGTCCAGGACGTCGGCTACACGTCCACCGACGATTTCCCGATCGGGGGATGGCTCCTCACCCCGCGCCGGGGCCGGGTCCGCCGCGGACTAGTCGTCGGCCACGGCTACGGCGGACGCGACGGACCGGACTTCGACATCCCGGTCGACGAGACGGCCGTGCTGTTTCCCTGCTTTCGCGGGCTTTCGCGCAGCCGCGGGGCGGCGATCTCCAGCGATCCGCAGCAGCACGTGCTGCACGATATCGACCAGCCGGACCGCTACATTCTGGGCGGCTGCGTCGACGATCTGTGGCTGGCGGCGTCCGCGCTCGAACGGCTTTTTCCTGAGGTCGCCGGACGGATCGGGTACGCCGGGACGAGCTTCGGCGGCGGAATCGGCGCGCTCGCGATCGCCCGCGACGCCCGCATCGACCGGGGTCATCTGGAAGTTCCGACATTCGGCAATATGCCGCTCTGGCTGACGCTTCCGACCGTCGGCAGCGGGCATGCGGCACAGGGCCATGTCGCGCGGCGCGCCGGCGCGATCGAAACCCTCCGCCTGTTCGACGCGGCGACGGCGGCGACGCGGATCCAGGTCCCGATGCTCATCGCCGTCGCCCGCTTCGATCCGGTGGTGGCGCCGCCGTGCCAGTTTTCGGTCGCCAACGCCGTGCCGACGTCAAACGTGCACGAAACCGTCATCCTGGATGCAGGTCACGTCGACTACCCTGGAATCGAGGACCAGCATGCGCGTCTTGCGCACAAGGTCGGCCGATTCTTCGAGGCGACATGAAGCGGGAATACCGGCGCTGGCATAGCCCCGCGCTGCATCGGGACATGGAGCTGCTGATCTTCGGCCACGCCGGGGCGAAGGTGCTGATGTTCCCGACGCGCGACGGGCGCTTCTGGGAGTACGAGAAGCTCGACGTCGTCGCCAGCCTCGGCGAAAAGGTCGACGCCGGACACTTGCAGCTCTTCTGCATCGAGGGGCTGGCGCAGGAGAGCTTCTACGACCGGGGCCGCCATCCGGCCGACCGCATCCGCCGCCACGCCGCGCTGGAGTCCTATGTCCTGCACGAGGCGATGCCGCTGATGGCCTCGGCCAATTCTCACGAATGCACGATGGCGATGGGCTGCAGCCTCGGCGCCTTCCAGGCCGCGAGCCTCGTCTTCCGCCACCCGCACCTGTTCCGCAAGCTGGTCGCCTTCTCCGGCCGCTATGACCTGACGACGAAGATCGAGTGCTTCGACGACCGGTTCGACGGCTACTACGACGACGAGATCTATTTCCACACGCCGACGCACTTCCTGCCCGGCCTCGATTGCCCGCAGCGGCTGGAGGCCTTGCGCCGGATCGAGGTCGTGCTGACCGTCGGCGAGGCCGACCCTTTCCTCGACAGCAACCTCGACCTCAGCCGCCTGCTCGCCGACAAGGGGGTGCGCTGCCGGCTCGACGTCTGGGACGGGCGGGCCCACTGCCCGCGCGCTTGGCGGGCGATGGCGCCGCGTTACGTGTGAAGCAACCGCAGCCTCACCAGACGCCGGTGTTGGGCATCGACGCCCACGGCTCGGCCGGCGGCAGCGCGCCGCCCTTCTGGATCAGCTCGATGGAAATATTGTCGGGCGTGCGGATGAAGGCCATGTAGCCGTCGCGCGGCGGACGGTTGATGGTCACCCCCGCGTCCATCAGCGTCTTGCAGGTCGCGTAGACGTCGTCGACCCGATAGGCGAGATGGCCGAAGTTGCGCCCGCCGGTATAGACCTCGGGGTCCCAGTTGTGGGTGAGTTCGACCAGCGGCGCCTGGTCCTTGCGCGCCCGCTCGGCGTCGCCGGGCGCGGCGAGAAACACCAGGGTGAAGCGTCCCTTCTCGTTGTCGCTCCGGCGCGTCTCGACAAAGCCCAACAGCTCGAAAAAGGCGATGGTCGCCTTGAGGTCCGTCACGCGGATCATCGTGTGCAGGTATTGCATGGCGTTCGTCTCCCGGATGGCGGTCCCTCGACCATAGCGCGTCGGCCAAAGCGCGGGCAGCCTGTTTCAGCGCGCCTCAATTCACGCTAGAGCGGGCTCAATCGCCGGATTCGGACCACGACGCCCCCTGAGGGTTGGGGTGAGGGGCGCGGGGGATTGGCCGCGGCGGCTCATCCCCAGCGCCCCTCATCCTGGCCTTCTCCCCGCAAGGCGGGGAGAAGGGACGCGGCGCGGCGCAGCGCCGGCGTCTTGGGGGATCCTCTTGCGCACCGCCTTCTGCTTCACCCCCGACCGCCTGTTCTTCGCGCCGGCGGTGCGCGCCATCGCCTCGCTGATCGACGCCGAGCCCGAGGCGCGTCCGGAGATCTTTCTCGTCTGCGAGCCGGACGACGTGGCGCCGGGCTTCGACCGCCTGGCGCGGCCGCTGCGGGAGCGGATCACCCTCCTCACCGTCGACTTCAAGGCGCTCGACGGCCGCCTTTCCGGCAAGGGTCGGTTCTCGCGCGCGGTGTTCCGCCGCCTGTTCCTCGCCGAGGTCCTGCCGCCGCAGATCGAGCGGATCGTCAGCGTCGATTCCGACATGCTGATTGTCCGGCCCGGCCTCTCGCGCCTGGAAACCTTCGACTTCAGCGGGCGGCCGCTCGCGGCGGCCTACGACATGATTTTCCTGATGGACTTCAAGAGCGAGGACGACCCGCTCGTGCGCATGTTCCGGCGCTCGCGGGCGAAGTTGGGGCTCGCGCTCGACACTCCCTATTTCAACGCCGGGCTGATGGCGATCGACCGCGCCGCGTGGCGGCGGGAGAAGCTCACCGAGCGGGTGACCAAGGCGCTCGCTGAGGAGCCCCAGCGCTATCCGTTCATGGAGCAGGACGCGCTGAACGCGACGCTGCGCGGCGGCTTCGCGCCGCTGTCGCCGCGCATGAACTTCATGGGCGACTTCTTCCTGCTCGACCTCGAGCGCCGCGTCGCCCCGATCGTGCTGCATTTCGTCAATGCGCCGAAGCCGTGGAGCCTCGACGCGTGGAAGGGCGAGGCGCGCTTCGCCGAAGACTACCGCGACTGGTTCGCAAGGTCCCCCTGGCCGGAGATGGCCTCGTCTCCGGCGTCGCCGCCGTGGCGGCGCTCGCGCCCGCCGCTGACCCGGGTGCGGCGGGAGTTCGGCGCGCGGCTCGCGGGCTTTCTCGAGACGCAGCCGTTTCTCGACGGGCCGCTGCGACTGGAGGGGTGATCGCTGTCGAGCCAGAGCAATCGGTCGCAATCGCCACCGATCCTGGCAAGCAAGCGATTGGCCGTCGCCTCGGAGGGGCGGCGTCCCGCCGCCCCGGGTGCGCGGGACGCGCACCCTCCGTCAAGCGCCGCGCCGTGTGCCGCGACGACGCGCCGCGCATGCTCCCGGCCCCTCGGAGGGGCGGCGTCCCGCCGCCCGGGG
>CAMFKX010000148.1 GCA_945957375.1 uncultured Roseiarcus sp.
GAGATTCCTCTACGTCTCGTGGGCTCGGAGATGTGTATAAGAGACAGGCCTGAGGCGGGTCAACCGCACCGGCCTCGCCGGCGCGGTGATCGAGGGCTGGATGGCCTCGAGCGCCGACTTCGTCGCGGTGATCGACGGCGACCTGCAGCACGACGAATCGATCCTGCCGAAAATGTATCGGCTGCTCGAAGCCGGCCCCGGCAACCTGGCGATCGGCACGCGCATCCGCGACGGCGCCGAGCAGGGGCTTTCGCCGATACGGCAGAAGCTGAGCGATCTCGGCCGGTGGTTCTTCAATCGCATCACCGGGACGCCGATCGCCGACCCGATGAGCGGCTTCTTCATGATCCGGCGCGAGATCGTCGCCCGTCTCGCCCCGCGTCTTTCGCCCGACGGCTTCAAGATCCTGGTCGACGTGATCCTGTCGGCGGCCGGCGCCTTGCGCGTGGTCGAGGTCCCGTACCGGTTTCGCGAACGCACGGCCGGGGAATCGAAGCTGTCGGCGCTGGTCGGCCTCGATTTCCTTGGCCTTGTCGTCCATCACGCGACCGGCGGGCTGCTCCCGGTCCGCTTCGTTCTGTTCGCCCTGATCGGCGTCGTCGGCCTCTTCGTGCACATCCTCGTGCTGCTGGCCTACCGGGGCGCGGTCGGCGCCGCGGACTTTCAGGCGGGGCAATTGATCGCGACGACCGTCGCCATGGGCAGCAACTTCCTGCTCAACAACGAGATCACCTACCGCACCCAGCGCTACCGGGGCCTCGGCATGGTCGGCGGCTTCATCGCCTTCGCCCTCGCCTGCGGCGTGGGCGCGATCGCCAACATCAATGTCGCCTCCTTTCTCTACAACGCCAACCAGACCTGGTGGCTCTCCGGGCTGTCGGGCGCGCTTCTCAGCGTCGTGTGGAACTACGCGGTCAGCACCAGCCTGATCTGGCGGCCGCGCCGGCGCTGACCCCAGCGGGAGCAATCGTCGCGATGATCAACGACGCCTTCGAAGCGGCCTCGCAGATCTTCACCCCGCCGTTCCGGCGGGTCATGTGGCGCTCGCTCGGATTGACCGCGGCGGTGCTGGTGCTGGCCGGGATCGGGCTCGATCGTCTCGCCGTCTCCTACATCCACGTCGGTCCGGCGTGGCTGTCGTATGTCCTATCGGCGGTCGTGGCGCTGGGTCTCGTGGTCGGCCTGATTGTCCTCGCGCCGCCGACGACGTCGCTGGTGGCGAGCTTCTACCTCGACGACATCGCGACGATCGTGGAACGGTCGATCGACCCGCACGGGCCGCCCGGGCGGCCGCTGCCGCTCGGTCCGTCGATCGCGCTCGGCGTGCGCTTCGCGCTGCTCTCGATCGTGGTCAATCTGGTCGTGCTCGCGCTGACGATCTTCACCGGCGTCGGTCTCGCGGCGTTCTTCGTGCTGAACGGCTACCTGCTCGGACGGGAATATTTCGAACTGGCGGCCATGCGCCACGCCTCCGCCGAGGAAGCCCGGGCGCTGTTCGACCGCCACATGCTGGAGGTTTTCGCGGCCGGCGCGATCGTCGCCGTTCTGGTCGCGATTCCCGTCGTGAACCTGCTCACCCCGCTGTTCGCCACCGCCTACCTGACCCGGGTCTACAAGCGCATCGCCCGCTCGCCGGGCGAGCAGAGGTAAGCCCTGGAGACGCGGTCGCCGACCGCGTCCTTCCCCGACTTCGCCGGGGAAGGTGGCCCCGGAGGCGCAGTCCTGCTTTCCGCACCCATCCGTCGGCCATCGGCCGGCGCCTTCCCCAACATCCGATCGGGAAGGGAGGCGCCGGCCGGCACAACCCTCTGGCGCGAGCATTTGTCATTTTGTATGATAATTGGATTGAGCGGGATGTTCCGGCTTCGCTTTCGTCGCGGGGTTGTCTATCCTGACTCACGACGACGCCCGCGTGACCGGCGAAGCCAGGGAGGATGCCGAGGACGCCCGAGCCTCTGAATTGCAGAAGCTTCGGCCGGCGGCGGCGCCGCCTCGCCCGAATCGCACGAGACCCGAACGAGATCGACGCCGCGCAGCGCGCGGCCAAAGCCAACGACGAAAGACGCTCCCATGATCAACCTCGCCACTCCCGAAATCTGGTTCGTCTGCGGATCGCAGCACCTCTACGGCGCGGGACCGCTGCAGAAGGTCGCCGCCGACGCGCGCGACATCGTGGGCGGGCTCGCGCAATCGCCGAAGCTGCCGCTGAAGCTCGTCTACAAGGCGTTGCTGACCACGCCCGACGAGATCGTGAAACTGTGCATGGAGGCGAACGCCGACGCCAATTGCGCCGGACTCGTGCTGTGGATGCACACCTTTTCGCCGTCGAAGATGTGGATCCGCGGCCTCGTCGCGCTGCAGAAGCCGTTCCTTCATCTCCACACCCAGGCCAACCGCGACCTGCCGTGGGCGACGATCGACATGGACTTCATGAACCTCAACCAGTCGGCGCACGGCGACCGCGAGGCGGGCTTCATCCACACCCGCATGCGCCTCGGGCGCAAGGTGGTGGTCGGCCACTGGTCCGACCCGGAGGTCCAGGACCGCATGGGCGCCTGGATGCGCGCGGCGCGCGCCTGGCACGACTGGCAGGGCGCGCGCTTCTGCCGCTTCGGCGACAACATGCGCGAGGTCGCGGTGACCGAGGGCGACAAGGTCTCGGCCGAGATGAAGTTCGGCTTCTCGACCAACGGCTACGGGATCAACGAACTCGTCAAGGCGGTCGGCGCCGTCTCGGACGCGGAAGCCGAGAGGCTCGCGGCGGAGTACGAGGAGCTCTACACGGTCGCCCCGGCGCTGCGCCGCGGCGGCGAGCGCCACGAGTCGCTGGTCTACGGCGCGCGCCAGGAGCTGGCATTACGCTCCTACCTCGGCCGCGGCGGCTTCAAGGGCTTCACCACCACCTTCGAGGACCTCGGCGGCCTGAAGCAGCTGCCCGGCCTCGCGCCGCAGCGGCTGATGGCCGACGGCTTCGGCTTCGGCGCCGAGGGCGACTGGAAGACCGCGGCGCTGGTGCGCGCGATGATGGTGATGGGCGAGGGTCTGCCGGGCGGCACGTCGTTCATGGAGGACTACACCTATCACATGGAGCCCGACGGCGAGCTCGTGCTCGGTTCGCACATGCTGGAAGTTTGCCCGTCGATCGCGTCGGGCAAGCCCACGCTCGAGATTCATCCGCTCGGCATCGGCAATCGCGAGGACCCGGTCCGCCTGGTGTTCAACGCGCCCGCCGGGCCGGCGCTGAACGCCACCCTGATCGACCTCGGCTCGCGCTTCCGCCTGCTGGTCAACGAGGTCACGGCGGTCGAGCATCCGGTGCTGCCGAAGCTGCCGGTCGCGCGCGCCGTCTGGGAATGCCAGCCGGACTTCAAGACCGCCTGCGCAGGATGGATTCTGGCCGGCGGCGCTCACCATACCGGCTACAGCTACGCGGTGACGAGCGAGATGCTGGAGGATTTCGCCACCATCGCCGGCATCGAGTTCGCCCGCATCGGCGCAGGGACCACGATCCCCGCGTTCAAGCAGGAGTTGCGCAACAACGAGGTCTACTACTACCTCGCCCAGGGTTTCAGGGCCTGAGCGCGCCATGTCGACCTATCTCGAACTCAAGCGCGAGGCCTACGAGGCCAATGTCGCCCTGCCGAAGCACGGCCTGATCAACCTGACCTTCGGCAACGCCAGCGCGATCGACCGGGCGAAGGCCGTGTTCGCGATCAAGCCGAGCGGGGTCGATTACGCGACGCTGTCGCCCGACGACATGGTGGTCGTCGACCTCGAAGGGCGGACGGTCGAGGGGAGCCTCAGGCCGTCGTCCGACACGCCGACGCACCGGAGACTGTTCCTCGCCTTCGAGAGCATCGGCGGCGTGGTCCACACCCACTCGACGCGCGCCACCGCCTTCGCCCAGGCCGGGCGGCCGATCCCGATCTTCGGTACGACCCACGCCGACTATTTCAACGGCGACGTGCCGGTGACCCGCAAGATGACCGCGGCGGAGATCGCCGGCGCCTACGAGTGGGAGACTGGCAATGTGATCGTCGAGCGCTTCGCCGGGATCGACCCGGCCGACTTCCCCGGCGTGCTGGTCAACCGCCACGCGCCGTTCGCCTGGGGGCCGACGGTCGCCAAGGCGGTCGAGACGGCGGTGGCGATCGAGTGCGTCGCCGACATGGCGCTGATGTCGCTCGCGCTCGCGCCCGACCTCGGGCCGATCGAGCCGGAATTGCTGGCGAAGCACTTCAAGCGCAAGCACGGCGCGGGCGCCTATTACGGGCAGGCGCGCTGAGAGGATTCACCACAAAGGACACAAAGGGACACGAAGGGCTTGGTGTCCTTCGTGTCCCTTTGTGGTGAACTTCGGAACACTGGCGACGCTCCCGAAAATGCGCGGGAGCGTCCTGCCGGCCTCAGCCGAGCGAGATCGACATGCCGCTGAGGTCGATCGAGAACATCAGGCCGATCTGACGGCCGTGCAGCTTGAGGCGCACGCCGCGCGCGTTGGTGAGCTGCGCGGCGGATCGGCCGCCGGCGACCGCGAGCCCCGCGCCGACCGCCGAGTAGATCCCCTCGATGTCCGCCGGCTGATGCAGGTTATAGGCGGTCCCGACGAGATCGGTCCCCGAGGCGCCGATGGTCGCCCCGGCGCTGACGCCGCCGATCTTCAGCCGGAAGTCGGTCCCTTGGAAGCGCAGGATGCCGCTGCCGACGGTCGCGCCGAAAATGAAGCCGGCGCTGACCAGGCGGATCGAGACCGATCCGGTGGCGGCCTCGGCCGGCGACACGGCGGCGCCGGCGGCGAGCGCGGCCCCGGAGAGAATGAGCGACCGACGGGTGATGACGTTCATGGGTTGGCTCCCGCTGCAACCGGGCCGAGTCGAATCATGCGCGCCCGGCGCGATCTGCTTAATCCTCGGGCATCCGGCTTGACAAGCTGGCCATCGCGGCGATTCGGGGCGCTTCAGATCGCCCCGATCCGCATCAGGTCGTGGAAATGCACGATTCCGACCACCGCGGCGTCCTCGACCACGAGCAGCGCCGAAATCTTGTGGCTGATGCGCTCGAGCGCCTCCGCCACCAGCGCGTCGGGCGCGATCGTTCGGGGCTTCTTCGTCATCACCTCCGCGACCGGCGTCTCGAGCGAGCGTCCGGCCTTGAGGTGGCGGCGCAGGTCGCCGTCGGTGACGATGCCGACGAGCTTGTCGCCGTCGAAGGCGGCGACGCAGCCGAAACCCTTGGAGGTCATCTCGACGATCGCGTCGGCCATCCGGGCCCCGGCGTCGATGCGCGGGACGCGCTCGCCGGCGTGCATCACGTCGCGCACATGCTGGAGTCGGGCGCCGAGCTTGCCGCCGGGGTGAAGCGCCTGGAAGTCGCGCGCGGTGAAGCCGCGGCTTTCCAGCAGCGCGATCGCCAGCGCGTCGCCGAGCACGAGCTGCATCGTGGTAGAGGTGGTCGGCGCGAGCCCGTTCGGACAGGCCTCGTCCACGGCGGGCAGCGTGAGGCACACGTCCGCCTCCCGCCCGAGCGCGCTGTCCGGGCTCGCCGTCACCGCGATCAGCGGGATCGCGTAGCGCTTGGCGAAGGTGACGATCGCCGCCAGCTCGACCGTCTCGCCCGACCAGGACAGCGCCAGCACGACGTCGCCGTTCTGCACCATGCCGAGGTCGCCGTGGCTGGCTTCGGCCGGATGGACGAAGGACGCCGGCTGTCCGGTCGAGGCGAGCGTCGCCGCGATCTTGCGGGCGACGTGCCCGGACTTGCCCATGCCGGTAACGATCACGCGCCCGTTGGCGGCCATGATCGCGGCGACGGCCTCGGTGAAGACGGCGCCGAGTTCGCCTTGCTCGCTGCGGCGCATCGCCGCAGCGAGCGCGTCGAGGCCGCGCCGTTCGATGTCGAGGGTTCGAAGGGCGGAAGTCAGGGCGGCGGACGTCTCGGTCATGCCGCTCCTTATCATCGCCGCGCGTCGGGCAAAACCGGCGGCGCGTTGGGCTTCAGGCCGATTTCGGAACGAAGCCGTGCTTGCGCAGTTCGTCCTTGAGCCCGAGCGCGAGGTCGTGGCGGCTGAGCGCGAAGGAGAGGTTGGCGGCGAGGAAGCCGAGCTTCGAACCGCAGTCGTAGGTGTCGCCGTCGAATTTCACGCCGTGGAACTTCTGCTTGCGGGCGAGCTGGATCATGCCGTCGGTCAACTGGACTTCGCCGCCGGCTCCCTTCTCCACCAGTTCGAGGATCTGAAAGATCTCCGGCTGCAGGATATAGCGCCCGGAGATGATCAGGTTGGACGGCGACGTGCCCTGACGCGGCTTCTCGACCATGCCGGTGATCTCGAAGGCGCGGCCGTGATCGGCGCCGACCCCGACGACCCCGTACTGATGGGTCTCTTCGGGCGACACCGCCTCGACCGCGAGGATGTTGCCGCCGAATTCTTCATAGGCCTCGACGCACTGGGCGAGGCAGCGGCCGCCGTGAGCGCCGGCCTTGGTGACCATGTCGGGAAGCAGGACGGCGAACGGCTCGTCGCCGACGATGTCGCGCGCGCACCAGACCGCGTGGCCGAGCCCGAGCGGCGACTGCTGCCTGGTGAAGCTGGTGGCGCCCGCCGGCGGCAGGTCGGCCATCAGCGCGGCGTAGGCGCCGTCCTTGCCGCGGCGCTTCAGCGTGTCCTCGAGCTCGTAGGACGAGTCGAAATGATCCTCGATGACGCCCTTGTTGCGGCCGGTGACGAAGATGAAATGCTCGACGCCCGCCTCACGCGCCTCGTCGACGACGTACTGCAGGATCGGGCGATCGACCACCGTCAGCATCTCTTTCGGGACGGCCTTGGTCGCCGGCAAAAAGCGCGTGCCGAGGCCGGCGACGGGAAGTACGGCTTTGCGGATCGGCTTTTTCATGGATTTCCGTCCCTGGAGGGGCCGCCTTCGACGGCCCGTTGGAAGAGTGCGCTCCGAATCTGCTAGGGAATATCAGGTCCGGCCGCCGCCTGCCATGGGGCAGATCAAACCGGACGGTCGCGCCGCGCCGCGCGGCTTTTCGACAGGGAAGGGTTTGCGATGAGCGTTCTGGTGACCGGCGGGGCCGGCTATATCGGCGGCCACATGACCCTCGGCCTCATGGACGCCGGGGAGAAGGTGATCGTGCTCGACAACCTTTCGACCGGATTCGACTGGGCGGTGAACGAACCCGCCAAGCTGGTCGTCGGCGACATGGGCGACGCCGACCTGGTGGCGCGGTTGATCGACGAGCACGAGATCGACGCCATCGCCCATTTCGCCGCCAAGATCGTCGTGCCGGAATCGGTCGCCGATCCGCTCGGCTATTATCTCAACAACACCGCGAAGGCGCGCACTCTGATGGAGACGGCGATCCGCGGCGGAGTGAAGAATTTCATCTTCTCCTCGACCGCGGCGGTCTACGGCGAGACCTCGTCGGAGCCGGTGTCGGAGGAGACGCCGCTCGCGCCGATCTCGCCCTACGGCCGTTCGAAATTGATGGTCGAATGGATGCTCGAGGACGCCTCGCGCGCGTACGACTTCCGCTATGTCGCCTTGCGCTACTTCAATGTCGCCGGCGCTGACCCGCTCAAGCGTCTCGGACAGTCGACGCCGATGGCGACGCACCTGATCAAGCGCGGCGTGCAGACGGCGCTCGGCATGTATCCGAGCATGGAGATCTTCGGCACGGATTATCCGACCCGCGACGGCACCGGCGTGCGCGATTACATCCAGGTGACCGACCTGATCGACGCGCATATGGCGGCGCTCGCCTACCTGCGCGGCGGCGGGGAGAGCATCGTCTGCAACTGCGGCTACGGCCATGGCGAAACGGTCAAGGAGGTGATCGACGTGGTCAAACGGGTGTCCGGCGTCGATTTCAAGGTGATCCAGTCGCCGCGCCGCCCCGGCGACGCCGCGGCGGTGGTGGCGCGCGCCGACCGGGCGCGAACGGTGCTCGGCTGGAAGCCGACGCGCGACAACCTCGACGACATCGTGCAGCAGGCGCTCGACTGGGAGCGCCGTCTGCACAATCGACCGCCGGGGCATCGGCCGTAACGGCCGAGCGGCCTCGACGCAGGTCAGCGTCGTATCGGCAGCATGTGTAGGCGCATCCGCTGAGGATCGACTGTGAGGAGAGCGCCTGCCTCCAGTTCGTCTTGCATGCGCTGCAACGCTCTGACGACGACCGCGCCGATCGCTTCTGGACTGACATCATCAGCCCTGATCTGGACGACACTCGGCTTATGCCCCTGTGGCGGCAAGGATGGCGCCGAAGTCCAGGTCGTGCGTGAGCACAACATGGTCGCCGCTGCGGGCGAAGGCCATGATCTCCGCGTCTGGGGCGTCCGGCGCTCCGACCGCCGACCAGTGGGAGGCGTCGAAGCCGTTGCCAGCCAGCAGCAACGTCCAGCGCGGCGACAGGTTCATGTCAACGAGGAGCTTCATTCGCCGGGAAGCAGGATTTCGCGCTCTTCAGCGCGCCACGCCGCGTAGCGGAGCGAGCAAGTCGTCACGCTCGAGATAAGGATAGTCCGCCAGCAAATCTTCGAACGTGCGCCCCGCGCCGATCTTGGCGACGATCGTTCCGACGGTCACTCGCAAGCCGCGTATGCACGCTTTCCCGCCCATCACTCCCGGCCTTTGCGTGATGCGATCAAAACTGAGCATGATCTCCCCCAACGCTTCGCCTGAGCCAGCGTCGAGGATCATACCGGATTTGCCGGCCGTAGGCAGGAGGCTCGACGCTCCAGCGACATTAGCGCGCCGCCGCCGTGGGTTTTGGGCTTTACATCCCGCCATCGACCCGCTTGATTGCAGGGCGAAGCTCGGGGGGACGCGCATGCGCTGGAGCGGCTGGCGGGAATGAGCGACGACGATATTCTCGTCACCGAGGGCCTGACCAAAAGTTTCGGCGATTTCCGCGCCGTCAGCGACGTGTCGCTCAGGATCAAGCGCGGCGCGATCCACGCCCTGATCGGCCCCAACGGCGCCGGCAAGACCACCTGCTTCAACATGCTGACCAAGTTCGTCGCGCCGAGCGCGGGGACGATCACCTTCAACGGCCGCGACATCACCCGCCTGCGCCCCGCCGACGTCGCCCGCCTCGGGCTCGTGCGCTCGTTCCAGATCTCCGCTGTCTTCCCTCATCTCAACGCCCTCGAGAACGTCCGGATCGCGCTACAGCGTTCGCGCGGCGACTCGTTCGACTTCTGGCGCTCGAAGGCGGCCCTCAAGCCGCTGAACGCCCGCGCGCTCGAACTGCTCGACAGCGTCGGGCTGACCTCGTTCGCCTACGCCACCGCCGGCGAAATCTCCTATGGCCGCAAGCGGGCGCTGGAACTGGCGACCACCCTCGCCGTCGACCCGGAGCTCATGCTGCTCGACGAGCCGATGGCCGGCATGGGCCACGAGGACATCGACCGGATCGCGGAGCTGATCCGGCGGGTGTCGGCGAACCGCACCATCCTGATGGTCGAGCACAACCTCCAGGTGGTGGCCAACCTCTCCCATCGCATCACCGTGCTGACCCGCGGCCGCGTCCTCGCTGAGGGCGACTACCGCACGGTCTCGGAGAACCCCGAGGTGCGCGAAGCCTATATGGGGGCCGGGCATGCTTGACGCGTCCGCCCGTTCGACGACCGTGCTCGACGTCAAGGGCCTTCAGGCCTGGTACAACGAATCGCACATTCTGCACGGCGTCGATCTCGACGTGGGCGAAGGCGAGGTCGTCACCCTGCTCGGCCGCAACGGCGCCGGCAAGACCACGACGCTGAAGGCGATCATGGGGATCGTCGGCAAGCGCAGCGGCTCGGTCGCGTTCAACGGCCAGGAGATGATCCGGCTGCCGATCGAGCGCATCGCCCGGCTCGGCGTCGCCCTCTGCCCCGAAGAGCGGGCGATCTTCGCCAGCCTCACCGTCAAGGAGAACCTGTTCCTGCCGCCCCAGATCGCCAGGACCGGCGGCATGAGCATCGAGCGCATCTATGCGCTGTTTCCGAACTTGCGCGAGCGGCTTTCGAGCGGCGGCGGCAAGCTGTCCGGCGGCGAACAGCAGATGCTGGCGATCGCCCGGATCCTGCGCACCGGCGCGCGTTTCCTGATGCTCGACGAGCCGACCGAGGGCCTTGCGCCGGTGATCATCGAGCAGATCGGCCGCACCATCGCCGAGCTGAAGCGCGAGGGCTTCACCATCCTGCTGGTCGAGCAGAACTTCCGCTTCGCCTCGACCCTCGCCGACCGCTTCTTCGTGATGGAGCACGGCCGAATCATCGACACGTTCGCGAGCGCCGAGCTCGACGGGCGGATGGGCATGCTGCACGAGGCGCTGGGGGTGTGATGAGGATGGCGACGGAGAGAGTCCGCCGAGTTCCGCTTTCGGTGCCCCTTCTCGCCTTGCGGGCGAAGGGGCAAACGGGCCTGCCGGCGCGGACCCCTCATCCGTCGCCTTCGGCGACACCTTCTCCCGCAGGGGGAGAAGGGAAGCGCGCCGCGGGGCTTCGCCGATGACGCTGTTCGGCCACGTCGTCAGCCTGCCGGCGCTCTATGGGCAATTGCTCATCGGCCTGATCAACGGCTCGTTCTACGCCCTGCTCAGCCTCGGCCTCGCCGTCATCTTCGGCATGCTGCAGATCGTCAATTTCGCCCACGGCGCCTTCTACATGATGGGCGCCTTCGCCGCCTATTTCCTGCTGAAACTCACCGGGCTCAACTACTGGTTCGCGCTGATCCTCGCGCCCCTCATCATCGGCGCGGTCGGCGCGGTGGTCGAGCGCCTGTTCCTCAAGCGCCTCGCGGGCTTCGATCCGCTCTACAGCCTGCTCCTCACCTTCGGCCTCGCGCTCGTCTTCCAGGGCCTGTTCCAGAACTATTTCGGCGCCTCCGGCATGCCCTACGCCATCCCGAAGGAGCTGTCGGGCGCCTGGAATCTCGGCTTCATGTTCCTGCCGGTCTATCGCGGCTGGGTGATCGTCGCGTCCATGGCCGTGTGCTTCGGCACGTGGCTGGTGATCGAGCGGACCAAGCTCGGCGCCTACCTGCGCGCCGCGACCGAGAACCCGACCATGGTGCGCGCCTTCGGCGTCAACGTGCCGCGCATGGTGACCCTCACCTACGCCTTCGGCGTCGCGCTCGCGGCCTTCGCCGGCGTGCTCGCCGCGCCGATCAACCAGGTGCGGCCGGGCATGGGCGTCGACATCCTCGCCGTCGTGTTCGCGGTGGTGGTGATCGGCGGCATGGGCTCGATCCTCGGCTCGATCCTGACCGGCTTCGTGCTCGGCGTCCTCGAGGGCCTGACCAAGGTCTTCTATCCGGAAGCCTCGAACACCGTCGCCTTCGTCATCATGGCGATCGTGCTGCTCGTGCGCCCGTCGGGCCTGTTCGGGAGAGCGCATTGACCGCGACCGTCGAAGCGGCCTCCGCCCGCGACTTTACCGAGCGCAACCGCAAGGCGAACTGGATCGCGTTCGCGACCATGGTCGCGCTGATCGCGGTCGCGCCGTTCGTGGCCTATCCGTTCTTCGTCATGCAGGCGCTGTGCTTCGCGCTGTTCGCCTGCGCCTTCAATTTGCTGATCGGCTACGTCAATCTCCTGTCGCTCGGGCACGCGATGTTCCTCGGGCTGGCGAGCTATTGCTGCGCCCACGCGGCCAAGGTCTGGGGCTTCGAGCCGGTGTCGGCGATCGCGGTCGGCGTCCTCGCCGCAACCGTGCTCGGCTTCGCCGTCGGGGCGCTGGCGATCCGCTCGTTCGGCATCTATTTCGCCATGATCACGCTGGCCTTCGCCCAGATGGTCTATTTCTTCAGCGTCGAGGCGCCTTTCACGCACGGCGAGGACGGCATCCAGGGCGTGCCGCAAGGCAAGGCGCTCGGACTCGTCGATCTCTCCAATCCGTGGGCGCTCTACGTGTTCGTGGCTTTGGTGTTCCTGTTCGGCTTTCTGGCGATCGAGCGCATCGTCCAGTCGCCGTTCGGCGAGATCCTCAAGGCGATCCGGGAAAATGAGCCGCGGGTGATCTCGCTCGGCTACCGCGCGACGCTCTACAAGCTCGCCGCCTTCACGCTGTCGGCCGGTTTCGCCGGCCTCGCCGGGGCGACCAAGGCGATCGTCGCCCAGAACGCTTCCCTCACCGACGTCTCGCTCTCGACCTCGAGCGAGGTGGTGCTGATGACGCTGGTCGGCGGCATGGGCACGTTCTACGGGCCGGCGCTCGGGGCGCTGATCGTGATCGCGATGCAGAACTACCTCGCCCAGTTCGGCGAGTGGGTGACGGTGATCCAGGGCGCCGTGTTCGTCGCCTGCGTGCTGGCCTTCCGCCGCGGCATCGTGGGGGAGCTGGCGGCGCGGGCGAAGGTGTCGCTGTAGCGCGTCGGCGCGAAAGGCGTCAGACGCGGATCGCGGCAGCCCCGCGGCGGCGGGCGGCGAGGCCGAGCCCGAGGAAGCCGACCAGCATGGTCGCCCAGGTCGCGGGCTCGGGGATAGAGGCCACCGGCTGCGCCGAATAAACAGCGTTGAAGAACGCCGGGGTGTTGAGATCGGCGTCGGTGAAGCCGAACACATAGAATTCGTTCGGGTTGTCGACGGTCTTGCCGTTGGCGTCGACCACCTGCGACAGGAAGTCGTTGTCGTTGGCGACCCAGAGCGTGTGCT
>CAMFKX010000149.1 GCA_945957375.1 uncultured Roseiarcus sp.
GGCTCGGCCATACCGGCGGCACGCTCGACAAGCTCGAGTCGATCCCCGGCTACGCCACCCAGCCCGACCTGCCGCTCTTCCGCCGGGTGGTGAAGGAAGTGGGCTGCGCCATTATCGGCCAGACGGCGGACCTCGCGCCCGCCGACCGGCGCCTCTATGCGATCCGCGACGTGACCGCGACGGTCGAATCGGTCGCGCTGATCACCGCCTCGATCCTGTCGAAGAAGCTCGCGGCCGGGCTCGAAGCCCTCGTCATGGACGTCAAGACCGGCTCGGGCGCCTTCATGCCGACGCTTCAAGCGTCGCGCGAGCTGGCGGAGAGCATCGCGACGGTGGCCAACGGCGCCGGCCTGCCGACGGTGTCGCTGATCACCGACATGAACGAGCCGCTCGCCAGCGCCGCCGGCAATGCGGTCGAGGTCCAGAACGCGGTCGATTTCCTGACCGGAAAGCATCGCGACGCGCGGCTCCTGAGCGTGACGCTCGCGCTCGGCGCCGAGTTGCTCCGTCTCGCCGGCCTGGCCAAGACCGTGTCGGAAGCCGAGGCGCAGCTGCGCGGGACGCTCGAATCGGGCGCGGCGGCGGAAAGATTCGAGGCGATGGTGACCGCGCTCGGCGGCCCAGCCGATTTTCTCGCGCGATCGACGGCGGTTCTGCCGCGCGCCGGGATCACGATCGAGGCGCGCCCGGAGCGGCGCGGCATCGTCGCGTCGGTCGACGTGCGCGCGATCGGCCTCGCGGTGGTCGAACTCGGCGGCGGCCGGGCGCGCGCGTCCGACGCGATCGACCCTTCGGTCGGTCTCACCGAGCTCGTCCCGCTCGGCGCGGAGGTCGGCCCCGATCGGCCGCTCGCGATCGTCCACGCCCGCGACGCGCTCTCGGCCGAGGCGGTCGTCCAGCGCCTGCGCGCGGCCTATCGCCTTGGCGACGCCGCCCCGCCCGAGCCGGACCCGGTCGTCGAGCGCATCGCGCCGCTCGGTTACACAATACAGCAACCTTCGCGGAGCAATCTCCAAGTATCGTGATTCCGAAATTGATTCCGGATCGCTACTACGCCAAATTGACGTAGGTGATTCGGGAGATTTCGATGGCTGGTAGCAAGGATGAAACGCCTAGCAGAAAGGGAGCTGAAGATAAGAAAGACCCACTCCTGGATACAAATATATCGGATGATGATACTTCGAATTTCGGAGTTAAAATAAATCGTACAGTGAAGAGAGATTGGTTAGATTTTGCTAATTTCGTAGTTTAGCATTAGCGTTTATTGCTGCTGCCGCTGCTGCTTTGGAATCTACAAGATTAGCAAACCTCACTGAGGTGGCCATCAATCACGCTGACTCTGCGACGCAGGATCAGCTCAAATTGTTGGAGTCCCAGCTTAACGAAATGGCCAAGCAGTCTGCGTCGGCTGACCGATCTTCGACGATAAGTAGGGCCTGGCTTTTCGTAAATTATGACACGCCGCAAGGACCCGAACAAAACATAAATGAACGCAGTATTACGATACATTTTTCCATCAAAAACGCAGGACAAACCCCGGCTATTTTGACGGCTATTCAATCTCATCTATTTGTTAGACCGGAGAGATTTTACACTCCAGACAACCCACCAGACCCTGAAGCAAAAGAATCAGCTCAGTACCATGAAAAATACAAGACGGGATATATACAACGAAGAGGTAATTTCATATACAATGAGGACTTCGGGGGGCGAATATCAATTTCTGCCGGATCCTTTGTCGACGAAATTGAGGTAACATATTTATTCGATCGTGAGTTGTCGAATCTTGCGGCGCATGGAGCATGGTTTTATTGTAAATTGAACTATAAGGATATCTTTGGAATAGAAAGGTCAACTCGTTATTATGTTGGTCTATACGGAGCAGCGTCGTCGTATCCAACAAGCCGGACTATCGCAGACAAGTACGATAGTTGGGACTAACCCTGCCTCGCGAAGAGGTCTATCCGTCATTGCAAAAGACAATTCTTTTCGCCGCACCAAATACCGACCCAGCCCCATGGCGCGGTCGCCTGCAAATGTTGCTTCCGAGCCATGCATTCGCGGTGCTTGGCCAGCCTTTCGATCGTCCTCGCGTCGGCTACGTCCTGTCCTGGCGGCATCCGCCCGGCGCGCTGAACGGCCTGCCGAACCTGAAGGTGGTGTTCTCGCTCGGCGCCGGGGTCGACCATCTGCTCGTCGACCCGGCGCTGCCGGACGCCCCGATCGTGCGGGTGGTCGACTCCGACCTCACCGCCCGGATGAGCGAATGGGTGGTCATGCACGCGCTGATCCACCTGCGTCAGCTGCGCCGCTACGAGCGGCAGCAGCGGGAGCGATTGTGGGCGGACGACGACGGGCAGCCGAAGGCTGCGGACGTGCAGGTCGGCGTGCTCGGCCTCGGCGTGCTCGGGCGGGACGCGGCGGCGAAGCTCGGGACGCTCGGCTTCCGGGTCGCGGGCTGGAGCGCGACGCCCAAGACGCTGGACGGCGTCGACACCTTCTCTGGCGCCGACGGCCTCGCCCGCCTGCTGGCGCAGACGGACATGCTCGTCGTCCTCCTGCCGCTGACCGCCGAGACCAAGGGGCTCCTCGACGCTGGCCTGTTCGCGCGCCTGAAGCGCGACGGACCGCTCGGCGGCCCGATCCTTATCAACGCCGGACGCGGCGGCTTGCAGGTCGACGCCGACATCGTCGCGGCGCTGGCGAGCGGCGCGCTCAAGGGCGCCTCGCTCGACGTGTTCGAGCGCGAGCCGCTGCCGGTCGATTCGCCGCTCTGGCGCCACCCCGCCGTCTACGTCAGCCCGCACAACGCCGCGATCTCCGAAGCCGGCGCGATCGCCGCCGCCATCGCCCGGCAGATCGAGGCGTTCGAGCGCGGCGAGCCGCTTGAAAACGTTATCGACCGCGCGCGGGGATACTGACCGTGTCGGGCCGACACCCCGCCAGCCCGCGGACCTCATGCTGAGCCTGTCGAAGCATGATCCGCGGCGCCGGCTGAAGCGTCCCATCGACACGCACAGGACGAGGCGCCGCGAGATTCGCCTCGAAACAGGGAGGACGTCATGCAGCGTTTCGTCACGCCGGACATGAAGGACCTGGGCCTGCCATTCTGCGCCGCCGTCCGGGTCGGCGACCTGCTCTATCTTTCGGGCGCGCTCGGCAATGTTCCCGGCACGCTCCGACTGGCGGAGGGCGGCATGGCGGCCCAGGCGCGGCAGACGATGGAGAACGTCGGCGCGGTTCTCCGCTACTGCGGCCTCGGCTTCGACGACGTCGTCAAGTGCACCGCGATGCTGGCCGACATGTCGGAATGGTCCGCGTTCAACGCGATCTACGCCGGCTATTTCGCGCCCGACCGTCTGCCGGCGCGCTCGGCCTTCGGCTGCAACGGGCTGGCGCTCGGCGCGCGGGTCGAACTGGAGTGCCTCGCCCGCTACCCGTGACACGGGCCGGACATCGGAGCTTCGTCGCCGCGACTGTTTCAATTCGGGCCGCTCCTTAACGCTTCGGTAACCAATCGCCGCCAAACATGGTTAACGAAGCGCCAACGGAACGGCATGATGAACGCCCACGTCACTCCCCAGCAGGCCCTGAATTTCCGCGGCCGATCGCTGCTCGCCTTCGCCCTCGAGCCGACTCTGCCGCTCGAAGACTGGTTCGCCGCGCTCGACTCCTGGCTCGTCCGCTCGCCGACCTTCTTCGCCCAGAAGCCGGTCGTCCTCGAAATGGCCGGGGTCGACATCGAGCTCAAGGAGTACCGCGACCTGCTCGGGGCGCTGGCGCGCCGCCACATCCGGGTCATGGGGGTCGAGAACGCCAGCCGGGCGCTGGTCGGGCCGCATCTGCCGCCGGTCGTCTCGGGCGGCCGCGCGGTGAGCGCGCCGGCGCTGGTCGAACCGGACGCCCCGCAGGCGGCCGCGACCCCGGCGAAAGCGTCCCGCGGAGAGCCGCTGTTCATCGACGGCAACCTGCGCTCCGGTCAGTCGGTCATGCACCCGGACGGCGACGTGACCGTGGTCGGGCGGGTCGCCCCCGGGACCGAGATCGTCGCCGGCGGCTCCGTCCACGTCTACGGCGCGCTGCAGGGCCGGGTGATCGCCGGCATCTCCGGTTCGCCCGAGGCGCGCATCTTCTGCCGCGAGGCGCGCGCCGAGTTGCTGTGCATCGGCGGCGTCTACGTCACCGCCGAGAACATGGACCCCGCATACGAGGGCCGGAGCCTCGAAGTCCGGCTGGCCGGCGAGGAGCTCAAGCTCCGCGCCCTCGACTGACCCTTTCGAAAGGAAACGAGCGCATGAGCAAGGTGATTGTCGTTACGTCAGGTAAAGGCGGGGTCGGCAAGACCACTTCGACCGCCTCGATCGGCGCGGCGCTGGCCCAGACCGGCCAGAAGGTCTGCGTGGTCGACTTCGACGTCGGGCTGCGCAATCTCGACCTCGTGCTCGGGGCCGAGCGCCGGGTCGTCTACGACTTCATCAACGTCGCCCACGGCGACGCGAAGCTCGCGCAGGCGCTGATCCGCGACAAGCGGGTCGACACGCTGCATCTGCTCGCCGCCTCGCAGACCCGCGACAAGGACGCGCTGACCGACGAGGGCGTCGAGCGGGTGATCGGCGAATTGCGCCAGACCTTCGACTATATCCTGTGCGACAGCCCGGCCGGCATCGAGCGCGGCGCGCTGCTCGCCATGCGCTTCGCCGACGAGGCGATCGTCGTCACCAATCCGGAAGTGTCGTCGGTGCGCGATTCCGACCGCATCATCGGCCTGCTCGACTCGAAGACCCGGCGCGCCGAGGCCGGCGAGCGGATCGAGAAGCGCCTGCTGCTCACCCGCTTCGACCCGGCGCGTTCGAGCCGCGGCGAGATGCTGAGCGTCGCCGACGTGCTCGACATCCTGTCGATCCCGCTGATCGGCATCGTGCCCGAGGATCAGGAGATCCTGCGCGCCTCGAACGTCGGCGCGCCGATCACCATGAACGGCTCGGCGAGCCCGGCGGCGCGCGCCTACCGCGACGCCGCCCGCAGGCTGACCGGCGAGACGATCCCGATCGCGATCCCGGACGAGAAGAAGACCTTCTTCAATCGCCTGTTCAGCCGGAGGGCCGCATGAGCCTGTTCCGCTTCCTCAAGAGCCGCGGCTCGGCGCCGGTGGCGCGGGAGCGCCTGCAGATCCTGCTGTCGCACGAACGCGCCGCGGTCGGCCCGCGCGACCTGGTGGCGATCCTGCGCGACGAGCTGCTCGCCACCATCAAGCGCCACATCGACATCGACGCGGACAAGCTCACGGTCAAGATGGACCGCGCCTCGGGATTTTCCACGCTCGAGATCGACCTCGAGATCCCGTGCGACAAGGTCGGGCGCGGCGCCGCGGATCGGGCGGCGGCGGCCTGACGGACCGCTGCGCCGTTGGAGCCGCGCGGCCCTTGCGCGGCTCGCACGGCGGCGTACAAAGCGGTCATGAGAAAAGCCGCGATATCGCGCGATCCCGAGGTGATGGGGGGCGCCGCTGTGTTCCGTGGCACCCGGGTGCCCGTGCAGACCTTGTACGACTATATCGAGGCCGGAGAGACGATCGACGACTTTCTGGAAGGCTTTCCTGCGGTGACCCGCGAGCAAGTCCTGGCCGTGCTGGAAGAAGGAAAGACTCTGGCGATCGAAGCGGTCTCGTGAGAGTCTTGCTTGACGAGTGCATTGACTGGCGGCTTTCGCGCGAGATCGCTGGACACGACGTCAAGACCGCCCGCCAAATGGGTTGGACGGCGATCAGGAACGGCGATTTGCTGGGTCTCGCCGCGAGCAGCTTCGACGTGTTCGTAACCGTGGATCGGAACCTTTCCCACCAGCAAAACCTGGCCGTGCACTCGATCGCTGTTGTCGTGATCTGCGCCAGGACAAATCGTCTCGCCGACCTCAGGCCGTTGCTGCCGGAATTGCGCGCCGCCCTTGAGTCGGCTCGCCCTGGAGGCCCGGTTTTCGTCGGCGGCTCGTGACCGGGCGTCCGGCGGCGCGGATCGCGCGGCGGCGTAGCGATCCGGAGGGCGCGCGTCTCGCGCGCCTGGGCGGCGAGACGCCGCCCCTCCCAAGTTAACCGCTCGAACAGGGCCGACGAGCGTCGCTTCGGCGAGGACGGGTTTGCGCCTCCGCGCGGCGCCGCGGATCGGGCGGCTGCGGCGTAGCGCACCCTGTAGCCGCGATCGGCGATCGCGGCCGGGGGGCTCAGCGAGCCCGCGCTACAGGGTTCCGCGCCGGCCGGGTCGCGGACCCGGCGCTGCAGGTTCACCGCTCGAACAGGCCGACCAGCGTCGCTTCGGCGAGGACATGCTTGCGCGCCTCCTGCTCGACGTCGCGGCAGCGCGGGTTGGCGTGCACCTCCAGCTGCTCGACCGACAGCGCGAGCACGCTGAAGCGGTAGTGGTGCAAGCCGTCGCCGGGCGGCGGCGCGGGCCCGCCGTAGCCGGCGCGGCCGAAATCGTTGACCGCCTGCTTGACGTGGCCGCGCGCGGTCGCGCCGCCGGCGCCGCGGTCGAGATGCGACCAGTTGCGGGGAATGTCGTAGGCGGCCCAGTGGCGAAAGACGCCGGTCGGGGCGTCCGGATCGCTGCACAGGACGACGAAGCTCCGGGTCCGGGGCGGCGCGTCGGTCCAGGCGAGCGCTGGCGAGAGGTTGTCGCCGGCGCTGGCGCAGGAAGTGGGGAGCCTGCCGTCGTCGGAAAAGTCGCTCGACGTGAGCCGCATCGTTTGTCCTCCTTGTTGTTCTTTGGACTTCCGCGATTGCCTCACGAGTCGATCTAGCATCCGGTCGGGGCCGCGCCTATCCGACCAGATCCGCGATTCGCCGTGCGCGCGCGCCTTGAAATCGCTTCACGCTCCGCATTGTCTGCGCGGGATCAACCTTCGAACCCAGACGGGACCCCGCCGTGACCGCCAATTCCATCGACGCCAATCCGCTGCTCGAGGCCTGGAGCGGCCCGTTCGAGGCTCCGCCGTTCGACCGCATCGCGCCGGATCACTTTCGTCCCGCCTTCGACGTCGCCATGACGCAGGCGCGCGCCGAGATCGACGCGATCGCCGACGACCCCGCCCCGCCGAGCTTCGCCAACACGATCGAGGCGCTGGAGCGCAGCGGCCGCGCGCTCGACCGGGTGTCGCGGGTGTTCTTCAATCTCGCCGGCGCCGACACCAACGACGCCATCGAGGCGATCGAGCGCGAGATCGCGCCGCGTCTGGCCCGTCACCGCAGCGACACGATGCTCAACGACGCCCTGTTCCGCCGGATCGAGGCGCTGAAGGCGAACGAGGCGTCGCTCGGCCTCACGCCCGAGCAGGCGCGCGCGCTCGCGCGCTACCACCTCGACTTCACCCGCGCCGGCGCCGGCCTGCCGCCGGACGCCAAGGCCCGGCTCGCCGAGATCGGCGAAAGGCTCGCGACGCTGTCGGCCGAGTTCGGCCAGAACGTGCTCGCCGACGAGAAGGCCTGGGCGATGCTGCTCGACGCCGGCGGCCTCGACGGCCTGCCGGATTTCGTCGTCTCGGCGGCGGCGCGCCTCGCCGAGGAGCGCGGCCATCCCGGTCGCTACGCCGTGACGCTGGCGCGCTCGAGCGTCGAGCCGTTCCTGCAATTCTCCGCAAGGCGCGATCTGCGCGAACAGGCGTTCCGCGCCTGGGCCTCGCGCGGCGAGAACGGCGGCGCGACCGACAACCGCGCCATCGCCGCCGAGACCCTGCGGCTCAGAGCCGAACGCGCCCGCCTGCTCGGCTACGCCAGCCACGCCGACTATCGCCTCGCCGATACGATGGCCAAGACGCCGCAGGCCGCGCTCGACATGCTGCGGTCGGTCTGGGCCCCTGGCGCCGCCGCCGCCCGTCGCGAGGCCAAGGCGCTCCAGGCGCTCGCGACCGGCGAAGGCGGCAACTTCACCCTTGCGCCGTGGGACTGGCGCTACCTCGCCGAGAAGCGGCGCAAGGTGGAGTTCGACTTCGACGAGAGCGCGGTGAAGCCCTACCTGCAGCTCGACCGGATGATCGAGGCGGCGTTCTACGCCGCGGAGCGCCTGTTCGGCGTGACCTTCGAGACGCGCGCCGATCTGCCGCTCCATCATCCTGACGCCCGCGCCTGGACGGTGAAGGACCGCGCCGGGGCGCCGATCGCGCTGTTCGTCGGCGACTATTTCGCCCGCGGCTCCAAGCACAGCGGCGCCTGGATGAGCAACTTCCGCGGCCAGGACAAGCTCGACGGCGAGCGGCGCCCGATCGTCGTCAACGTGATGAATTTTTCCAAGGGCGGCGAGGGCGAGGCGAGCCTGCTCAGCTTCGACGACGCGCGCACGCTGTTCCACGAGTTCGGCCACGCCCTGCACGGCGTGCTGTCCGACGTGACCTATCCAGCGCTGTCCGGGACCCGCGTCGCCAACGACTTCGTGGAGTTCCCCTCGCAGCTCTACGAACATTGGCTCGAGCAGCCCGAGATGCTGAGGCGTTTCGCCGTCCACTACCGCACCGGCGAGCCGATGCCGGAGGCGCTCCTGGAAAAGCTGATCGCCGCGCGGCGCTTCAACCAGGGTTTCGCCACGGTGGAATACACCGCCTCCGCGCTCGTCGATCTCGCCCTTCATCTCGATCCCGATCCCGGCGACGTCGACGTCGCCGCCTTCGAGCGCGCCGAGACCGAGCGCCTCGGCATGCCGGCGGCGATCACGCCGCGCCACCGGACGCCGCATTTCCAGCACGTGTTCTCGGGCGGCTATTCCTCCGCCTACTACAGCTACCTGTGGTCGGAAGTGCTCGACGCCGACGGCTTCGAGGCCTTCGCGGAGGCTGGCGACATCTTCGATCCCGCCGTCGCCCGGCGGTTGCATGACCATGTCTACGCCGCCGGCGGGACGCGCGACTTCGACGACGCCTACCGCGCCTTCCGCGGTCGCGCCCCGACGCCCGCGGCGCTGTTCCGCAAGCGGGGGTTCGCGCAGGCGTGAAGCAGGCTTGGAGGGCGCGCGTCTCGCGCGCCCCGGCGGGACGCCATCAAAGGAATATCTATACGTTCGGAATGAGGATCAGGTAGTTGGCTATTGAATAACAAAGTCTGTCATCTGAACATCAAATCTGTTGGTATCAATGAGGCGATATTTCGCCTTAAGTACCATCTCGCCGTTCGTCTTGACTGTGAACTCACAATATCCTTCATTATCTGCTGAATAAATGTCCGATCTCATTATATCCTGCACTCTCATGGTAATATTTTTGTCCCTAAAATATTCATTGATCTTGTTAGCGATGGCGCTTAAAATAGGTGCAGACGAATCGCAAATCTTGGGGCGTGTCAATATCGGACAATCTTCTACATTTTGATACGATTCACAGCTTCCGTATGTTTTCGTTGAGTCCGCTTCTAGTGGCTTATCGCCAAGGCCATGGATTTCGGATTGTGCTGGGTCTGTTTTAGACAGAGGTTTACCGCTCAATATCGCGTCCAGTTTTTTCTTGTCTACCGCCGGATCAACCGGCTCTGCCGAAGGAGCGAATCGCGAACCTTGAAATATATATGTGATAGCCTTATTCAATTGTTGACGTGATGGATTCGTTCTGCCGCGCGCCACGACATACCCTTTATAATCTTCTGGCACGACGAGAGTAATGTGACCGGCAAAGCCTCCTACGGGCAATTCGTCGAAGCTATCATAGATGAAGAGAATCGTAACGCGACATGCATTGCTGTTGGCCTTGTCAATCCTATCGCAATTCTCTTTTAGGAAAATCTCGCCATCTGGGTCAAACGATCGAAAATCTACGCGAACGCGCGCGTAAGATTGCGTGTCGAAGCAACGGTAATCGTTTCTATCGGCGAAAAAGCAATTCAGCGTGGTCTGTACAGCCATCCCCTGCCATTTATGCGTTTCCACCGCAAGATCATTGGGCTTTAGGATTTCAAAGTCATTGCCAAACGATGGAGTAGCCGCTAATAAAAACAACGCAAGAAGACAGTGGTTCATCTGACTGGGACCTTCCAGCCCGCGCACTCGCAGGGAGTCTTTAGCACAACACGAGGCCGTTTTCCGCGGTAACCAGTTCTGGCAACGCCCCGTGCGGCGCTATGTCCCGCTTCCGGCCCGATGGTATGCCACGGACAGTGCACTTCGTTCGCCGCGCAGGTTGTTATCGGCCTCGCGTCCTTCGCTGAAGAATAAGGGCTGACTTGCGGCGTCACGAAAGGCGCGCCGCTTGCGCCCGCGCCCGTTCATAGCGCGCCTTCACCGCCGCCGTCGGGCGGACGCCCATGCGCTCGGCCCAGAGGGCGCGGGCGAGACGCCAGCGCTCCGCGCGCTCGGCGGCGGCGATCAGCGTCAGGTTGACGATGTCGCGCTGGGCGTGGCTGCCGCCGATCCGGTGCGCGTCGTAACGCACCGGCAGGATCGCCTCGATCGCCGCGTCGTCGTCACCCGCGCCGAAATGGAGCATCCCCTCGACCAGCCGGCCGCCGACCTCGGCGGTGGCCTTCGCATTGTGCCCCGGCGCCGTCTTGAGGTAAGCGTCGAGCGAGCGACGGAGGCGGACGGAATCCTCCGGGTCGGGCGAGCGCGCGGCGGCGAGCGCCGCGTGCAGGTCGTTGAAGGCGAGCACGTGATCGTCGGCATGCCCGCGCCAGGCCGCCGCGACCGGGCCCCAGCGGTCGCCGACGTCGACGCCCAGGAGTTCGAGCCGCCACAGCAGCGCCGCCGCGTCGCAACGGTCGAGCGTCATGTCGAGGGCGAGCTTCGGCGCGGCGAAGCGGTCGTAGTCGGCGAGGATTTCCGCGAACCGGCCCTGCTCCATGAGAAACAGCGCGAGATGCCAGCCGTTGTGGCCGGCCATGAAATGCGCCGGGCCCCAGGAGGCGCGCGTCTCTTTCAGGAAGGCGATCCCCTCCTCGGGCCGGCAGGCGGTCTCGAGCACGTGCGCGAGCGCGTGGGTCGCCCAGGCGTCCTGCGGATTGCGCGCCAGCGCCTCGCGCGCGGCCGCCTCGGCGCGGCCGAGCTCGCCGGTCTCCTCGAGGCCGAAGGAATAGGCGCCGAGCACGAAGCTCGCGAGCGGATGGCTCTGGTCCCACGCCGGCCAGACGCGCGCCACCGAATCGCGGATCGCGGCCGACTGGCCGAGGAAGAAATAGGCGTCCTGCAGGAAGCGCAGCGCGAGCGCGTCGGTCGGCCAGTCGACCAGGATCGCCTCCCACGCCAGCGTCGCGTCGATCGAGCGGCCCTCGGCCCAGGCCTCGACCGCGGCGACATGCAGCCGCTCGCGCGCCGAGGCGCGCCCCTGCGCGCCTCTCGCGGCCGCCAGCGCGCCGAAAACCTCGGGATGGTCGCCGCGGAAGCCGCCGATCAGGAACAGGCCGGCGATCGCCGCCGCGCCGAGCGAAAAATCCGGGTCCTCGGCGAGCGCCGCCTTGAGCGCCCCGACCGGGTCGCCGGTCAGGCCCCAATAATCCGAGACCGCGCGATCATAGGCGCGCGCCGACGCCTCCGAGCCGGCAAGCGGCAGCCCCAAAAGATCTCTCGCCATTGACGGTCGCCCCTCGGCTCACGAAGTACATGGGGACAAAGGTAGCGCGATCAGCGCGAAAAGGAACGGGCGCATGAAGGGCAAGACGGTGGTGATGACCGGCGCGACGTCGGGAATCGGCGAAGAGGCGGCGCAGGCGCTCGCCGGCAAGGGCGCGCGGATCGTGTTCGTGGCGCGCGACGAAGCGCGCGCGAAAGCGACCCTGCAAAAGATCGAGCGCGCGGGGCCGGGTCTCGGGCATGGGTTCCATCTCGCCGACCTCTCCAGCATGGCGGATACGAAACGCGTCGGACGCGAGATCGCCGCACGCGAGCCGAAGGTCGACGTGCTGGTCAACAACGCCGGGGCGATGTTTTCCGACCGGCGGGTGACGGCGGAGGGCCTCGAGATGACCTTCGCCCTGAATCACATGGCCTATTTCCTGATGACCGAAGCGCTCGCGCCCTCGCTCGCCGCCGCCGCGCCGGCGCGGATCGTGTCGACGGCGTCGGCGGCGCATATCGGGATGACCCTCGATCTCGCCGACCTCCAGGGCGCGAAGAGCTTCAGCGGCTGGCGCGCCTACGGCCGCTCCAAGCTCGCCAACATCCTGTTCACCCGCGAGGCGGCGCGCCGGCTCGCGCAGAAGGTCACGGTCAACTGCTTCCATCCCGGCGTGGTCGCGACCCGGTTCGGCTCGGCCTCGGGCGGCTGGGCCGGGCGTCTCTTTCCGCTGCTGCGGCCGTTCTTCATCGGCCCGGAAAAGGGCGCCGACACGCTCGTCTGGCTCGCCTCCGCGCCCGAGGCCGCCGGCAAGACGGGCGGCTATTTCGTCAAGCGCAAGGCGGTCGAGCCCTCGGCCGGCGGGCGCGACGACGCGGCGGCGAAAGGGCTCTGGGCGGCGAGCGAGGCGCTGGCCGCTTCGGCCTGAGCGCTCTTGGAGCGCGGGGTCGTCGACCCCGCCGGCGCGCTCGGCGAGCGCGCCTACAGGCCCGGCGCCCCGGGTTCGCCTCGGCGCGACGGCGAAGGCCTCAGGGCGGCGAGCGAGGCGCTGGCGGCTTCGGCCTGACGCGGCGCTCTTGTAGCGCGGGGTCGTCGAC
>CAMFKX010000150.1 GCA_945957375.1 uncultured Roseiarcus sp.
CCGAGATTCCTCTACGTCTCGTGGGCTCGGAGATGTGTATAAGAGACAGGTCCGTCGTCGGGGCCGGCGCGAAGGCGGGGTCGGCGGGAGCCGGATCGGCGGACGCGAGCCCGTAGGCATGGCGCTCGGCTTCGCTGAGACAGCGCGAAAGGCTCGCGCGAACGACGCGGACGAGCGCATCCGGGTCGCGGACGATCGGCCAGACCCGCGCCGACCCGTCGTCCGAGGTCGTGACCACGGCGTCGCCGCCGGCGGCGAACGTGGCGGACGCCAAGGCGCCTCGTCCTTCGAGGGCGACCGCGGTCGGCCTGCCGTCGAGCGTCCAGACCCGCGCGACGCCATCGGCGGACGCGGTGACGACCCGCCCGCCGTCCGGGCTGAAGGCGGCCGAGCGGATGCGCCCGCGACCCTCGTTCAGGACGACGGACGCCCCCGGCTTGCCCAGATCCCACACCCGCGCGGTCTGATCGTCGGACACGGTGACGATCCGCTTTCCGTCGGCGCTGAAGGCCGCGGACGTGACGGCGTCGCGATGCCCGGCGAGCGCGGCGAAGGTCGGCGGCTGCGCCCGCAGGTCCCAGACGCGCGCCGAACCGTCGGCCGACGCGGTCACGACGCGCGCGCCGTCCGGGCTGAACGCCGCCGCGTTGACGGGGCCGACATGGCCCTCGAGCGCGAAAGAGGTCGGCGGGTCGGCGCTGAGGTCCCAGACCCGCGCCGTGACGTCGTCCGACCCGGTGACGACGCGCGTTCCGTCGGCGCTGAAGGCGGCCGAGCGGATCCGGCCTTCGTGGCCTGCGAGGACGACCGAGGTCGGGCGCTCTCCGCGCAGATCCCAGACGCGGGCGCCGGCCCCGAGCGTCGTCGTGACGAGGCGCGCGCCGTCCGCGCTGAACGCCATCCCGGTCGGCTCCGCCTGATCCGACCCGAGATCGACGAAGCGCGGCGGATTCTTGGCGAGGCTCCAGACGCGGACGCCCTCGCGCGAGGCGGCGGCGAGGCGGCGGCCGTCCGGACTGAACGCGGCGAGCGTCGCGGCGCGGTCGTCGAGGGGAAGAACGACCGGAGGCCCGCCGCCGCGCAAATCCCAGATGCGGACGCCGCCCTTGCGGAGCAGGGCTGCGACCCGCGACCCGTCCGGGCTCGTCGTCGCGGCGAGCACGCCATCCGGGTCGGGCGCTAGGAGGCGGACGACGCCGCGCGGCTCGTCGCGCAAATCCCAGACCCGCGCCGTGCCGTCGGCGGATGCGGTGACGACGCGGCTTCCGTCCGGGTTGAACGCGGCCGAGGCGACGGCGTCGGAGTGCCCGACGAGCGAGACGAAGCGCGGCTCTTCGCCGCGCAGGTCCCACGCCCGTACGCCGCCGTCGGCCGCCGCGGTCACGACAGAGGCGCCGTCCGGGCTGAAGGCCGCGGCGAGCACCGGGGCCTGATGGCCGTCGAGGGCGACGAAGCCGGGTTTGTCGCCGCGCAGATCCCAGACCAGCGCCGATTTCTGCAACGATGCGGTCACCGCCTGGGCGCCGTCGGCGCTGAACGACGCCGAGAGGATGGCGCGCAACGGCCCCTGCGGATCCCCCTCCAGCGTGACGAAGATCGGCTTCGGCCGACTCAGGTCCCAGACGCGCGCGGTGTTGTCGAGCGAGGCCGTGATCACCCGCCGGCCGTCGGCGCTGAAGGCGGCGGACGTCAGCGCCGCCCCGTGTCCTTCGAGCGCGACCGAGGCGATCGGCGTCGCCGCCAGGTCCCACACCCGCGCCGTACGATCCTCCGAGGCGGTGACCACGCGCGTCCCGTCGGGGCTGAAGCGGGCGGCGGAGAGCCTGCCGCGGTGGCCCTCGAGGGTCACGAAGGTCGGCGGGCGGGCGCGCAGATCCCAGACGCGAGCGGTCGCGTCGTCGGACGCGGTGACGAGATGGGTTCCGTCGGGACTGAACGCGGCCGCGGTCACGCGCCCCTGATGGCCGTCAAGGACGACGAAGCCGGCATGCGGCGCGCGCAGGTCCCAGACCCGGGCGGTTCCGTCCGCCGACGCGGTCGCGACGCGGGCGCCGTCCGGACTGAAGCCAGCCGACAGCACCGGCCCCTGATGCCCTGCGAGAACGACAAAGGCCGGGCGCTCGCCGCTGAGGTCCCAGACCCGCGCGGTTCCGTCCGCCGACGCGGTGACGACGCGGGCGCCGTCCGGACTGAAGGAAGCCGAGGCGACCGGCCCAGCGTGGCCGGCGAGCGTCGTCTCGCGGTTGCCGAGCCACGCCTGCTGAAGCGCGGCGGCGGCTTCCGCGGACGGCGGACGGGCGCCGCCGAAGGCGGGGTCCGGCAGGGCTTCGAGCGCGATCAGCATCGCGGCGGGGTGGTCTCCCGTCCGGTCGACCTGTCGGGCGAGCGCCGCCAGCGCGCGCGATTCTCCGCTCAGCGCAAGGTCGCGGCGGTCTTCGGCGGCCTTGCGCGACGGATCCGGGTCGGCGGCGTTGGCCGTTTGAAGGAAAGAGCCCTCGGCGACGAGGGTCGAGACGACCGCGAAGGCGATCGTCAGAAACCGCAGGACGCCGCGACCGGAAGGGCGCGGGTCGCCGCTGCGCTCCCTCACAGGTGCGGCGGCTCGGTGCCGCCGGGGCCGAGCGACCGCTGGAGCAGCACCGTGTCGGTCCAGTGATTGAACTTGTAGCCGATCGCGGGGAGGTAGCCGACCTGAACGAAGCCGAAGCGCTCGTGCAGGACGAGCGAGGCGCGGTTGGCGGCGTCGACGTAGCCGATCATCTGGCGGAAGCCCGCCGCCGCGCAGGCGTCGATCAGCGCCCCCATCAGCATCCGGCCGATCCCGCGCTGGAGATGGCCGTTGTGGACATAGATCGAGTGCTTGATCGCGTAGCGGTAGGCCGGGCGCTTGCGGAACGGCACGGCGTAGGCGTAGCCGAGCACGACGCCGTTCTCCTCGGCGACGATGTGCGGCATCTTGCGCTTCTGCATGTTCTTGCGCCGGCGCTTGAGGTCCTCGGCGTCCGGCGCCTCGAACTCCCGCGGGTCGAGGTCCGGATCGACGCCGCGCCGGATGTGGTGGAGGTAGATCGCCAGCATCGCCGGCACGTCGCCGTCGCGAGAATCCCGGACGAAAACCCGGAATCGCCCTCCCTTTTCGCTCGATTCGTCCGCGGCGGCGTTGATTTCATCGTTCATGGCGGACCCTTTACGCGAAATCGCGAACGGACAAAATAGGATCGGCGCGGCCTCCTGCGGCGCGATGGTTCAAGAATTGGCGGCCCGCTGCGGCGCCGCTCCCCATACGCCGCGGACAGGGCGTTCAGGTCGCGAGCGCGGCTCCCGACATCGGGCTTCGAGAGGACGCCGGCTCAGCTCTCGTTCACGACATAGGTATAGAACCGCATCGCCCCGGCCGAATCGGTCTCGCGGTAGAGCCCCTGCACTTCGGACTCGAAGCCGGGGAAGACGTTGGCGCTCTTTTCGAACATCTTCAGGTAGTCGACCATCGGCTGCGCGCGCGCGTCGAGCCGTTCGCCCGGCACGATGGTGGCGATGCCCGGCGGATAGACGACCCAGAGCGTGGTCGCGACCCGCCCTTCGACCTCGGCGAGCGGCAGATAGTCGACATTGTTGCGGGTGAGATGGAGCTGCGCCTCGCGCGGGGTCATCGCCATGGTCGGGACGTGCTCGGCGGCGAATTGCGCCTTCTGCAGCCGGCTGATGTCGTGGGCGCGGTAGAAAGCGTGCATCTCGCCGCAGAGATCGCGCAGGCGCTTGCCGCGGTAGCGCGCCGGCCGCTTGGCGACGAACTCCGGCATCACGTCGTCGAGCAGGGCGTTGTCGTCGTGCAGCCGCTTGAAGGCGACGAGGCTCGAGACCAGCGTGCCGGCCTTGCTCGCCTCGACCCCGGGGGTCAGCAGGAACAGCATCGAGTTCAAGTCGTTCTTTTCCGCAACAACGCGGTTCTCGCGCAGATATTGCACCACGACCGGAGCGGGGATTCCGTGCGCCTCGTAGTCGCCGGTCTTGCGGTCGAAGCCGGGGGTCAGAAGCGTGAGCTTGGCCGGATCGGTGATCGCAAAGCCGTCCTCGAGGTCGTGGAAGCCGTGCCACGCCTGCCCGGGCGCGAGCGCCCAGTAGCGCGGGTCGCGCGCGAGCAGGTCGGTCGACATGCTCTCCCACGGCACGTCGTGCGAGCCGCCCTCGTAGGCGGCGTCGCGGATCGACACCCGGTCCGGCACGAACGGGTCGAAGAACCAGCGCCGCGCCGTGTCGCGCTCCTTCTCCTCGAACTCGCGCCTGACCGCGCGAATCTTCTTCCTCAGCTCGATGCCGAGCCGGATCGTGTCGTCCCACAGCACTTCGCCCGAGCGGCCTTTCATCATCTGGGCGCCGACGTCGAGCGAGGCGAACAGCGGATAGAACGGCGAGGTCGAGGCGTAGGCCATGAAGCTTTCATTGAAGCGCCGGTGCTCGAGCCGCCGGCGCTGCCCCTTGATGTGGCTGTCGCGCCGGTGGATCTGCGAGGCCTGCGAGAAGCTCGCGAGCTGCTTGTGGGTCGACTGCGTCGCGATGACCCCGGGCGAGGCCTCGTCGAGCCGCTTCAGGCCCATGGCGAAGCGGCTCTCGTAGATCGGGTGGAACTTCATGAAGCCCGCCCAGGCCTCGTCGAACATGATGTAGTCGCACAACGGCCCGATGCGCTCGAGGATGCGCTGCGCGTCGTAGATCGTGCCGTCGTAGGTGCATTGCTCGATCACGGCGACGCGGAACGGCCGCTCGCGCGTCCAGGCCTCGGGGTCCCTGACCATCGGGTTGGCGCGGATGCGCTCGCGGATCGCCTTCTCGTCCAGCTCCTCCGGTCGGATCGGGCCGATCAGGCCGTAGGCGTTGCGGTCGGTCGAGAGGTAGATCGGCACGCCGCCCGCCATCATCAGCGCGCCCTGATGGGCCGCCTTGTGGTTGTTGCGGTCGAACAGCACGAGATCGCCCTCGGCGACGAGGCTGGTCAGCACGACCTTGTTCGACGAAGAGGTGCCGTTCAGCACGAAATAGGTCTTCTCCGCCCCGAAGATCGCCGCGGCCTCCTTCTGCGCCTGGAGGGCCGGACCCTCGTGGGTCAGCAGGTCGCCGAGTTCGAGGATCGAGTTGTCGAGGTCGTCGCGGAACACCGATTCGCCGAGGTGCTCCATGAAGATCCGGCCGATCGGGCTGCGGCTGTAGAAGATGCCGCCGTTGTGGCCCGGGCAGGTCCAGAGCTGGTTGCCCTCCTCGGCGTAGTCGACCAGCGCGCCGAAAAACGGCGTCTTGAGCGTTTCTGCGTATTGCTTGAGGCGCGACACCAGGTTCTTGGCGATGAACTCCGGCGTCTCCTCGGCGAGAAACACGTAGCCGTCGATATAGTCGAGCACCTCGACCGGAATGTCCTCGAAGCGCTTGCGCCGGACGAGGATGACGATCGGCATGTCGAGGCCGCGGCGGCGCATCAGGTTGATCAGCGAGGCGGCCTTGCCCTCGATGCCCTTCTTGCCCCAGTCGACCACCAGGAGGCCGATGGCGGCGTCGGTCTGGACGGCGATCTCCGCGTCCTCGACCCGGCGCGCCTTGATCACCTGGAACCCCATCCGCTCGATCGCGCCGATGATCTGGCTGACCCGCAGACCTTCGAGATCGTCCGCGTCGAACACCGGCGCGGAAAACAGGAAGGTGAAGCGCTGGAAGAAGTTCATCGTTGATCCCCGGGGCGGCTCGGGACGGGCGCGCGCGGCGGGCCACCAAGACAGGATGCGGGTGACAGAATCAAGACGCTTGTCCGGCCGCGGATGGTCGCGGCGGAATCGCCTCCGTTTTCACCCGGCGCCCTCGCCGCAGCGGCGAGGCTCGCAGCCCCCCTTGCCGAACCGGCGCGGTCGGCCGGCTCCGTCGAAGGGACGAGCCGGATCGCCGACGCGCGGCCGCGCGCCGGCCTGTGCGCTCGCCCGGTTCTCCGGCTACACTCGCCCGCGAAGGCCGGGCGACAGCCGATCCGAGCCGTCACATGACCGGGGCCATCGCGGAGCGACCCTTTTGAGCAAGATCGTCCTCACTTTCAACGCCGGCTCCTCGTCGCTGAAGTTCGCCGCCTTCGGCGCCGACAACGGCCGCCTCAATCACCTCGCCGCGGGGCAGGTCGAGGGAATCGGCGCAAATCCCAAGGGCTCGGTCAAGCGCGCCACCGGCGAGACGACCGAATTCGCCTTCGATCGCGCCGCGGGCAAGCTCGACCACCATGCCGCGACCCGGGTCATTCTCCACTGGCTCGAACAGGTCGGCTACGCCAGCGGCATCATCGCGGTCGGCCATCGCGTCGTCCACGGCGGCCCCAATCTCACCGAACCGATGCTGATCGACGAGGCGGCGCTCGCGATCCTGCGCAAGCTGATCCCGCTCGCGCCGCTCCACCAGCCGCACAACCTCGCCGGCATCGAGGCGGCGATCCGGGCCTTTCCCGGCAAGCCGCAGGTGGCCTGTTTCGACACGGCGTTCCACCGCAGCCATCCATTCGTGTCCGACACCTTCGCCCTGCCGCGCGCCTATTACGACGAGGGCGTGCGCCGCTACGGCTTCCACGGCCTGTCCTACGAGTACATCACCAGCACGCTGAAGAAGATCGCGCCGCAGATCGTGCGCGAGGACGTGATCGTCGCCCATCTCGGCAACGGCGCCTCGATGTGCGCGATCAAGAACGGCCGCTCGATCGCCTCGACCATGGGCTTCACCGCGCTCGACGGGCTGCCGATGGGCACGCGCTGCGGCCAGCTCGACCCCGGCGTGCTGCTCTATCTGATGGCCGAAAAGAAGATGACCGCGGAGCAGATCTCCGACCTCCTTTACAAGGAGTCCGGCCTCAAGGGCATGTCGGGAATCTCGCAGGACATGCGCGAGCTGGAAGCCTCAGACAGCCCGCACGCCCGCGACGCGATCGACTATTTCGTCGCCCGCATCCGCCGCGAACTCGCCGGCCTCGCCGCCAGCGTCGAAGGCGTCGAGGGGATCGTGTTCACCGGCGGCATCGGCGAGAATTCGTCGCGCATCCGCAAGGCCGTCCTGTCCGGCATGGAATGGATGGGCATCGTCCTCGACGACGAGGCCAACGACGCCGGCGCGCAGATGATCAGCGCCAAGGAATCGCGCACCGTGGTGTTCGTCATCCCGACCGACGAGGAGCGCATGATCGCCAAGCACACGATTGAAATCGCGCTAGACCCTCGAAAACACCAGTAATTCCGGGCGTCTCAGAGGGTCGACCAGGACGCTAAATCCTCGTCTGGGTTGCGCCTGGGTTACACTCGCGGCGCGCGTAGGGCAGGAGGACCCTTTCGAGCCCTCCTGATCGTCAACGCCGCGTCCAGACGACCGCCAGCACGGTCACCAGGACGAGCGCCCACAGCGGCATGTGGTAGGCGAGCCGCCAGACGGCGGCGTGACCCGCCGTCGTGATGAGATGATCGAGGCTCACTTCGCCAGCCCGTGCTTCTTCATGCTCTTCTCCCACGAAGCTTGCACGCGAGCGTCGAGCGGCCGGGGGTTCGCCTTGCCCTTGGCGATCAGCTCGGCGAGCGCCTTCTGAGCGGCGGCGCGCTTGGCGAGCGCGTCCAGCTTCTCGTCAAAGCTCGCTGGCGCGTCGTCGGACTTCTTCTGCTCGGCAGTCTTCGGTTCGGGCTCGACGGTATGCGCCTCGTCGAGCGCGGGCACGTAGTCGGACATGGGGAAGTTGATCCCCATGCTCTCCAGCGCCCCGACGGCCCGGCCGAGATTATAGTTGGCCCACTCGACGCTCCTGCGCGCCTCCTCCAGCTCCGCCCGCAGCCGCTCGGCCTCTTCCTCGGCGATGGCGACGCCCTTGGCCAAACCGGCCTTGTATGCCGCGGCGCGCTCCTCCTTCAGCCGCGCGATCTCTTCCGGCTCCTGCTTCGACGCAGGCTTCCGGGCGGGCTCGTCGTCGGGAATTGCGTCGGGGACCCGCTCGCCGCGCTCGTGCGCCCGCTGGGTCTCGATCTCCGTGCGGAGCGCGCGCAGGCCGGCGTTCTGCTGCTGGTCGGGGGTGAGCCGCCGCAGCCGCTCCATCACGGCGTCGACGTTCGCGGGGTCGAGGCACCACAGAGCCGCGGCCCGGTTCTTCTTGTTGACGGCGCGCAGCTTCGGGCGATCGTCGAGCCACTGGGCGAAGAGCTTGTTGACGGGGTTGCCCCTCCCGCCCGGCGGGTTGCGCTGCGCCTCGTCCTCGGCCCAACGCCGGCCGACCATGAGCGCGCGGCCGACTTTGAGCTGGTCGAGGGCGCTGCCGCCGGAAACCAATCGCTCGGCCGCAGGTTCGCCTTCGGCGAGCGCCGTGTTGTCGCCCACGAAGGGGTCGAAGTGGACGAGGTCGTCAGGTATCGTTGTGGGAGTCATCATCAGCGCCTTATCGCTTGAGGGTGATTAGAGCGCCCGCTCGTCCTGGCAGACGGGGGGCGCTCGACCCTATATAGTGCCCTCCGATTTAAGTGTCACGTGGAACTTAATTGCTAAGTTTAGAAATCGTAATATAGATCTTCTGGAATACAGAATAGATTGCTTCGTTTATTGATCCGTCCGGGTATATTATCTGCACGAGCGCCGACGATACATAGGATAAGGCGCTTGATGTTGCGATGCGCGACGGGATTACTTCTTGGGTAAGGATCGCGGCGATAATCATATGAGATCGCGACTACTTCGTGCGGGGCTGGTGCATATCATCGCCAGGGTGCCGGGGACCTCCGTCGGCAACCTTACCTCCGGGGTAAGATGGCTCAGGTCTGAGCCATCTTCGGGGCCTGGTCGTCTTCACGGCGAGCCGCGCCTTGACGACGGGGTCTGATAGGTTCGTCGAGCTGGGGCAGGACCTGCCGCGGTTCGACGTTGCTGCGCTCGCGCTGTTGGCCAGCCAACAATGCGACCAACAATCGCAGCTCGACGCGAGCCGCTTACCCCGCGGGGTAAGGTGACGGCGTGGGAGGGACACGGCGTCGCCGGGTCGATCGTCCGTCGCTTCCCCAGATCTAGCGCCCCACGACCCCTCGAGCCCCTACATATCGACGGCGCTTACCCCCGCGGCGCAACTCGAAATGGACAGGCCGGCACGCCCCCCGTCCCGCCCTGTGTCAGGCGGCTGCGTATAGTGTCCCGGTTCCCGGCGAAACGGAGCGCCGTCCTCCGGCCAGCACTACTCTCCGAAGAAGCCGCCGAAACTGCGTCACTTCGAGGGACAGGGAAAGGCCCTGGCGAGCGCTTCAGCCACAATGCCTGATGCGAGGAGATGACGGCCCGCGGGATGCTCAACAAGGAATTTTACGGTGACGTCCTCAAGTTGCTGCGCGGTACTGTCGGCGGGCAAGCAGCCCTTCCATTGTCCGTAGTCTTTTCCTAGCATTAGCCCGTCGGCCACCCCGGCTATATAGCCTACACAGGTCGGCGTATCGACCGGCGTGCAGAAGGAAAGGAGCTGGTTGCCAGTTATCAACCCTCTCGACTCGTTCGCACCGTGGCCCGCAACCAGCACGACACCCGCCACCGCCAACTTCACGAACCTCAACATCGTCGGCACCTTCGTCTGACGGTAGACAGCCTATCGAGCACACCGCCATGTGAAACTGCGACTCCTTGTCCCGGGATCGCGCGCTGCGTTTCGGAACACGGAGACGCCGGCAAATACAGGGGTTCTATAGGTTTTGGCCTAGTCGACGCACCTGTCGTTCCGAAATATTAACGAGTCGTTCCGAAATCTGAACGCCTGTGATAGATCTGGGACATGGCCCGCCCCTGTTCGATCTGCACCTCTGTCCACCTACCAAGAGTAAGCGCCGACCTCGTCAACGGGCTCCCGCAGGCTGAGATCGCTGTGCGCTACGGGTTCTCGAAGGCTGCAGTCCATCGGCACCGCAGCCACATGAGCATCGCGTCGTCGACGACGATCACGACCCAGAAGGCGGCCGCCTTCACGGCGCTCGCGGCGCTCCCCGACGCCCACCAGCTCCACGGAGCCTACGAAGACCTGCGCCAGCGCGCCGACGGGATCACGAGCAAAGCCGAGAGCGCGAACAGCCTGGCCGTCGCCCTCTCGGGCGTGCGGGAGATGCGGGGCATCATGGACTCGATGGGCCGGCTGGCCGGGCTCGTCGGCGGCGCGCAGGTCAACGTCAACCAGACGATCAACCAGACGAACGTCAACATCTCCGTCGAAGTCGACAAGCTCGTCGCCGCCCTGACGGCGCAGCCGGACCGCGGAGACGCCATAAGCCGCCTCGCCGCCCTGGTGGACGCGGAGGACCCTCGGTGACGCCGGAGGCGCTCCAGATCGCCCGGGAGGCGCTCTACCGACTGTCGCCGTCCTCCTGGTGCCGGCGGGAGTTGAAGTTGGACCTCGACCCCTGGCAGGTTCGGATGACCGACGCCCCGGGCGGAAGTCGAACGATTGCCCTCGTTCATAGGCAAGCCGGCAAGACGACCGCGATGGCCGTCGCGCTTGCGTCAACGATGACACGGCGGCTGCCAGGCAGCACGAGTCTTGTGCTCGCGCCGACGCAGCGCCAGTCCGCCCTCGTCCTCGACCGCACACGCGACCGGCTCTTGCAAGATGGCCAGCGGCTCGTCGTGGACAACGCGTTTTCCCTCAAGCTCGAGAACGGGTCGAAGTGCGTCGGCCTTCCAGGCAGCGACGACGCCGGCATCCGCGGGCTTTCGATCGATGGCGACCTCTGCGTTGACGAGGCTGCCCGCGTCCAGGACGCGCTCTATGAGGCAGCCAAGCCTATGACGGTCCGCCATGCGCGCACCGCGCGCATCCTGCTCGTCTCGACGGCATGGGCGAAGAAGGGGTTCTTCTACGACATCTGGTCGAAAGGCGACCCGCGCGACTGGACGAAGATCGAAGCGAAGATCCAGGAATGCCGTCACCTGACAGCCGCCGAGATCGAGGTCGAGCGCCGGTCGATGAGCCCTACCGCATGGGCTCGCGAATACGAGAACCAGTTCGACAGCACCGACTCCCGCTTCTTCTCGCAGGACGACATCGACAATGCGTTCGGCGGCATGGGCGGCGTGGTGCCGCCGCTCGGCGACGTCGACCCCATCGTGGGTAGGCGTTCAGCGTTCAACAGGAGCTTATTCGCATGAGCACGGCAGACCAGAACGACCCGGCCAACTGGAGCATGTTCGCCGCGTCGAAGAGGATCGTCGGCGTCGACATCGGCGGCCGGCAGGACCACAGCTTCATCACGAGCGGCGGCGTCTGGAACGTCAACGGCCGGTCCGTGATCGGCGTCCGCGACATCATCCAGCTTCCGCTCGACACGCCGCTCGATGAGGTTGCGAAACGGGCGGCCGAGCTGGCGCGCGAATACAGCGCCCGCGTCATCTTCGACGCGACCAACAACGCGGCCTTCGGGAGCATCATCGCGCCCATGCTCCCCGCGCCGACGGCGAATTGGATCTCGGCGGCCACGATCCACGCCGGCGACAGCCATAACGCGCAGCCCGAACGCATGGTTATCGCCCCCAACGGGCAGAAGATCGCGATCGCGAAGTGGGGCGTCTCGAAGCGCCAGCTCGTCCAGGATACCGAAGCCGAGATCCGCGGCGGCACTCTCAAATTCTCGAAGTCCGGCGACTGGGAAACGCTCAAGCGTGAGTTCGAGACGATGGAGGAGATCAAGCGCGCGTCGGGCTCGATCGGCTACTCGGCCCCGTCCGACGGCCACGACGACGGCGTGATGTCGTCGGCCTTGACGGCGTTCGGGTGCCGGTATCTGGACAGCCCGCCCCGTCAGGGAAGACGCGGAGGCGGCGGGCAGAAGGTCTCGGCGCTGGGGTGGTCGTGACGTAACCGCGTCGACTGGACTCGGTCTCCGATCGGGCCAAGTCTCAAGGCTTGTGGCCGGGTCGCCTATATCGTCCGGGCCTCCTATTGCGCTCGCGCCGATCGTGGCGACCACGCCTATTGCTGCTTATTCTGTAGGGGCACCGGGCAAACTAGATCCGAATGGAGCCCTGGCGATGTCATCAACCCGGACTGGATCGCAGTGGAACGCAGGCTCGCCGTATGGCTAATCAACATAATATCTTGAAATGATATTATGTATTCTGCACCAGGACGCAGCAAGCTCGGATCTAATCTATTTATAATGAAAAATAGAACGCCAGTGAGTTGCCCGCCCGGAACAATTGGAGATAGTGATTTTTCAACAATACTATCAACACCCTTGTAGGTAATAGCGAGGGGGGCCGCAGGATCATTTATGCTTGGCGATGAGTTAAATGTAAAATTCGCCGGAGGAGGCGTAATAATTGCAGCCTGATATGATACGTTATCTGATTTCACAATAATGGACCAATTGTTTGCGATACTCTGCATCGAGCCTGAATTTTGTATGCTGACAGTGGCGACTCCAATAGTGTCGCGATTGTTGTTGTACGGACCAACAGTTATACTTTCTAGCCCTGCTGACAATCGAGGGCGCGACTGAAGAGGATTTAGAATAAATACGAGCACAAAGAGACCAACAAGCAGTGGTACAAATATGTAAAGTAGCTCCCT
>CAMFKX010000151.1 GCA_945957375.1 uncultured Roseiarcus sp.
CTCTGGATCAGCGCCGACATCGCCTCGACCTGGGCGCGCATGGCGGCCGCGACGCCGGTCTCTCCGGCTTGCGCCGGCGAAAGCGTCGACATTGCGGCCGGAGCCGCGGCGACGGGAGCGGCGGGGCGCGCCGGACGGGCCGGCGGCGCCGGCGCCTCGGCGCGGACGAAGCCTTCGAGCGCCGGGATCGTCGCCAGATCGCCGAGCAGCTGACGAAAGGCGACCTTGACGCCGAACCGGCGCTGAAGCCGCTGCGCGACCTGACTGAGCAGCAGGGAATCGAAGCCGAGTTCGAGGAAGGTGACGGTCGTCCCCGGATCGACGGTCTCGCCCGACACGTCCTGCAGGATCTCGGCGATCCCCTCGCGAATGCCGTCCATGTCGCCCCCTGCGTCTTGCCCAAGGTCTTGCTCTTGCCCGCCCCCCTGCCCCGCCCCCGTCTCCGCGTCGCCCGGCGCGCGCGGAACCGCCTCGGTCGCCGTCGTATGCGCCGCGATCGTGTCCTGCGCGGAGCGCGGCGGCGCCTCGATCCAGAAGCGGCGCCGCTCGAACGGATAGGTCGGCAGCGGCACGCGCCGTCGCGGGCCGGCGGCGACCGCGGCCCAGTCCGGCGTCGCTCCGGCGACCCAGAGCCTGCCCAGCGCCGAAAGCATGGTCTCTACGTCGTCCGCCGCCGCGCTCGCGTCGGGCAGCGAGCCGAAGGTCCGCCCGGCGAAGCCCCGCACGGTCTGCATCGCCAACGTCGTCAGGGCGACGCCCGGTCCGACTTCGAGCAGGATTGACGGCGACGACGCGACGAGCGTGCGGATCGCGTCGGCGAACCGCACCGGCTCGCGCGCGTGCCGCGCCCAATAAGCGGGCTTCGTCGCCATTCCGGGCTGGATCCGGTCGCCGGTGACGGCGGAGATCCAGGGAATCGTCGGTTCGCGCAGGACGACGCCCGCCGCCCGCTCGGCGAACGGCGCCGTCATCGGGTCCATCATCGCCGAATGGAAGGCGTGCGACGTGTGCAGCCGGCGAAAAGCCGCGCCACGCTGCGCGAGCCGCCGCTCCACCGCGTCGAGCGCCTCGTGCGGCCCCGCCAGCACCACGTTGGCGGGACTGTTGACCGCCGCGAGCGCGACGCCGTCGCTCACGAACTCCGCCGCTTCGGCTTCGGCGAGGCGCACGCTGAGCATGCCGCCGGAGGGAAGCGCCTGCATCAGCCTTCCGCGCGCGGCGATCAGGGTCAGCGCGTCGGTCAGCGAGAACACGCCGGCAAGGCACGCCGCGACGAATTCGCCGACGCTGTGGCCGACGACGGCCGACGGCGTCACGCCCCAGCTCCGCCACAGCTCCGCCAGCGCATAGGACACCGAGAAGATCGCCGGCTGGGCGAGGCCGGTGGCCGCCAGCCGCTCGGTCTCCGGCGTCTCGTCGGGCCCGTACAGCGCGCCGATCAGGTCGACGCCTTCCGTCGCGAGGACCGCGGCGCATTTGTCGAGCGCGGCGCGGAACGCTGGCCAGCGCTGGTAGAGCCCGCGCGCCATGCCGACATATTGCGTCCCCTGCCCGGGAAACAGGAAGGCGATCCGGGGCGGCTCGACCGCCGCCGCGCCCCGGCTCAAGCGCGGCGATTGCGGCTCCGCCAGCCGCTGCACGGCGTCTTGCGCATCGCGGGCGACGACGGCGAGCCGGTGGGGGAAATGCCGGCGGCCCCGCTGCAGCGTGTGAGCGACGTCGGCGAGCGACGCATCCGGAGTCGCGGCGAGGTGATCCGCGAGCCGGGCGCGCATGGCCTCGAGCGCCTGCGGCGACCGGGCGGCCAGAGTGAGCAGCTCGGGCTGGACCGGCGCGTCCGCCGCTTCTGGCACGGGCGGCTCCTCCAGCACGACATGGGCGTTGGTCCCGCCGACGCCGAGCGAGTTGACGCCGGCGCGGCGCGGCCCGGCGCCCCTGCGCCACGGGGCGAGCGCCGTGTTGACGAAGAATGGGCCGTCCTCGAAGGCGATGCGCGGGTTTGGCCGCTCGAAGTGCAGGCTCGGGACCCACTCGCGGTGGCGCAGCATCAGCGCGGTCTTGATCAGGCTGACGACGCCGGCGGCGGCGTCGAGATGGCCGACGTTGCCCTTGACCGACCCGATCGCGCAGGCGTCGCGGGCGTCGGGCGACGCGCCAAAGGCCTTCATCAGGGCCGCGACCTCGATCGGGTCGCCGAGCGGGGTCGCGGTCCCGTGGCACTCGACGTAGCCGACGCTCTCGGCGCCGATTCCGGCCTGCGCCAGCGCCATGTCGATCGCGGCGACCTGGCCGTCGACGCTCGGCGCCGTGAAGCCGACCTTGCGCGCGCCGTCGTTGCTGAGGCCGCAGCCCAGGATCACGGCGTAGACGTGATCGCCGTCGGCGAGCGCATCCTCCAGCCGCTTCAGCAGAACCACGCCGGCGCCGCTGCCGAAGATCGTGCCGCTGGCGGAGGCGTCGAACGGCCGGCAGTGACCGTCGGCCGAGGCCATCCCGCCCTCCTGATGCAGGTAGCCGCGCCGCTGCGGGAAGGTGATCGAGACGCCGCCCGCGAGCGCCATGTCGGCCTGGTAGAGCAGCAGGCTCTGGCACGCCTGCGCGACCGCGACGAGCGAGGTCGAGCAGGCGGTCTGCACCGTCATGGCCGGGCCGCGCAGATCGAGCTTGTAGGCGACGCGGGTGGCGAGGAACTCGCGCCCGGCGCCGACCAGCACGGGATAGTCGCCGAGCTGGAACGTGCCGGTGAACTCCTCGATCGCCTTGCGGTCGCGGCAGACGTTGTTGAGGAAATAGGTGTTCATGCTGCAGCCGGCGAAGACGCCGATCGCGCCGGGATAGGCGGCCGGGTCGTAGCCGGCGTCCTCGAGCGCCTCCCACGCGCATTCGAGGAACACGCGGTGCTGCGGGTCGGTCAGCGCCGCCTCGCGCTCGCGCATGTCGAAGAACCCGACGTCGAACAGGTCGACGTCGGTGAGGATCGGCCGCGCCTTGACGTAGCCGGAGGCGAGCGTCGCGGGGTCGGGCGCCTCCTCGAGTTCGTCGTCGCGGAAGAACGAGACGCTCTCGACGCCGCCGCGCAGGTTGCGCCAGAAGGCGGCGACGTCGCGCGCGCCGGGAAACCGCCCCGACATGCCGACGATGGCGACGCCCTGTTCTGCGTCCGCGGATGCGCTCATGCCTCGGCCCTCCCCGCCGCCGCGAGCCGCGCCCGCTTCAACGCCGTCGCCCGGCCGCGCGCGCGCTCAACCGACGACAACAGCGCCGGAGCCCTGCCGACCTCGCCGTCGATCCGGGCGGCGGCGGCCTTGACGTTGGGATGCGCGAACAGATCGACGACGGTCAGGCCCGGGCCGAACGCGTCGACGGCGTCCGCGTGGATCCGGACGATGTCGAGGGAACTCGCGCCGAGGTCGAAGAAATTGTCGTCGACGTCGATGGCCTCGCGTCCGAGGATCCTGGCGACGATCGCCCGCAGGCGGTCCTGCGTTCCGCCCCCGGCGACGGCTTCGGCGAGGGGAGCGGCTTCCGCCCTGGCCGCGAGGTCGGCGAGCCGCGCCCGGTCGACCTTGCCGTTCGCCGACAAGGGCAGCGCCGGCAGCGTCCGGATGGCGGCCGGGATCATGGAGTCGGGCAGACGCGCGCGCAGCGACGCCTGAAGGGCGCGCGGATCGACGCCCTGCGGCGTGACGAAGGCGATGATCGAGCGGCGTCCGGCGAGATCGCCGGATGCGATCACGGCCGCGTCGGCGACCGACGGCTCGGCGCGAAGCTCGGCCTCGACGGCGTCGAGTTCGACCCGCTTGCCGTTCAGCTTGATCTGCCGATCGACCCGGCCGAGGAACGCGATCGCCCCGTCTGTCCGGCGGCGAACGCGGTCGCCGGTGCGATAGAGCCGGCCGCCGGGCGCGAACGGATCCGCGACGAACTTCTCCGCGTTGAGCAAAGGCTGGTTGAGATAGCCGAGCGCGACCCCGGCGCCGCCGGCGTAGAGTTCCCCCTCTTCGCCGTCGGCGACCGGCCGGCCGTCGGCGTCAAGCACGTGGACGGTCGTCCCTTGAATCGGAAACCCGATCGGAATCGGCTGCGTCGAAGGCCAGTCCTTCGGGATCGGGTAGCAGCAGGTGAAGGTGGTGTTCTCGGTCGGCCCGTAGCCGTTGACGATGCGGCAATCGGGCAGCGCCGCCAGCGCCTTTGCGACATGCGCAGGCGAGAGCACGTCGCCGCCGGTGAGCAACTGGCGCAACGGCCGGAGCCCTTCGAGCCGGCTCTCCACCATCAGGTGGAACAGTCCGGCGGTCAGCCAGAGCGTGGTGGCGCCGTGAACCCGGATCGCCTCGGCGATCTGGTCGAGCGACGGCTGCGGATGGGAAAGGATCGCGAGGCGCCCGCCGTTGAGCAGCGCGCCCCACAGCTCGAAGGTCGAGGCGTCGAACGTCAGCGGCGCAAGGTGAAGGATCGTCTCGTCCGGCCCGAGGCGGGCGTAGTTGCAGTCCGACACCAGCCGGACGATTCCGCGGTGCGGAACCATCACCCCCTTGGGGATCCCGGTCGATCCCGACGTGTACATGACATAGGCGAGATCGTCGGGACCGGCGGGACGCTCGCCCTCGTCGAAGGCGTCCAACGCCTCCCCGCTCCCGGCGTCGAGCAGGCCGTCGGGAAGGCGGATGCGGCGGACGGCGCCGCTCCAGAAGCGCGCCGCGTCGACCTCGCCGGACATGGCCTCGTCGATCAGGACCAGGCGTGGGTCGCCGTCGCGGCAGATGCGTCCGAGCAGATCCGGCGGATAGGACGTGTCGAGCGGCAGATAGGCGCCGCCGGCCTTCAGGATTCCGAGGATCGCGGCCGCAGCTTCGATCGAGCGGCGCGCGATGAGGCCGACGACGTCGCCACGCCGAACGCCCGCCCGGCGGAGTTGTGTCGCGATGAGCGACGAAGCCGCGTCCAGGTCCGCGTAGGTCAGCCGCCTTCCCTCACAAACCAGCGCAGTCCTCTCGCCATGCCGAGCTGCAACCGCCGCGAAACGCGCGCATGCGGACAGGTCTTCCTTGGTAACTTTCGTTATCATCCTGCAGAAATCCCCCCTATCCATATTGGATAGCGTGTGCAAACATAGAGTAATCAAGTCATTATGATATAGCTACTGATCGAAAGCAGTCGTTGCTTACGTCCTACGGCGTAGTATTGGTGACGATGTCAGCCAAACCATCGCGCTGGATCGCTGCGGCCGGCCGGAAAGGACTTCATGGCGCTTCGCTTCGTCACGCCGCCGACCGCGCCGATCCGGCTTGGACGATGTCCTCGACGATCCCATAGAATTTTGCGACGCGTTGGGCGGCGGCGAACTGGGCGGCGCGGCGGAACGCGGCCGCGGACAGGCGCTCGCGCCGCTCCGGAGCGCGCAGAAGCCGCAGGATGGCGTCGGCCATGGCGCTCGCCACCTGCGCCGTGTCGCGGCCCTCGGTCGAAACGATGACGCCGGCGTCGGAACCCACGATCAGCGGCGGCCCGCCGAGGTCGAGGCAGACGATCGGCAGCCCGAAGGACAGAGCCTCGAGCACGGCGTTTCCGCTCGAATCGTGCAGGCTCGGGAAGACGAGCACGTCGTGGCTTCGATAAAGCTCGAACACCTTCTCCTGCGGCAGCCAGGGAACGAACTCGACCGCCTGGTCGATCCCGAGTCGCGCCGCGATCGCGCGAAGCCTGCGCTCCTCGCTTCCGCGTCCGACGAGGGTTAGCCGCGCCTCCGGCGCCTCGCGCCGCACTTCCGCCAGCGCCCGCAGCGCAATCGTCAGGCCCTTCAGGTAGATGAACCGGCCGACGAACAGGAGTCGCGGCGGCCCCGGCGGCCTTTGGACCGGCGGCGGCCTCTCGCCGTCGATCCCGACCTCGATGAAATCGATGCACTTTGCGCGCATCGAGCGCGGCAGGGTTCGAGTGGTGTCGGGCGTCTTGGTGAAGATCGCGGCGGCGCGTTTAAGGCCGCCGCTAACCAGCGGATTGAACGCGATGGTGCGGTTGGAGACGTCTCGCGCCGCTTCCCAGAGCCTCCCTCGGAGAGGAAAGTCGTCGCGCAGCGCGCGCGGCGAGGTTTCGCCGCCGCCGAGCGGGCCGAGGACCAGCGGGGCCTTGATCGAGCCGAGGAACGTCGGCGCGCGGATCCCGCCCCAGGTCAGGTGATGCAGGGCGTCGAAACCGACTTCTTCATGCAGGCGCGCCGCGGCGCGGGCGGCCCGGACTTGCCACAGGGCGTTGTAGGTGCGCTCGAACCTCGGCTCGACCCCCTGCCGTAGCGGCCAGCCCGGGACCTCGGGAAACAGCCAGACGACGCCCGCAAGCGACGGGTCCGCATCAAGAGCCCGCATCACGGCGTCGCGATTGTTCGGCGCGACCAGCGCCCAAACACGGTGGCCGAGACGATGCGCATGGGTGATCCAGGTCCAGCCGATCGCGTGTTCGGAGCCCCGGTTGGGTGCGCAGGCGTAGGACGAGATCAGGAGCTTCATCGACCGCGCTCCCGCCCGCCCCGTTGGCCTTCGCCCGTCCATCCAGCCGGAGGCTGCCTCGACTGGGGCTTTGTCTCCATTCCGGCGGCGACGGGACGGGCGAAACACGCCGCGTGCAGCCGCAACAGACGCGCCGCGTAAACGCGCGCCTCGAAACCCTCGAGGAAGCGCCGGCGGGCGCCCGCGCCGAGGCGCTCGCGCAGCGCCGAATCGCCGATGACGCGGACGAGCGCTGCAGTCAGCGCGGCGACGTCGCCGGGCGGGACGAGGAGGCCCGACGCCTCCGCCTCGATCGTCTCGGCATGGGCGCCGACCGGGGTGGCGACGATCGCCAGCCCGTGCGCGAGCCCTTCCAGCACCGACAACGCCAGGCCCTCGGCATGCGACGGCAGGACGAGGACGTCCGCCTCGGCGTAGAGGGCGGCGGCCGCGGCCTGGTCGATCCAGCCGGTGAAGGTTACGCGGTCGCCGATCCCGAGGGCCTCGGCGCGGGCGCGAAAATCCTCGACCGGGCCGCCCCCCGCCAGCGTCGCGCGCCACGGCAGGGCGGCGAGCGCAGGCGTCGCCAGCGCCTCGAGCAATTCGGGGACGCCCTTGCGGGCGCTGAGATGGCCGAGAAACGCCAGCCGGACCGGCGCGCCCGCCGCCCTCTCCCGCGGAGGGCCGGGGTCGGGCGCGGCGTTCGGCAGGATCATCACCGGAGCGGAGGGAGGGAGCGCGAGCGCGGCGCGCAGGCTCCGCTCGGCCTCGCGCCCGAGCACGACGATCTGCTCCGCCCCGAGGAACATGGTCCGCACCAGACGCCGGGAAGCCGCGGCGCGGGCGCGGAAATCCGCGGCGTATGCGCCGTCGTGGACGTGAAGCAGGTACGGCAGGCCGACGGCGCGGGCGAGCGTCGTCAGCATGAGCTTGCGCACCGTGCTGCCGCGGCCGGTCAGGTTGACGTGTAGCAGCGTCGGACGCTGGAAAAGCCCGGCGCGCGCGACCCTGCCGCCCGCGCCGAGCAGGCGGAGCGCCGAGGCGGCTATTCGCGCGCGGTCCGCGCCGAGGAACCAGGGGCCGCGGGTATCCACGACGGCGTAGGTCGGCGTGTCCGGCGATTGCGGCAGGGCGGACAGGAAATAGCCCATCTGCCGCCCGACGCCGCCGCCGTGCTCGAGGCCTCCGGGACACAGGAGAAGAACCTGCTTCACGAGCCGCGACCGGTTCGGGGGCTTGACGACCCCACTCGGGTCGGCGGCGAAACGTCGTCGGTCTGCGCCGTCATCGCGTCCCCCTCGCCGTCGTTCGAACCCCGCGCCCGAACCCGAGCGATCACGCAAAGGTGACCGGCCCGGCGGCGGCGGCAAAGCTGACTTTTCGAGGTAGCGGGCGCCGGCGGCCACGCCTTTCGGGGGAGGCGGTCCGGCCGGAGGCAAGGTGTGCGCGGGGACGGGAGAGGCGGCTTTCCGCGCAGATCGGCGCCCGCCCTCGTCCGCATCGGCGTCGTTCGGGGGCCCGCGCGGCGCCAGGAACTAGTCCGCGGGCGCCGGGCTTACGTCCTCGACGGGCTTGCCCCGTCGGCTGCAACGCCGTTTCTCTGTGTCAGGCGCGGCGGACACGCGTTCTCCGACCCGTCGCGTCCGAATCGTCACCCGGCCTGTTGATCTCCGGGGCGGCGGCCGACCCGCGCCGGACTCTCGCGCCCGCAAGGGAGATGAGCGATGACCACTTATTACGTCAGCGCCGGGGCCGGTGACGACGGCGCCGCCGGCACCTCCAAGGGCGCGCCGCTGGCGACTCTCCAGGCCGCCGCGGATCGCGTCCGGCCTGGCGACACGGTCCTGGTCATGAGCGGAACCTATACCGCCCCGGTCTACGGCGCCGCGCTGGACATCGACACCAGCGGCACGGCGAACGCGCCGATCACCTTCGCCGCCGCCCCCGGGGAGAAGCCGGTGATCGACAGCTCCGGCGGCTGGGAAGGCATCATCATCGAGGCGTCCTACATCACCGTCAGAGGCTTCACCGTCGTCGGCGACGCAGCGCATTTCGGGCCGGCCGCGGCGGCGGCGGAATACGGAACCACCAGCGCGGAATTGAACGGGAACGGCATCTTCATCAACCCGGGCGAGCGCGATCCCCGGCCGAGTCACATCACCATCATCGGCAACACGGTGTACAACGAGCCGGGCAACGGCATCGGCACCGAGGGCGCAGACTATGTCAGCGTCCTGTACAATGTCGTGCATCACAACGCCAATTGGTCGGCGTTCGGCTGCAGCGGCATCTCGATCTCGACTTCGGTCAATGCGGACGACAAACCCGGTCCGCACGACGTCATCAAGGGCAACGTGGTTTACGGCAACGCCCAGCGGGTTCCGACGGCGGGCGCCGGGGACCTCCTCGAGGGCGAAGGGATCATCCTCGACACCAACCTCGGCTACACCGGCGAGATCGTCGTCGAGCACAACACGGTGTTCGGCAACGGCAACGCCGGCATCGAGTCCTACCTGTCGCCCAACGTGAAGATCGTCAGCAACACCGTGTACGGCAACAACACGCAAAAGCTGCGTCCGGCCAACGAAGGGCAGATCTTCGTCAACCAGTCCGAGAACAACCACGTCGCGGCGAACGTCTTCGTCAAGCCGACCACCGGAGGCGTCACGGCGACACCGATCACAGGCGAAAGGCCGCCCGGGCCCCAGATCACCAAGATCATCAAGAACGCCGACCATTCCGTCACCCTGACCGGGCGCGCCGACGCGGGCGCGCTCATCATGGTGTGGGACGACGGCGGACGCGTCGCCGCGACCGCGACGGCGGGGCATTCGGGCACCTGGGCCGCGACGACGTCCCGGCTCGCGCCGGGCGCCCACGCCTTCACCGCCAGCGAGACGACCTCCGCGGGGACGAGCGTGCGGTCGGCGCCGTTCGGCGTGACGCTGGCCACGACGACGACCACGGCCGCCTCCCTGCAAATGGCGCTCGATGACGCCGCCGCCGCCAGCGCGCTCGCCGATGTCCTGTCGGCGATCAGCGGCGCGAGCCCGTCGACCTTCGGGACCCCCTATGGGGCGACCGGCGTCTCGGCGAGCGACCCGTCGCTCCTGTCCGCGGACCCGACGGCCCATCCGTACAAGGCGTCCTGACGCCAGGCGTCCTCGCCAAGCCGCAGGCGCGGATCGAGGACGCTGCCGCGGCGCCTGCGCGACTCGATCCCGCACAGATCTTCGGAAGTCTTGACGTCGAAGCGCGACCGCGGCGTTGGCCGCGGCCGGCGCAGCCGTTTGCCTTCTGTACGCGAGGGCGGCGCGCGCGACGTAGCTTTACCTTGACCATTTCCTCCATGACGACAGTTTCATCATTGTATACCGATGTACTGGACGGCCTATCTGTCCGATATCGTCATGATATATGCTCAATTAAAGTATTAATAATACTAGGTTGACAAAAGTCCTCTAATTGTTGACACGGATGGTAACAACGTCACATCGCTCTGGTCATATTGTCGCACGGGGCGAAGCCTACATTGACCATCACCGCGTCCGCATGCGATCCCGAATCCGCCACGCTGACCCGGTGCACTGTGTTCGCGCCGTGCAGCCACTAGAGAGTATGCAACACGCCTCGCTTAAAAGGATGATTCGTCACAGTATACAATGAATTACGCATGCTTGATGCAAGCATCGTATTCTTACGACTTCTCAATACAGAGTCCCGAACATCACATCAACGCACGCAAGTGCGGTGAGCGGGCAGTCTTGCGCCCAATGACCGGATTGAGAGGCGAACTGCGATCGAAACAATCCATGCGCTGGGCCAAACCTGGATCAAAGCTTATGACCACCTATTACGTGAGTTCGCAGACCGGCAACAACAGCTACGCCGGCACGTCGCAGACCGCTCCTCTGGCCAGCCTTCAGACCGCCGCCAATCTCGCCCGGCCCGGCGATTCGGTCGAAGTGATGAATGGAACCTACTCTCCCGTGGTCATCACCCGGAGCGGCGCGGCCGGAGCGCCGATCACCTTCGAAGCCGCCGCAGGTCAGACGCCGGTGGTCGACGGCTCGGGCCAGTGGGAGGCGATCATGATCGAGGCGTCCTACATCAACGTCAAGGGTTTCACCGTCGTCGGCGACGCGGCGAACTACAATCTCACTTCAGCGAAGGCCGGCTACAGCACGTCGAACGCGGCGTTGGACGGCAACGGCATCTTCATCAATCCGAGCAGCAGCGTCGCCAACCCCAACCACATCACCATCGCCAACAACACGGTCTACAACGTCCCCGGCAACGGCATCGGCACCGAAGGCGCCGACTACGTCCAGATCCTGAACAACACCGTGCACAACAACGGCAACTGGTCGGCCTACGGCTGCAGCGGCATTTCGGTCTCGACCTGCGCCAATTCGGACTCGAACGCCGGCCCCCACTCCAGCATCAGCGGCAACGTCGTCTACAACAACGCCCAGCTCGTTCCCGCCCACGGCCTCAGCGTCATCACCGACGGCGAAGGCATCATCCTCGACACCAACCCCGGCTACACCGGCGGCTTCACCGTCGCCAACAACACCGTCTACGGCAACGGCAGCTCGGGTCTGGAGCTGAACCAGTCGAACAACGTCAATATTACCGGAAATAACATGTACTTTAACGACGTCAACAACGTCCAGTCGGCCGCAAACGCGGAGATCTTCCTGTACAACTCCAGCAACGTCACCCAATCGAACAACACCTTCACCGCGCCGAGCGGCGGCTCGACCTCGGGTTCGACTTCGGGCCCGACGTCGGGGTCCACCTCCGGCTCGACCTTGGTCGCGCCGCCGGTGATCACCAAGGGCTGGGTCAATGCGAACCACTCGATCACCCTGACCGGGCGGGCGGCCCCGAATTCCGCGCTCACGATGTTCAGCACCGCGGGATCCAAGGTGGGAACGACCCGGGCCGGCGCATCCGGCACCTGGGCGTTCTCGACCCCGTCCCTGCAGCCTGGCGCCTATGGCTACGCCGCCACGGACACCACCTCGGCCGGAACGAGCGCCCTGTCGAAGGCCTGGGGGACGACGGTCACGTCAGGGTCCACCTCGAGCCTCAACCTCGCCCACGCGGTCGCGTTGGGCGCGGTCCTGTCCTCGATCGACGGCGCGAGCCTCGCGGCCCCGGCCGACTACGGGATTGGCGCCGCGCCGGCGGTTCCGTCGCTGCTCGCGGCCGGCCACTCGGCCCACGCGGCCTGATCGGACACGATCGGCGGCGGGAACGTCCCGCCGCCGCTTCGTTGGGCCCTGAAGCCGCTCGCGCCTGTCCGGAGGCGTACCTCTTTTGCGTCGTGACGGGCGGCGGCCTTGTCAGGATAGATGGCGGCATGCCTGCGCCGCCCGCCTATCCGATCGCCGCGACGCCGTCGCGCTTGAGCCTGCTGGCCGCCGCGGCCTTCGTCTGCGCCGGCACAGGGGCGATCAACGTCGTCGACCGGATGCGCTATGGCGAGTGGACGGGCCGGACCGGCGGCGACACGGTCACCCAGGCGACCAACGTCCTGTTGATTGCCCTCAGTCTCTACCTGTTCCGCACCGGATATCGCCGGACTGGCGGGATTGGCGCCGGCGGCCGGCTGCTGATCGCGCTCTCGGGCTACCTGTTCCTGTCCGTGCAATGGTCCGTCGACCCCGAGACGACGCTGCGCCGCTGCTTCGTCTTCCTCTTCTTTGTCGTCGCGCTGATCGGGATCGCCAACGCGCTCGACGCCGATTCCTACATGCGCATGCTGAGACGGGTGATCCTGTTCCTCGCGGTCGCGTCGCTCGGCCTTCTGCTCGTCCCGCCGGCCGAGGCGCTGATGCTGGACGGAACGTTGCGCGGCGTTTTCAGCCACAAGAACGTGCTGGGACAGGTGACGGCCGTCGGCGTCCTCGCGAGCCTGCACGGGATGCGAGCGGAGCCGCGAACGCGGTGGGCGTGCGCGGCGACGATATTGACGTGCATCGTCGCCGCGGGCGCGTCGCGATCGGCGACGGCGCTGACCTCGATCTTCGCCTTTCTCGCCGCCGACGCCTTCGTGGCCCTGTTCCGGCGCGG
>CAMFKX010000152.1 GCA_945957375.1 uncultured Roseiarcus sp.
GCGCAGGGGCGGTCTCGATCCTGCGCGACGGTTCGGCGCGCATCGCCGGCTGGGCGTAACGCTGTCCGCCGGCGCCGGCGGCGGCGATCGCAGGCGCCGCCTGGACGACCGGCTCCGCCACGTCGAATTCCGCGCCCGATTCCGAAACCAGGGCGGCGAGCTCCTTCAGCGCGCGAATCTGGTCCGACACGACGCGGCGCATGGCGTCGGCCGTCGCGCTCGTCTCCTGCGGAAGCTCGAGCACGCCGCGCTTGAGCTCCTGACGGGTGGATTCCAGCTCGCGCTGCACCTGACTCGCCATCTCCTTCACGTCCGACACCGATTGGCGGAAGCGTTCCGCCGCCTGATCGAGCGTGGTCGAGAGGTGGGTGTTGGTCTGGTCGATCGCCGCCTGCAGGCTCTGCGCGGTCTTCTCCCGTTCCTTGGCGGCGGTGTCGCGAATGGATTCGAACTGGCCCGCCGCCGCCACCGCCGCGCCGCGCGTCGCCGAGGCGAGCGTCGCCCCGATCTCCTGCGCGCGCGCCTGAGCCCGGCCGAAGCTGTCCTCCACGGTCGATGCGAACCGCTCCAGGACCGAATCGAACGCCGCGCTGCGCTCGGAAAGCCGGCCGAGAAGGCTCTCCAGTCCGCTCTCCCGGTGCTCGATGGCGGCGTCGATCGCCTGTTGCTGGGCGGCGAGTTCCTGAGCCGTCTGGGACAGGTTCTCCGCCTGCTCGGCGAGCTGGCGCGCGAGCGCGCTGGCGTCGGCCTGCGTGGTCGCGCTCAGGCGTCCGAGCGACGTCACCTGCGAGGCGATGCCGCCCAGCGCCCGCTGGAACTCCTCGACCCGCGAGGCGAGCCCGCCCTGAACCGCGGTGAGGCGTTCGCCGGCCTCGGTAACCGTCCGGTCGATCGCCGTGCTCGTCTGGCCGAGATTGTCGATCACCAGCGTCAGCTCGCTGCGCAGCCGGTCGCCGGCTCCGGCGAGGGCGCCAAGCGACCGGTCGGAGGTCGACACGACCGCTTCGCGCATCGCGGCGCTGGAGGCTTCCACCTGCTCGGTCATCCGCTGCAACAGGCCTTCGATGGCTTCCTGCGACCGCTGCGAGGCCTCTTCGGCGACGCTGCGCAGGGCTTCGCTTGAGGTCGCGACTTCGGCGCGGACCTGCCCGGCGAGGGCGCCGAGCGCCCGCACCGGATCGGCCGCGGCGCCGTTGACCGCCGCGATCAGGTCGTCCGTCCGCTGGGTCAGAAGATCGGTGAGGCTCGCCATCTGCTGGTCGAGCGCGCGCGTCGCTCGATCGCCGACCTCGGCGATCCGCCCGGTCACCGCCTCGCCCCGGTCGCCGAACTCGGCCGAAAGGCGGCCGAGCGCATCCATCGCGGCCTCGCCCGCGTCGGCGATCCGCTTCGACAGATTTTGCCCCTGTTCGCCGACGACGCCGGAGATCTTCTCGAACTCCTGCGCCGCCCGCGCGCCGGCTTCGGCGATATGGCCGGAAACGTCCTGGCCCCGCTCGTCGAGCGAGGCGGCGATGCGGTCGAAGGTCGCCATGGCGCGCGCTCCCGCGCTCGCGATCTGACCGGCGACGTCGTCGCCCTTCGAACCCAGCGCGGCGACCAGATCGCCGCCCCTGGCGTCGAGGACGCGCTGCAGGTCCTCGGTCCGCAGGCCGATCGAGGCCGCCAGCTCGCCGCCCTTGGCGTCGAGGACGCGCTGCAGGTCCTCGACCCGCAACCCGATCAAGGCCGACAGTTCGCCGCCCTTGGCGTCGAGCACGCGCTGAAGGTCTTCGGTCCTGAGTCCGATCGAGGCCGCGAACTCGCCGCCCTTGTCTTCGAGAACGCGCTGAAGGTCGTAGACCCGCGATCCGATCGAGGCCGCCAGCTCGCCGCCCTTGTCGTCGAGCACGCGCTGGAGGTCGTAGACCCGCGATCCGATCGAAGCCGACAGTTCGCCGCCCTTGTTGTCGAGGATGCGCTGAAGGTCGTCGACCCGCGATCCGATCGAGGCCGCGAGTTCGTCGCCGCGCGCGGCGAAGCTGGCTTCGGCCTCCGCGGCGGTTCGCGCCAATGCGCCGCTCATCGCCTCGATGCGGCCGGAGAGGCGATCGTCGATCACGACGGCGCTGCGCTCGGCCGCTTCCGAGAGGTCGGAAAGCCTCGTGTCGATCACCTGAGCGCTCCGGTCCGCCGCTTCGGCGAGCTGGGCGAGCCGCGAATCGAACGCCTCGGCGCTGCGCCGCGTCGCTTCGGCGAGCGACATCCGGTGCCGGTCGATCGCGCCGTCGATCGAAACCTGGTGGCCGTCGAGCGCCGCGCCGAGGTCGTTGCGGTGCGTCTCGAACAGCGCGGCGACCTTCTCGGCGTGGTCGCCGACGCGCCGCTCGAGATCGGCGCGGTTGGCGTCGAAGCGCAGGCCGACGTCCTGCAACGGCGCGACCACCTGATCCTTGAACATCTCCACGCTGGCGCCGAGCGAGCGGGACACGTCTTCGACCCGGCCGGTGAGCGTGACGTTGATGCGCGTGGCGGCGCCCGACAGGGTTTCGGTGAGTTCGGCGACGCGCTTCTCCAGCGTCTCGCCGATCTCGGCGGACTTGGCGTCCAGTCCCTGCACCAGCTCGCGGCCGCCTTCGGCGAGCGCGCGGGCGTTTTCGAGCGTGTTGCGGGCCAGCGTCTCCGACACCGACCGGCCGCGCTGGTCGAGGCCGTCGTCGATCCGGCCGAACAGCGACTCGATCGAACCGGCGACTTCGCGCAGCTTGTTGGAGGCGCGTTCGTCGAGCGCCGCGAGGCGGGTTTCGAACAGCGTCGCCGCCGCCTCGTTGCTCCGCTCGAGCTGAGCTTCGATCGCGCCGCCGCGGGTGACGAGCGTGTTCTCGATGGCGCCGAGTTTCGCCTCGAGCGCGCTCTCCAGCGCGGACGAGCGGTCGCTGACCTGGGTGACCAGCTCGCGGCCGCGCCCGTCGATGGCGTATTCGAACCGCGAAAGGCCGTCGCCGAGCGACGATTCGAGGCGGCGGGCGTGCGAATCGAGCGCCGTCTCGATCGACGTGAAATGCGCGCTCGACACGGTCTCGAATTGCCCGAGCCGCTGCGCGGACTTCTCGGAGAGGTCCTCGATATGGGCGCTGAACTGCGCGTCGAGGTCGCCCTGGCGCGCCTGCATCACCGCTTCGATCGACCGGATCTGACCCGTGATCTGGGTATTGAGTTCGTTGGCGTGAGCGGCGATCCGGTCGACGACGCTGTGTCCGTTGTCGCCGACGAGGTTGTCGAGCGCCTCGAGGTAGTCGCGCATGCGGCCGGTCTGGGCGGACAAGGCCGTGACGAGCTGCCCGCCGTGCTCGCGCACGATGGAGTCGAACGAAGCCACCTGCGCGCTCAACGCCTCCTGCACGCCGCCGGCGCCGAACGTGACCGTCGAGGCGGCCTGGCTCGCCAGCGCCTCGAAGCGCTGGGCGATCTGCGAGGATTCGGAAGCAAAGCGCGCGAGGGAGGCCGCCGCGGCGGCCTCGAGCTGAGCCTGGGCCGCGGCGCTCTGGATCGAGAGGGCGCCGGAGATCCGCTGGGTCGACCCGTCGATCACCTCTTCGACCGCAGTCGTCTGGCGGTCGACGGCGCTGCGCAGCGCGGCCTCGCGGGAGTCGAAGCGTTCCGTCCAGCGCATCGCCGCCTCGTCGAGCAACTCGGCTGCGCCTTCCGCCCGATCGCGCAGAAGGGCGGAAAACCGCTCGCTCGATCCGTCCAGCCGCTCGCCGAGGGCTTCGCCGCGTTCGACCAGGGTTTCGTGGAGCAGACGCGCCACCGAACTCAGTCTGCCGACCAGCTCGTCGCCGCGCAGGCCGACGGTCTCGGACAGGCGCGCGTGGGTGTCGTCGACGCGCGAGACGAGCGACTGGGCGCGCGACGCGAAATTGTGGGTGACGGCCTCGCTCGCTTCGACGAGCGCGGCGGCGACGAGATCGCCCTGCGTGCGAACCGCATCGGCCGCCTCGGAGCTCTTGAAGGTGAGCCTCGACACGAGTCCATCCGTGTGCCCTTCGAACGCGTCGCGCAGGCGCGACGTCGTCTCGGCAAGCTGGGCCGCCACCTCGTCTCCGCGCGACCGCATCGAGTCGAGCAGCACCGAGTTGCTTTCCCGGATGCGTCCGACGACCGCGTCGGCGTGCCCGGCGACGCCGACGATGGTCTGGTCGGCGGCGTCGGCGAGGCGGGAAGTGACCGCATCGCCATGCGAGCGAAAGGCGTCGAGAACCTGATTCTGGCTGGCGAACACGCGGTCGACGATCTCGTCGCCGTGCGACCGGAACGCGCCCGAGAGCGCGCGGGACGATTCGACCAGTTGCGCGGCGAGCTCGAGCTGCCGTTCCTTGACGGTCTCGATCGCCTGCGTGGTGCTTGTGGCGACCCGGCCGACGACCTCGTCGCCATGCGCGCTGAACGCGCTCGAGAGCGCGAGCGACGATTCGACCATCTGGGCGGCGAGCTCGACCTGCCGATCCTGGACAGCCTCGATCGCGCGCGAAGCGCTCGTCGTGACGCGGTCGACGATCTCCTCGCCACGCGCCGCGAAGATGCTGGAAAGCGCCAACGACGATTCGGTCACCTGGGAGGCGAGCTCGTCCTGCCGCTCCCTGACGGCTTCGATCGCCCGCGAAGCGCTGGTCGTGACCCGGCCGACGATCGCGTCGCCGTGGGCGGCGAACACGCTGGAGAGCGTCGACGAGGATTCGGCCACCTGGGCTGCGAGCTCGTCCTGCCGCTCCCTGACCGCCTCGATCGCGCGCGAGGCGCTGGTCGTGACCCGGTCGACAATCTCGTCGCCGTGGGCCGCGAACACGCCGGAAAGCGCCGACGACGATCGGGCCACCTGGGCTGCGAGGTCGTCCTGCCGCTCCTTGACGGCCTCGATCGCCCGCGAAGCGCTGGTCGTGACGCGATCGACGATGTCGTCGCCGTGGGCCGCGAACGCGCTGGAGAGCGCCGACGTGGAGTCGGCCATCTGGGCGGCGAGGTCGTCCTGCCGCTCCCTGACGGCGTCGATCGCCCGCGAGGCGCTGGTCGTGACGCGATCGACGATGTCGTCGCCGTGGGCCGCGAACGCGCTGGAGAGCGCCGACGTGGATTCGGCGACCTGGGCGGCGAGGTCGTCCTGCCGTTCCTTGACCGCCTCGATCGCGCGCGAAGCGCTGGTCGTGACCAGGTCGACGATCTCGTCGCCGTGGGCCGCGAACGCGCTGGAGAGCGCCGACGAGGATTCGGCGACCTGGGCGGCGAGGTCGTCCTGGCGCTCCTTGACGGCGTCGATCGCGCGCGATGCGCTCGTCGTGACCCGGTCGACGACATCCTCGGCGCGCGCGCCGAAATCGTTCGACATCGCCGCCGTCGCCGCCGCGAATTCCGCGGCGACCGTTTCGCCCTGGCTGAGCAGGGCCTGGACCGCCTCCGCGCTCGTCGCGGTGATGCGGTTGACGATGTCGCCGGCGTGCGCGTCGGCCTCGCCGCTCAACTTGGCCGAGGCGTCGAAGAAGCGCTGGGCCGCGCGTTCGGCGCTGCTGGCGATGGCGGCCGCGACATCCGCGCCTGTGGCTCCGACCTTGCCGACCACGTCGTCGGCGGCCTGGGTCAATTGCGCCGTCACGCCGGCGCCGTGCGCGCCGATCGCGTCGACGATCGTGGTCTGGGAGGCGTTGATCCGGGCGACCAGATCGTTGGCGCGCTGGTCAACCCCGGCGAGCAGCGACACGCCGGCCGACTTGATCTGGCCGTCGATCTCGCCGACCCGGGCGACGAGGTCGTCCGCGGTCCGGCGGCCGGTCTCGGCGAGGCGGGACGCGAGGGTGTCGCCGACGCCGGCGATCGTCACGGCGATTTGCGCGCCTTCCGCCGCGATGCGTTCGACCGCCGCCGAGCCGGTGCGGTCCATCGAGATGGTGATTTCGGCGGAGGTCGACCCCAGCGCGGACGACAGTCTCTGGCCGGCTTCGTTCAGGCGTTCGCTCAGGCGCTGCCCGGCGGCGTCGAGTTCCCCGGAGATGCCGCCGTGGGCGTTGGTGATGGCGTCGCGCACGCGGGCGCCGCTCGCCACGATCGCCTCGCGTTGATCGGCCATCTCGGCGATCAGCGAGCGAATCTTGCGTTCGTTGTCGGAATAGGAGCGCTCAAGCGTCGAGACCTCCGCCTTCACGCGCGTCTCGAGCTCGGCGGCGCGGGCGAGCGCCCGCTCGACGCCGTCGCCCATCGACGTCAGTTCGCGCCGGATCGCCTGCGACAGAGTCGTGACGTGATCGCCGGCGATCGCCTCGGGCTCGGCGAGGCGGACCGCGACTTCGGAAATGGCGCGGGCGGACTGGCGCAGCTCGCGCATGCGCCGCGCCAGCGCCGCGAAGGCGAAGACGAACAGGATCGGACCGAGCGCCGCCAGCAGAATGAGCGGAATTTGCGGACGCATGAGCGCTTCCGCGGCGGTCTGGGACTGCGCTTCCGGCCAGATGTGCTGATAGGCGAACAGCCCGCACCCGGCGATCCAGACGAGCGACGCGAGGGTGGCGAGGATGAACGGCGTGCGGCTCGGCCGCGGCGCGTTCAGGGCTTGGAGAATCGCGCCGACGCTCGCGCGATCGTCATTGGCGGGGGCGGCCGCGGGCATCGCCGGACGGGCGTCGGACTCAGAAGGCTGCGAGGGCAGGGGCCGAACCAGGGGCGCCGGCTCCGAAGCGGACGTGTTCGGCTTGTTGAGAATCGGCGCCGGCGCCTTCGACTTGGCGGGCTCGGGCGTCGTCGGCTGGGCGGCGTTCTGCGCGGCGGGATCTGCGGACTCCTCGTCGGTCAGATTCAGCGCGCTCTCAATCGCTGACATCGCCGCCGAAACCGGATCCGTCGCCGGGTTCTGTTTTGCCATCGTGAACGCCTCGCTCCATCGGCGCTGGCCGAAACCGGCCAGCCCACGCGCCAACTCCTTCCGCGGCTCGAACCGAGCCGGCGGAAACGCACGCATTAACCACTTTCCAGTCTAGCGCCCGGACCCTGATAAGAAAACCGCGCTCGTCGACCTTCCTGCAATCTTCGTTAACGGTTCTTTTACCATGCTTTTTCAACTGTCTCCGGCGTTTGGGAGGGGCGCGGACGACCGCTTTCGCGCCCGGCCGGCGATCCGACTCCGTCGCAATCGGCGATCCGCGGCGCGCCTGGCGAGTCGTCCGGACGACGCAGAGGTCCGCCCTTTCGGCCGCATCGCGCTTGCTCTATGAAGGGGCCGCGGGACGGACGGCGAGACCGTCGCCCGCGTTGACGCAAGTACGGGGACTTGTTCGGTCTGATGACTAAAATCACCTTCTTTGCCGCGCCCGGCGAGCCGCGGGCGGTCGACGCCCTGCGCGGCGCGTCCGTGATGGAGCCGGCGTTGCGCAACGCCGTCCCGGGGATCGAGGCCGAATGCGGCGGCGCCTGCGCCTGTGCGACCTGCCACGTCTATGTCGCGGACGAATGGACCGAAAAGGTCGGCAAGCCCTCGCAGATGGAGGAGGACATGCTCGACTTCGCCTTCGAGGTGAGGCCGAACTCGCGCCTCGCCTGTCAGATCAAGGTGACCGAGGCGCTCGACGGCCTCGTGGTCACGACGCCCGCGAAGCAGGGGTGATCCGATGAGCGAGGTTGTTTCGACGGACGTCGCCATCGTCGGCGCCGGTCCCGTGGGTCTGTTCGCGGTGTTCGAACTCGGCCTGCTCGACATCAAGTGTCATCTGATCGACATTCTGCCCCGTCCGGGCGGGCAATGCGCCGAACTCTATCCGGAAAAGCCGATCTACGACATTCCGGGCTATCCGGTGATCAACGGGCAGGAGCTCGTCGACAACCTGATGAAGCAAATTCAGCCGTTCGGGCCGACCTTCCACCTCGGCGAGATGGTCGAGACGCTGGAATCGCTCGGCACCGCCGAGCGGCCGCTGTTCCGGATCGGCACCGACGCCGGCAAGATCATCGAGGCCAAGGTCGTGATCGTGGCGGCCGGCGGCGGGTCTTTCCAGCCCAAGAAGCCGCCGATCGTCGGCATCGACGCCTACGAGAATTCGAGCGTCTTCTATTCCGTGCGCAAGATGGAGCATTTCCGCGGCCGGCGGGTGGTCATCATCGGCGGCGGCGATTCGGCGCTCGACTGGGCGCTGAACCTCCATCCCGTGGCGAGCCGCATCACCCTCATCCACCGGCGCGACGCCTTCCGCGCCGCGCCCCATTCGGTGAACGCGATGCGCGCGCTGGTCGCCGCCGGCGAGATGGACTTCGTGCTCGGTCAGGCCACGGCGGTCAAGGGCGAGGCGGGACAGCTGTCCGCGGTCGTCCTGCGCAAGGAGACCGGCGAAGTCGTCGATCTGCCGTGCGACGACCTGATGCCGTTCTTCGGGCTCACCATGAAGCTTGGCCCGATCGCCGGCTGGGGTCTCAATCTGCACGAGAACCTGGTCCCGACCGACACCGAGAAGTTCGAGACGAGCACCCCGGGCGTGTTCGCCGTCGGCGACATCAACACCTATCCCGGCAAGCTGAAGCTGATTCTGTGCGGTTTCCACGAGGCCGCCCTCGCGGCTCAGCGGGCGCACCACTATGTCTATCCGGACAAGAAGCTGGTGTTCCAGTACACGACGTCGTCGAGCAATCTGCAGCGCAAGCTCGGCGTCAGCTGAGCGATCGGTCCGTCGACAAGGGGTGACGCGGCCGCCGGCGTCGCCCGATTCTGCTGGCCCCGCCGGACGCGCGGAGCGTTGCGTCAATGAAATGGGAGAAGCGCGCGGCTAAGGGTGAAACAAACTTCGCCGCGCTCCGTATGGCCAACAAGGCTTGAACGCGAGCCGTCATCGGGTACGCTTCACCATGATCAGGACGCCCTGGAACGAACGCAACGGCCGTTTCTCGCCGCTGAAGGCGATCGTCTTCGCCGGACTTTTCCTCCCCGCGGCGTGGATCGTCTATCTGGCCGCGACCGGCGCGCTCGATCCCAAGGTCGTGACGGAAATGATCCATCGCACCGGACTGTGGGCGATCCGGTTCCTGCTCCTGTCGCTGCTCGTCACGCCGTTGATGCGCTCCGCCCGCTATACGAAGCTGGTGGCGATCCGCCGCATGGTCGGCGTCGCGGCCTTCGCCTACGCGAGCGCTCACCTCTGCCTCTACGTCGTCGACCAGCATTATGATCTCGTTCACGTCGCGAGCGAGATCGCCCTGCGCTTCTACCTGACCATCGGCTTCGTCGCCTGGCTCGGACTCGCCGCGCTCGCCGCGACCTCGACCGACGCCATGATCCGGCGGCTCGGGGCAAAATGGCGAACCCTGCATACGCTCGTCTACGGAATCGCCGTCCTCGGGCTGCTGCATTTCATGATTCAGGCCAAGGCCGACATCACCGAACCGGCGATCATGATCGGGCTCTTCCTCGTTCTGATGCTGTTCCGCCTCGCGCTGAAGAACGGCGCGCCGGCCTGGGCCGCGGCGCTCGCCGGCGCCGCGCTCGCACCGCCTTTGACCGCGCTGACCGAGGCAGGCTGGTACGCGCTCGTCCGGCATATTCCGTTTCGTGAAGTGCTCGACGCAAACCTCGATCCGGACATGGCGTTTCGCCCCTCGGCGTTCGTGCTTGCGGGCGGGACGGCGCTGCTGGCGGTGGCGCTTCTCCGGCGCAATCCGGAGCCGAAACGCGCGCCTCAGGTCGCGCGGTCGGCGCCGTCGGGCGCCCGCTGAGACGGGACTCAGTCGCCCTTGCTGTTGAACAGGAAGGGGGCGACGTCGGACACGCCGGGGGGCTTGGCGACGGAGAACGGCGCGGGGCGGCAGACCGCGAGAGCCGAGAGGCCGACGCGGGCGGTGAGCAAGCCGTTCAGCACGCCTTCGCCCATCTTGGCCGAGATGCGCGACGCGATGCCGTGTCCGACGAGTTGCTGGATCAGGCTGTCGCCGACCGCCATGCCGCCGGTGATCGCGATATGGGCGCCGATCGAGCGCGCCAGCTTGATGAGGCCGAGGAAGCCGGGTCGGCCGCCGTAGATCTCGGCGATCTTGCGCACCAGGCGGATGATCTGGGCGATCACGAACAGGACGTCGAGGATTGCGCGCGGACTGATGGCGGTGACCAGCGACACGGCTTTCGCCGCCTTGGCGATTTCCGCCTGCGCCTTCTCGTCGAGCGGGCGCAGCAGCGATCGTTCCGCGACGTCGATCAGGTCGCGCCCGTCGATGATCGCCGCGCGAGCCTCCTCCACCTGAGCGCGCGCGTGCGCGGTTTCCGGCCGGTCGCGGTAAAGGGCGACGAGGCCGGCGACGAGCCGCCGCGCGGCGTCCCGATCGTCCGCGGCGCGCGCCTTGGCCAAGGCGACGTGCATCTCGGCGATCCGGGTCTGGCGCGCGACGGCGATGACTTCGCGGGCGGCGAGGCCGATCAGGCCCATGACGAACAGGGCGGCGAAGGCGAGGCCGACCAGACCGAGCGATTCCGCCTTGGCGAACAGGCCCTCGATCAGGTTGGTCGCCCACAGGCCGACGGCGAGCGAGACCAGGCCCCCGAGGCCGGTCCAGAACAATCCGGCGAGGCTCGGGCGCACGCGCGCCAGAAGTCCCGATCGCTGCGCCGCCTCGACCTGGCGTTCGGCCTCGTCGATCGGCGCCGGGCGGGTCAGAGCCGGAATCGGATCGTTGCGCGACTGGATCACCGCGGTCGGCGCGACCGGCGCGGGCCCGTCGTCGACCGCGATGCGGGAATCGTCGAGGCGAAAGGCGCGGGGGCGGGGCGGGCGCTCGGTCATGCGAGGCGGTCCCCGATCAGGAACTGCAGCGCGCGGTCGAGGCGGATCTGCGGCGCGGGCTGGCCGCGCTGAACCAGCGGCGGTCGGAAGCGGACGAAGCGCCAGTCGTTGTCGGCCTCGGGGAGCGCGATCGCGTCTCCCTCGAAGATCGAGGCCGGGTCGTCGGGCAGTTCGCCCGGGAAGACCGCGGCCTCGGCGACGCCGTCGAAAGTCTCGCCGCCGATCGTCTCGCCGTTTTCCGGCGTGCCGACGATCGCATTCAGAATCTCGCCGTGCTGGCGGATCTCGGCCTCGCGGGTCGCGCGGATCGCGGCGAGGGCGATCACGTCGATCTCGGACCCGACGCCTTCGGCGCGGGCGATCGCCTTGGCGGTCAGCAGGCGCAGGATCGCCTCCAGCCGGTCGTGGCTCGTGTGGTGCAGGTGGTCGGCCTTGGTCGCGGCGAACAGGATGCGGTCGATGCGCGGCCGGAAGACCGAGGCGAAGGCGGACGAGCGCCCGGCGCGGAAGGCCGCGAGAACCTCGGAGAGCGCATTCTCGAGGTCGCGCAACGCCGCCGGCCCGGAGTTCAGCGCGGTCAACGCGTCGACCAGCACGATCTGCCGGTCGAGCCGGGCGAAATGGTCGCGGAAGAACGGCTTCACCACATGGGTCTTGTAGGCCTCGTAGCGGCGCTCCATCATCGCCGCCATCGAGCCGGGCGCGATCTCCGCGTCCTCGCTGATCGGGATCGGGGCGAAGGTCAGCGCCGGCGAGCCCTCGAGGTCGCCCGGCATGAGAAAGCGGCCCGGCGGCAGGGTCGAGAGCGCGTAGACGTTCTCGCGCGCCTTGCGCAGATAGGCGGTGAAGGTCTCCGCCACGGCGCGGGCGCGGTCCTCGCTCGCCTCGGCGTGCGGGTCGAGGCCGGCGAGCGCGGCCCGCCAGGCGGCTGCGAGCGGCGCGCGGGCGGGGGTTCCGGCCGCCTCGAGCGTCTCGCGCGCCCAGACCGCATAGGATTTGTCGAGCAGCGGCAGGTCGAGCAGCCATTCGCCGGGATAGTCGACGAGGTCGAGGGTCTGCACCGAACTTCGCCCGCTCCAGCGCGTCGCGCTCTCGAATTCGATCGTCAGGCGCAATTGCGCGATGCGGCGGGTCGACTGCGGCCAGTCGCGGTCCACGCCGGCGAGGCTCGCGGCGTGGTCCTCGTAGGCGAAACGCGGCACGGCGTCGTCGGGCTGCGGTTCGAGCCGCGCGCGCACGATCCGCCCTTCGGCGGAGGCCGCGAGCACCGGCAGGCGGGCGTTGGCGAGGAGATTGCCGACGAGCGCGGTCAGGAACACCGTCTTGCCCGAGCGGGACAGGCCGGTGACGCCGAGGCGCAAGGCTCCGCCGGAGAAATAGTCGCCGAGCGAGCGGGCCATCAGCTCCGCCTCGAACATCAGATCGGAGAAGAAAGACAATTCGGGGTCCGCGCGTAAAATCCGACCCTATGTAGGCGGCGTCCGTCGGTTTGGACAGGGGGAGCGGGCCGTCACTCGGCCTCGGCGCCCAACTCGCTCGGCGTCAGGAACAGGGCGAGCAGCCCGGCCTTGCGCTCCACGTCGTCCCAGGCATCGACCTCGAAGTCGATCACCGCAACGGCGCATGTCGGATATTTCAACGCCATCCGCCGGAGTTCGGGATAGGCTCCATAACCGGCCAGGGCCGACGCCAACTCGCCGACGCCCGGATTGTGACCGACGAAAGCAATGCTCTCGAGCGCGTCGGGCAACGACCGGGTCCGGAAGAACAACATCTCCTTGGTC
>CAMFKX010000153.1 GCA_945957375.1 uncultured Roseiarcus sp.
AGGCGCCGCCCGTCGCGCCCGTCCCGCCGCCCCCCGCCCGTCCGGCGGCGACCGAGGTCGGCGGCGAGCACGCGGGCGACGCGATCGGGCAGTTGCTGCGCGGCGGCGAGCCGTCGGCCGCGGATCCGTCCCGGCTGGTCAAGGAGGCTCAGGCCGCGCTCGCCAAACTCGGCTACCCGGTCAAAGCCGACGGCGCGCAGGGCGCGGCGACAGACCAGGCGCTGCGGGAATTCGAGCGCGCCCACGGGCTGCCGCTCTCGACCGAGATCACGCCGCGGCTGGTCAAGCAGCTGATCGCGGCGGCGAAGACCGCCGGCCATTGAGCGGGCGTCTCCGCTCGGACATTTGGGTCGCGGCCTATCTGCGGCGGCGCAACGGCGAAGGCGTCGCGGCCGTGCTGCGCCGGCGCGGCGCAGCCGAAGCGGGCGCGATCATGGTCAAGGTCGACCGTCTCGACGGCCGGACCGCGCTGTTCGGTCCCGCGCCGCAGAGTCTGGCGACCGATCTTCCCTGGGGCGTCGACCGGCTGTTCAGCCGTATGCACGCGCAGGACTGGATCGATCCGGCCGAGGCGGAGGCTCGCCTTCAGCGCGAGGTCCGGTTCGACTCCGACTTGTGGATCGTCGAGGTTGAGGATCCGGCCGGCGAGCCGCGTGTCGATCTCGCCGGCTGACGTTGCGGCCGCACAATTGCGGGTTGTTTGTGACGAAACTCAAACGGCGTGCGTCGAATCGATTCCCGCGCCCAAACCCTTGAAATGACGCGCCCGCTTCCAAACGCCCGCCGCCCGGGCTCCTGCCGGGCCGGCTCTCCGGCGGCGCGGCGGAAGTGCGCTACTCCGCCGCTTTCGCCGGCGCCCAGGCCGGCTCACGCATCGGCTCGGGCTCGGGAGCAGCTTCGGCGTGCTTCTCCGGCCGGGCCTCACTCCGACCGGATCCGCCCGACAACCATTCCGACACCCGGTCGAGATAGAGGTAGATCACCGGCGTGGTGAACAGGGTCAGCGCCTGGCTGACCAGCAGGCCGCCGAACATGGTGTAGCCGAGCGGCTGGCGCAGCTCGGAGCCGGTGCCGTGGCTGATCATCAGCGGAACCGCGCCGAGCAGCGCGGCCATGGTGGTCATCATGATCGGGCGGAAGCGCAGCAGCGCGGCCTTGCGGATCGCCTCCGCGCTCGACAGGCCCTCGTCGCGCCGGGCGGCGATGGCGAAGTCGACCATCATGATGCCGTTCTTCTTGACGATGCCGATCAGCAGGATCGTGCCGATCAGCGCGATCAGGCTGAACTCGTAGCCGAACAGCATCAGCGTCGCGAGCGCGCCGAGACCTGCGGACGGCAGGGTCGAGAGAATCGTCAAGGGGTGTATGAAGCTCTCGTAGAGCACGCCGAGGATCAGATAGACCGTGACCAGCGCCGCGAGGATGAGCAGCGGGACGGTGGTCAGCGAATCCTGGAACGCCTGGGCGTTGCCCTGGAAGGTGGTGGTGAGGCTGCGCGGCAGCTGAAGCGCCTGCATCGCCTTCTGGATCGCGTCGGTCGCGTCGCCGAGAGCGACGCCCTGCGCAAGGTTGAAGCTGATGGTGATCGCCGGGAACTGGCCCTGGTGGCTGATCGACAGCGGCTTCACCGGGGCGGTCGTCCATTTGGCGAAGGCGCTCATCGGCACCATCTGCCCGGTGACGGGCGAGCGGATATAGAGCTTGTCGAGCGTGGCTGGGTCGCCGCGCATGTCCGGCAGCACTTCCTCGATCACCTGGTAGGTGTTGATCTGGGTGAAGTACTGGGTGACCTGCCGCTGGCCGAAGGCGTCGTAGAGCGTGTCGTCGATCAGCTGCGGCTGAATGCCGTAGCGCGAGGCCATGTCGCGATCGATCTTGATCGACAAGGTCGTCCCCGAATTCTGCTGGTCGGTCGCGACGTCGCGCAGCTCCGGCAGGGCGCGGAGCCGGTCGAGGATCTTCGGCGCCCAGGCGTTGAGCTCGTCGAGATTGGCGTCCTGCAGCGTGTACTGGAACTGGGTGCGCGCGGCGCGGGCGCCGACGGTGACGTCCTGCGCGGCCTGCAGGTACACGCGCAGGCCAGGGATCTTGGCAAGCTGCGTCCTCAGCCGGGCGATCACCTTGAAGACGTCGGCGTCGCGCTGATCGCGCGGCTTCAGCGTGATGAACATGCGGCCGTTGTTCTGCGCCGAATTGCCGACGCCGACGCCCAGGCCCATGGCGATCGTGTCGACCGCCGGATCCTTCATGATCACCGCGCCGGCCTGCTCCTGCAGCTTGTACATCGCCGGGAACGAGATGTCCTGACCGGCCTCGGTGGTGCCGAACAGGACGCCGGTGTCCTGCTGCGGGAAGAACCCCTTGGGGATGATCATGAACAGATAGACGGTAGCCGCCACCGTCGCGAAGAAGGTGAGCAGCGTGGGCAGGCGATGCCGCAGGACGAAATCGACCCCGCGCTCGTAGGCCCGCGCGAGCGCGAGAAAGGCCGCCTCGCTCCGGTTGAACAGCCAGCCGTGACGCTCCTCGTCGTGGGCCTTGAGGAAGCGGGAGGCCATCATCGGGGTCAGCGTCAGCGCCACGAAGGCCGAGACCGCGATCGTCATGGCGATCGTCACCGAGAACTCGCGGAACAGGCGGCCGATGATGCCGCCCATCATCAGCAACGGGATGAGCACCGCAACCAGCGAGATGGAGATGGAGATGATGGTGAAGCCGATTTCCGCCGAGCCCTTCAGCGCCGCCTCGAACGGCTTTTCGCCCTCCTCGATGTGACGGGTGATGTTCTCCAGCATCACGATCGCGTCGTCGACCACGAAGCCGACGGCGATGGTGAAGGCCATGAGCGAGAGGTTGTCGAGGCTGTAGTTCGCCGCCCACATCAGCGCGCAGGCGCCCAGCAGCGCGAGCGGAACCGTGACGCTCGGGATGATCGTCGCCCAGAAGCTGCGCAGGAAGACGAAGATCACCATCACCACCAGCGCGACGGTGAGCAGCAGGGTGCGCTCGACGTCCTCGACCGAAGCGCGGATGGTGGTGGTGCGGTCGGACAGCACCTTGACGTGCACGGTGGGCGGAATCGCGGCCTCGAGGCTAGTCAGCGTCTTCTTGATCGATTCGACCGTGTTGATGACATTCGCGCCCGGCTGCTTGAACACCACCAGAAACACGCTGCGCTTGCCGTTCGACCACGCCGCCTGGGTGGTGTCGGTCGGCCCCATCACCGCCTGTCCGATGTCGCGGACGTAGACCGGCGCGCCGTTGCGATAGGCGATGATCACGTTGTTCCACGGCTCGGCGCTGGTGAGCTGGTCGTTGTCGTAGACGGTGAAGCTCTGCTTGCTCCCGATCAGCGACCCCTTGGGGCCGTTGACCGTCGCGATGCCGATCTGGGCGCGCACGTCCTCGAGTTGCAGGTTCTTCTGGACGAGTTTCGCCGGATCGATCTGGATGCGGATCGCCGGCGTCTGCTGGCCGCCGACCCGCACCAGGGAGACGCCGGCGATCTGGCTGATGCGCTGGGCGAGGATATTCTCGGCCGCATCGTCGACGTCGATGATCGGCGCAACCTCGGACTCGACCGAGAGAATCAGGATCGGCGTGTCCGACGGATTGACTTTGCGATAGGTCGGCGGGCTCGGCAGGTTCTTGGGCAATTGACCGGAGGCGGCGTTGATCGCGGCCTGGACGTCGTTTGCGGCCGCGTCGATGTTGCGGTCGAGATCGAACTGGACGGTGATCCCGGTGGCGCCGAGCGAGCTGGTCGAGGTCATCTGCGACACGCCCGGGATCTGGGCGATCTGACGCTCCAGCGGCTGGGCGACCGACGAGGCCATGGTTTCGGGCGACGCGCCGGGCAGGGAGGCCGAGACCGAAATGGTGGGAAAATCGACCTGCGGCAGCGGGGCGACCGGCAGCGCGGGAAACGCCACGATCCCGACCAGGAAAATCGCGACCATGATCAGGGTGGTCGCGACCGGGCGGTGGATGAATGGCGCGGAGATGCCGCCGAACATGGGCCGTCAGCTCCCGCTCTGTCCGTCGACAGCGACCTGCGCGCCGGGCTGCAGCAGGAATTCGCCGGTCGTGACCACGCGGTCGCCCTCCTTCAGGCCGTCGGCGATCACCGCGACGGCCGCGTTCTGCCGGGCGACCTTGACCGGCTGCGCCGCCGCCCGATTGTCGTCGCCGACGACATAGACGAAGAAGCCCTTGGCGCCGCGCTGGACCGCGTCGGCCGGAACGACGACCACATCCTTCATGACGCCGAGCTGCAGGCGCGTGGTGACGGCGAGCCCGGGCCAGAGCGCGTTGTCCTTGTTCTCGAACTCGGCCTTCAGGCGGATCGTCCCGGTCGCCGGGTCCACCTGGTTGTCGCTGATCGTCAGCTTGCCGGTCGCGATCGGTTTGCCGTCCGCGGTGAGGACGGTCACGTCGGGAGCGCCGTCCCTGAGCTCCTGGTTGATCCGGTCGACATATTCCTGCGGCTCGGAAAAGACGACCGTGATCGGCTGAAGCTGGGCGATCGACACGATGCCGGTTTGCTGGCCGGCGTTGACCAGATTGCCTTCGTCGATCAGGCGGAAGCCGGCGCGGCCGCTGATGGGGGCGCGGATCGCGGTGTAATTGAGCTGAACTCGTGCCGCGTCGATCGCCGCGGCGTCCGCCGCCAGCGTCGCGGTCAGCTGGTTGACGAGGGCGTTCTGGGTGTCGAGCTGCTGCTGGGTCGCGAAATTCTGCTTGGCGAGCGTCGCATAGCGCGTGAGGTCGAGCCTGGCGTTGGCCAGCGTCGCCTCGTCCTGGGCCTTCTTCGCCGTCGCCTGGTCCAGGGCGGCCTGGAACGGTCTCGCGTCGATCTGGGCGAGAAGGTCGCCGGCGCGGACCGTCTGCCCCTCGTTGAACGCGATCTTGATGATCTCGCCGTCGACCCGCGCGCGGACGAGCACCGTGTTGTAGGGCTGAACCTGGCCGAGGCTTTCCAAGACAATCGGGAAGTCCGCGCGTTTGGCCAGCGTGACCGACACCACGATCGGGGCGACGCCGGAGGGGGCGGAGGGTTTCGTCTTCGACGCGTCCGCCGCCGTCGGCGGGGTCGCGCCCCATAGCGCCGCATGGCCGCGCTCGGCGAGCGCGCCCAGCGCCGGCGACAGCCGGGTCACGCTTTCCGGCGCAACGACGCCGTAGCCGACGGCCGCCAGCGCCGCGAGGACGAGCAGCACGCCCGCTCGATTGAAACCAGCCATTCCCGACACCTTGTCAGCCAGCCCCATCGAGGCGGCATGCTACGCGGAATTTGGAAATAGCATCAAATGATCGTCCGCAACGGCGGTTCAACCAAATTTGACCGCGCCGCCGCTCCGACAGGCTCAGTAGGAAACGCCCGGCGGAATGAAGGCGCGGATGACTCCGGCCGGCACGAAATACTTGGCGATGTCGCGAAACTGGACCGGAGCGCCGGGTTTCGCGCCCGCCGGTCCGACCGAGATCTTGCGGCTGATGACGCCAAGCAGGCATTTCCGCTTCGCATCGAGAACCCCGGATCCGGAATTGCCCGTGGTCGCGACATCCCCGATCACAGTGGGAAAGCGCGCCCTGAGGTCCGCGGGCACCGACGAAGGCGGCAACACGCGCGAGGGTGCGACATCCTCTGGGGTGACGACGACCACAGCCTGGCCGGCGACCGGGTTGCGGTCGCACAGCGGCAGCCGTCGCATCCGCATCCGCACCGGTAGCGCGCTCGGGTCGACCGAGAGAAGGGTCAGGTCGACCTCGTCGGCGGACCCCTGCTTCACCAACGTCGTCGGATAGTCCTGGCCGCCGAAGGCGACGCGCGGCTTCGTGGTCCAATAGTCCGCAGGCACGTGCGCGGCCGTAAGGAACAGGCCGTCGCCGAGATGCATTCCATAGCCCGGCCAGCTCTGGGTGGGAGTCCGATCGATGTGGACGGCGTTGACGCGGAGGTCCTCCTCGACGGATCCGCTCCCGCCCCCCTGTTGAGCGGCGGACGAACCGCAAGCGAGCATCGCCACGACCGCGACCGTCGTCCCCATCGCCGAAGGACGCGGTCGGCGCGCCGCCCTCGGCGCGGCCCCACGATCCGCGTCTCGATCGGGCCGACAAAGGGGGATCGAGGTCGAGGCGCCCGCCCGTTCCGCCCGGCTCCGGCTCGTCCCGAATGTTGGGACGTCCTTGAACTTGGCAGGCGGATCGTCCGAATATCGAGAGCGCGGAGTCTCCAAAGTCGTCAAAACTCCGCCTTGGGGGCCGGAAACGGCCATAAGCGAGGGTCCGGCGGACAAGGTCGCTTTCGTTTGCGCCCCGTCTCGCATAAGCTCAGTCTGTTTGATATGGCGTTCGTGGAGTTTCATCCCACGATAGCCGAATCCGATTGCGTTAGAAAGTTATGCTGGCCGGGTACAGTGGAAGCTGTTTCAGGGCCGAGCGACCAGGACAGTGCGAGCGAGGTGGATGACGACCGACACCGAAACAGCTCCCAAGTCCGCGCCCCGCGGCTCCAGCCAGGTCTTTTCACTGGAGCCCAGTCGAGGGTGGCGGCTGCCGTTCTCCTACGGTTCGATTCCGCTCGTGGCGCTTTCGATCGACTTGGCGATCATTCTCGCCTCGGCCATCGGGGCGGAGCTTGCTTACCACAATGTCAAGGCGCGTTTCGAGGGCGAGTTTTCGCACACCCTCGCGGCGGCGGTGTTTGTGGCCATCCTGTTTGTCGCGGCGATGCGCGTTCAGAAGCTCTACAGCCCGACCCGCCTGGTCGTTCTCGATGACCAAGCGAGGAGCGTGCTCAGCGCCTGGTGCGGGGCTTTCCTGATCCTGGCGTCCGGCGTCTTCACCTGGGGCGTGAGTCACGACCTGTCCCGCGGGGACATTCTGCTGTTCTGGGCGATCGGCGGCGTGGCGCTGCTCGCGCATCGCTCAATCTGGACCGCGTTTCTGCCCCGCGCTCTCGAAAGCGGCGCTCTGCGGGGACGCACGGTCCTCAGCATGTCGTGCGAAGATTCGATACCCCAGCGATTTGTCGACGACCTCGGCCGCCACGGATACCATATCGTCACCCATTTCCACATTCCCGCCGGCGATCCGTCGTCTGACGAAATTGTCGATATCGCCATCGCCACGTGCCGGTCGTCCGACATCCAGGAAGTTCTGTTGTTCGTCGATCCCGAGCGGATGACGCATCTTCGACCGCTCGCGAAGCGTCTGCGCGTCTTGCCGTTGCCCGTGACCCTGGTCCCGTTCGGCGCGCTGGCCCAGTTGTTCCAGCGAACCCACAGCGACCTCGGAGACACGGTCGCCATCGAGCTTCAGCGCGCCGCCCTGTCCCAGTCCGAGCAGGCGTTGAAGCGTTTGGTCGACATCGTCGTCGCCGCGACGGCGCTGGTCCTGTTCTCGCCGGTCATGATCGCCGTCGCAGTCGCCATCAAGCTGGACTCGCGCGGGCCGATCTTCTTCCGCCAGACCCGCCACGGCTTCAACGGGCGTCCGTTCGCAATCTACAAATTCCGCTCGATGACGGTCCTGGAGAACGGTGATGTCGTGCCGCAGGCGAAGAAGAACGACGATCGCGTGACCAGGGTCGGATATTGGATCCGAAGGATGAGCCTCGACGAATTGCCGCAACTGCTGAACGTTCTCTACGGCGACATGTCGATCGTGGGCCCCCGGCCGCACGCCTCCGCGCACGACCGTTATTTCGCCACGACGATCGAAAAATACGCCTTCCGGCACCACGTCAAGTCCGGCATCACCGGCTGGGCCCAGGTCTGCGGCGCGAGGGGCGAAACCGACACCCTCGCCAAGATGCAGAGGCGCGTGGAGCTGGACCTCTGGTACATAAACAACTGGAGCATATGGCTGGATTTTTCGATAATGTTCCGGACTTTGTTCGTTATCTTCGGGGCAAGCAACGCTCATTGAACGCGCGGGTCGCTCGGGTCGAATCGGCCGCAAACGTTGATCGAGAGGAAGACGCCGAATGTTGGCAGACTCGGTGAGGTCTCAGGCGATGGACGCGACGACGTCCGCCGCCACCAAGCGGCGAAGCTGGCCGATGATTCCGATCGCCGCCATGGCCGCTGCTTTCATCGCCGCTTTTGCGCCGACCTACATCAAGCTGTTCGACGGGCCATGGCAGACCGAACAGGAAGGGCATGGCCCGATGATCATGCTGGCCGCCGCCTGGCTGGCGTGGCAGCAGCGCGGCAAGCTCGAGCAGACCGTTCTCAAGCCGGCTCCGATCTCGGGATGGTTGATCCTCGGGGTGTCGTTGCTGGTCCTGGCGGTCACGCGGTCGCAGGACGTCCTGATGATCGAAACGGCGACGCAAATCCCGGTCCTGATCGGATGCCTGTTGCTGATCGGCGGCTGGCCGCTCGTCAGCGTCTTCGCCTTCCCGCTATTTTTTCTTGTTTTTTCGGTGCCCCCGCCGGGCTGGATCCTGGACGCGATGACGGTTCCGCTGAAAGGCTGGGTTTCCGACGTCGTCACCAATTTCCTCTACGCGCTCGGCTATCCGATCGCCCAGAACGGGGTCATGATCATGATTGGCCCCTATCAGCTGATGGTGAAGGACGCCTGCTCGGGAATGAACTCGATCTTCGCGCTATCGGCGATCGGGATCTTTTACGTCCACGAGTTCGTGCGCGACAGCTGGCTCCGCACCATCATTTTGATCGTGTCGATCATCCCGATCACGATCCTGGCCAACCTGATCCGTGTCCTCACGCTTGTGCTGGGATCGTATTATCTGGGCGTCGACAACGTCGAGGGCATATTCCATGACACGATGGGAATCGCCCTGTTCGTCGTGGCCCTGGCGCTGTTCTTCCTGCTCGACGTCCTGCTCATGGCGGCCGTCTACGTATTTCGGTCGGCGCGCCCGACTCGGAGTCGAACCACGAGCCCGGCTTGAGCCGCTCGCTTGGCGCCGTCAGGGAGAGGTTGGGGCCGGTCAGCGATGAGAAGGGCTTGGGTCCGAACGTCGATTGGTTCATAGGGACAATCGGTCGGGATGCCTGATGGCGTCGTCGAGCGCAGAGAATACGGGCGGGCGGGCTATGAAGACGGCGTATGATTTTGTCACGGTGATGTGTTTCGCCTGTATGGTGCTGACGTATTTCATGTTCACGGAAGGCGGGACGAAGATGCTCGCCCATTTCATGTTGCCGGCGGCGGCCTTTGCAATCGGCAACCAGGTTGGAAACGTCGGTCTGGAGAGCGGCAACATGCTGCTGAACGCCCTCGCGGTCGCCCTGATTGTCGTCGGGATCGGCTACACCTACATCATCGTCAGGCATTGACGGGCGCCTCGAACCTTGGCGCAGGTTCCGCCTGAGGATCGCGCAATGGATCGGCGCCGTCGCGAGGCCCCCGATCAAGAGCCAACATAAGCGAGAGTTGTCGTGGCGGAATTTCCCATCGGCGTCGTCACCGTTTCCGACCGGGCGTCTCAGGGCGTCTACGAAGACAAGGGCGGGCCGGGCATCGAAGCGGCGCTTGCCGACCTCCTTGCCTCTTCTTGGCGACCGGTTCGCCGGCTCGTTCCGGACGACCAGCGAACAATCGAGGCGGCGCTGACCGAGCTGGCCGACGTGGAGCGGTGTTCGCTCATTCTGACGACCGGCGGAACCGGACCAAGTCCCCGAGACGTCACCCCAGAGGCGACCGAGGCGGTGTGCGACCGCACGCTGCCCGGTTTCGGCGAACTCATGCGGACGAGAAGTCTGCTCGAAGTGCCGACTGCGATCCTCTCGCGCCAGATCGCCGGCACGCGCGGGTCGAGCCTGATCATCAATCTGCCGGGCAAGCCCGCGGCGATCCGAACCTGCCTCGACGCCGTGTTCGCCGCCGTGCCGTATTGCATCGATCTGATCGGCGGCGCCCGACTGGAAACCAATCCGAAACATTGCGTGGCCTTTCGGCCGAAGTCGTAGCGAGAATTGGCCTCGCCTTTGGCTCGACCGCCCGGGGCGCCCGGGGTGGCGTGGGGCAAGCGCCTCCGCTAAGGGAAGGCCGGCAATCGGGAGCCTGTCCATGTCCGCCGTCGCAGCCCACGTCGAGACCGAGTCGGAAATTCGCGCCGCGATGCGCGCCCTGGGGGCGGAAGCGCGAACCGCCGCGCGCGTCCTCGCCAACGCGAGCGGCGCCCAGAAGGATCGGGCGCTGACCGAGGCCGCTCGCGTCCTGCGGGAGCGGCGCGGGGAACTCCTTTCGGCCAACGCCCGCGATCTTGCCGAAGGCCGTGCGAGAGGCCTGACGCCAGCGTTCCTCGATCGGCTGACGCTGAACGACGCGCGGGTCGAGGCGATCGCGCGCGGGCTCGAAGAGGTGGCGACGCTTCCCGACCCTGTCGGTCGTGTGCTCGCGACGTTCACCCGTCCCAACGGACTCGTCATCGAGAGGGTGGCGACGCCGCTCGGCGTCGTCGGCGTGATTTATGAGAGCCGCCCCAATGTCACCGCGGACGCCGGCGCGCTCTGTCTCAAGAGCGGCAACGCGGTCGTTCTGCGCGGCGGCTCGGACAGCTTCCATTCGTCGGCCGCGATCCACGCCTGCCTCGTCGCGGGATTGCGTGAGGCTGGCCTGCCGGAGGCGGCGATCGCGCGCGCGCCGTTCGCCTCGCGCGCCGCCGTCGGCGAGATGCTGGAAGGATTAGGCGGGACGCTCGACGTCATCGTTCCCCGCGGCGGCAAGAGCCTCGTCGACCGGGTGCAGCGCGAGGCGCGCGTGCCGGTCTTCGCCCATCTGGATGGCATCGTGCACGTGTTCGTCGACCGTTCGGCGGACCTCGACAAGGCGCTGAAGATCATCGTCAACGCCAAGATGCGCCGCACTGGCGTGTGCGGCGCGGCCGAGACCCTGCTTGTCCACCGAGGGGCCGCCGACCGTGCGCTCGGCCCGCTCGTTGCGGCGCTCATCGACGCCGGCTGCGCGATCCGGGGAGACGGCGCGACGCGGGCGGTCGACCCGAGAGCGACCCCCGCGACCGAGGACGACTGGCGAACCGAATATCTCGACGCGATCATCGCGGTTCGGGTGGTCGACAGCCTCGACCAGGCAATCGCGCATATCGAAACCTACGGATCTCACCACACCGACTGCATCGTGACCGAAGACCCGGCGGCGGCGGCGAGATTTCTCAAGGAAGTCGACTCGGCGATCGTGTTGCACAATGCTTCGACCCAGTTCGCCGATGGCGGCGAATTCGGGTTTGGCGCCGAAATCGGCATCGCCACCGGCCGGATGCATGCCCGCGGGCCGGTCGGGGTGGAGCAGCTTTGCACGTTCAAGTACCGCGTCCACGGCGACGGCCAGGTTCGGCCTTGAAGTCGATTGGACGAGGCTGCGCCCCTACTTCGCCGTAAGGACCAGCTTGCCCCGTTCGACCGAATAGCTCTTCAACCGGCTGAGGAAACTCATCCCGAGCAGGCTTTCCTCGAGCGCGCCCGCCTTGGCGACCAGGGCCGGCACCTTGCGCATCGCGATCTGTCCGACCGAAATTTCGTCGAGGCGGACTTCAGCCGCCAGCGCCGACCCGTTGGCGGTTGTAACCGGCACGTCGTAGGCAAGGCCCGCTACATTGATTCCGGCCCGTCGGGCGTCCGAAGCGGTCAGCACCACCATCGAGGCGCCGGTGTCGAACAGCAGCGTCGCGCGCGTCCCGTTGATCCTGGCCGTCGCTGCGAACTGGCCGCCGAGCCGGCTGCGAATGATCGCCTCGCCGCCTGCGCCGATCGTCGGCTCGGAGGGCAGCAACTCGGCCGAGATCCGGTCGACGAAGTCGGACGCGTCGTAGCGGTAAGCGTACACGCCGGCGATGACGGCGAGCAGCACGCCCCAGATCGCGACGGACCCGACCATGCGGCTGATATCGGAACGCCGGGAGCCGGAGAGAAAATAGGCGAGCATCGCGACGAGTCCCGCCATAGAGCCGATTGCGTTGTGCCCTAGGCCGGCGATCTTCGTTTCGGCCGGGGTCAGCAGCAGGAAGGCGACCGCGACGGCGAGGATCGCGAGCGGAAGGTAAAGACGCATCAGTCGGCCCGCTCCCGTCGTCCCGCGCGCCCGGCCCGACTTCCACGCGAGCGCATGGCGAGAAGGCGAGCCCCGAGCCCGTCCATCACGGCTCGCCGCGCATCCTCGGACATCGCGCCCCACGCTGCGACTTCGTCCAGCGTGCGGCCGCAGCCGACGCACAGCGCGGATACGGGGTCGACGACGCAGACCTTGATGCAGGGCGTGGAGACCGTGGCGTTCATGAAGGTCTACCTAAGCCGTTGGGCGCCCGATGAGAAGGCCGCACCACGCCGCGATTTCCGCCCATTGCTGCGCGGCGCCGGCGACGTCGCCGGTCTGTCCCCCGATCTGCCGCCGGGCGAGCGCGGTCATCGCCGCGGCGCCGATCGCGGCGCCCAACGCCACCGACAGCGCGCGCGCCACGCCGATCGTCGCGAGCCCCACGGCGACCGCGACCACGAGCGC
>CAMFKX010000154.1 GCA_945957375.1 uncultured Roseiarcus sp.
CCGCTATGTTGTGACCGCGACGCCGGACGACACGGCGGCGATCCTCGCGGCGGCCGCTGCGGCGGGCGTTCCCGCCGCGCGCATCGGCGCGGCCGGCGGCGACGCGCTGACCCTCGGCGCGGCGCGGCCGCTGCCGCTTGCGTCGCTGCGTGAAAGCCACGATGCTTGGCTGCCGTCGTTCATGAGGGCCGCGACGTGATTCCGTTTGTCGTCGTCAAGACCAAGTCCGGCTTCGCTTATCTGAAGCCCGAGCACGTCATCGCGGTCAACGCCTCGGACCCCGAGGACTGCTTGATCCTGATGGCCCATGGGGTGACGATCTCCGCGGCCGAACCGGCCGAGGACGTGGTCGCCCGCCTGGAGGCGGAGTCCCGGGAACAAGACGACGCGTTGCTGACCAAGGAGCTGACCCGCAATGGCCATGGCCCTCGCTGACATCGAATCCATGATCCGGGAAGCGTTCCCCGACGCGCGCGTCGAGGTGCGCGACCTCGCCGGCGACGGCGAGCACTACGCCGCGACCGTCGTCTCGGCCGCGTTCAAGGGCGTGAACAAGGTCAAGCAGCACCAGATGGTCTACGCCGCGCTCAAGGGGAAGATGGGCGGCGAACTGCACGCGCTGGCGCTGACGACGTCCGAGAGCTGAGGGCGACTGATGCGCTCCCCGCCAACCAACCGAGCGCCCGGCTGCGACGAAGACGCGGAAGACGTCGCCATCTACGATGTGCGCAAGGCCGAATTGGCCGTCGGCGGCGCCATGTTGCCGGCGGAGGTGAGCGCCGCCATTCTTCGCGGCGACAGCCGGCTGAAAGCCATCCGCGTCTGGCGCGGCGAAACCCAGACGCGCCTCGCTCTCAAGACCGGCGTCGCGCAAGGCTACCTGTCCGATCTGGAGAGCGGACGCCGCGCGGGCGCGCCCGACACGATCGCGAAGCTCGCGCATGCGCTGGATGTTCCGCCGGACTGGCTATCGTAGAACTCGTCGAGCAAGTCCCGCTTCGCCTCGGGGCCGCCGCGGAGCGCGACACGCTCCCCATTTTGGGCGCCCTCACGCTTGTGAGCCGGCGGCGAAACCAATAGCTGCTGCGCGGTCAGCCGCGTGTGGCCGCAGCCAACAGCCTCGTCCACGCCTCGTCCTGAACGTCTTCGGATGAGGTGCGTGTCTTGCTCGTTCAGCCTTGGAAAATCCCGCACGGGCCGCTCGGCGGCGTAGTCGTCGCCAGCCGGGTGGAAGGTCGCCGGTGAGCGCCTTCGACGTCTCCCGGTCGGCCGGCGTCCAGGCCTACATTTTCCTGTCCGTCGTGGCGGTCAGCGCCTTTCATATCTTTCACCTGCAGAAGCTGAACCGCTACGTCCATCGGGCGGGCCATGTCCGGCATCTCCGGCCGGGACCGGGCTACGACCTCGCTCCGATCGTCTTCGCCCTCGTCGCGATCGCGGTCCTGACGGCGCTCCACACGCTCAACTGCATCCTGTGGGGCGTGATCATGTACGCTCCGGGCGCCTTCCCGAATCTCTCGGACGCGATCTTCTTCGCCTTCGAGAACTACACCGCTTTGGGTCTGACGCAGGTCGATATCGCCTGGCCGTTGCGCTACTTTGCGCCGGCGATCTGCTTCACCGGCGTCATCTGCTTCGCCTGGACCGGAGCGATTTTGGCGGCGATGTTCGTCAGCCTCTACGGAGCCGACGGAAACGCCGAGCGTTGACGGAGCCGATCTTTGGTTCAGACGCCCGCGTGCGCGGCGCGTTTCCCGCGCCCAAGGACGACCTGAACCAGGATCGCGCCGGCGACCACCACCCCAGCCATCGAGACCGCGCTCGGTTGGGTCCGCCAAAGTTCGAACAGGAAGACCACGAGCACCGCGAGCATCGAGGCGACGCCGAGCCCGACGATCAAGCGGTTCGCTCCGATCTCCGGCGCAAGCCGCCAGGCGGCCAGGTGGACGCCGAGATAGGCGATCAGGAACGCCACGCTCGCGGCGCTCGCGATGACGTCGAGGTTGAACCCGACGGCGAGGGCGATGACGCCGAGGATCGAGGCGAGTATGCCTCCGGTCCAGTTCCGCCAGACCCGGATGTTGAAAGCGTCCGGAAGCTGGCCGTCTCTCGCCATGCCGTCGGCGATCTTCAGCGCCCCGAAAAGCGTGCCGTTGATCGCCGAGGCGGTCGCGAGCAGGGCCGCGATGCTGACCATGACGAAGCCGACCTGGCCGAAGATCGGCTTGGCGGCCTGCGCGACCGCGGTGTCGGCGTATTTGGCGAGATCGGCGGGCGAGACGTTGCCGAGCAGGACGAGCGAGAGCCCGACATAGAGGACGATCGTCAGCCCGATCGCGACAAAGATCGCGGTCGGGATCGTTCGCCCGGGGTTCGCGACCGACGAGCCGGCGTTGGCCATGGTCCCGTAGCCGGCGTAGGCGAAGAAGGTCAGCCCGATCGCGCCGAACATCGTGGTCTCGTCGACCGCCTTGTGCGGCGCGAGCATGGACGGGTCGAAGGTCACGATTCCGGCGACCGTCAGCGCGGTCAGGATCACGAGCTTGATCGCGACCAGGACGATCTCGACCGAGCCGGTCGCGCCTTCGCTCGCCATGTTGAGAATCGTCATCGCGACGATGACGCCGGCGGCGAAGACGTCGATCCAGACGCCATGCGACGAGATGTCGAGAAACAGCCGCTCGGCATAGGCGCCGAAGGCGCGCGCCACCATCGCCACCGCGACGAGCAGCGTGAGAACGTAAATCAGGGAGAACGCGCCGGCGACCGCCCGCGGGAAGGCGGCGTTGAAGTAGCCGAGCGCGCCGTCTTTTGACGCGTAGCGGGTGGTCAGACGCGAGAAGGAGTAGCCGGACAGTGCGGCGACTACGCCGCCGAGCAGAAAGGAGATCCACACCTTCTGCCCGGCGACCAGCGCGGCCTGTCCGATCAGGGCGAAGATGCCGGCGCCGACCATAGCGCCGATGCCGATCGCAGCGACCGAGAACACGCCCATCGTCTGCCGGTCGTCGCCGGGAGCGGCGGACGGGCGCATTCCGGCTATGCCGCGTAGAGGTTGAGGCCGAGCGCTCCGGCGACGGTCCGCACCGCCTTTTGCGCCCGCACGCTGTTGCCGAACGGATCGAGCGGCGGAGAGAAGGCGGCGATGCCGAGCTTACCGGGCGCGACCGCCATGACCCCGCCGCCGACGCCGCTCTTGCCGGGAAGCCCGACCTCGTACGCCCAGTCGCCGGACGTGTCGTAGAGCCCTTCCATCGCCATTTCCGCCAGGATCGGCGGCACGTTCCCGGGACTGACGACCTTCGTCTTGCTGACCGGATTGACGCCGCGGTTGGCGAGCGTCCCGGCCATCGTCGCGAGCTCGGCGCAGGTGACCAGCACCGAGCATTGCCGGGTGTAGACGTCAAGCGCCTCGGGCGGGTCGCAGAAGCAATTGCCCGCGCTCGCGAGCAGCCAGACGATGGCGCGATTGTGGAGGTTGGTCGCCTGCTCGGACTCGTTCACCTCCTTCGAGAGCGGCAGCTCCGCGGCGGCGAAGGCGCGATAGCAGCCGAGGATCTGGCTCCAGCGGTCCTCGCGGCCCGACGCCTTGATGAAGCTCGCCGTGGCGATCGCCCCGGCGTTGACCAGCGGCGAAAGCGGCTTGTCGCCGTGCAGTTCCAGCGCGATCACCGAATTGAACGGCAGCCCGGTCGGTCGGGCGCCGATCTTCGCCCGCACCGCCTCGCGTCCCGACTGTTCGAGCGCCAGCGCCAGCGTGAAGACTTTTGAGATCGATTCGATGGCGAAGCCGTGACGCGTGTCGCCGGCCTCGAACAGCTGGCCGTCGGGGGTGACTGCGCACACGCCGCAGAGCCCCGAGGGAACGCCGGCGAGATAGGGGATGTAGGAGGCGTTCGCGCCGCCTGTGGTTTCGAGCGCGGCTTGCAGTCCGGCCTTGACGGCGGCTGCGATGGCGTCGGGTGCAAGGGTCATCGGGGTCGGTCCAGGAAAGGGGTCGCGCGGCTCGGCGCCGCGCGACGGAAAGTCTCGGCTGCGTCAGGTCTTCCGTTCCCACGAGAACGGCTCGAAGCCGGAGCCCTTCATCACCCAGGACGGCCGCCGCACCGCATAGATGACGAACGGGATGACGACCGAAACGACCGTTCCGCCGATCAGCATCCAGACGTAGTCCGCCGGACTTCCGACCGAGATCTGGCTCGGCGGGACGAAGGACAGCAGAAAGGCGATCACCGAGCCGATGAAGCCGAGGCCGGCGAAGATCCACATGCCGACCGTGCCGCCCGGGACGCTGTAGGGCCGGGGTGTGTTCGGCTGCGCATGGCGCAGATAGATCGCGGCCGCGAACATCAGCATGTACATGATCAGGTAGAGAATCACGGTGAGCTGGCTCAGGATCTGGTAGACCGCCTGCACCGACGGCATCACCACGAACATCAGCGCGAGCAGCGTGACGATGATCGCCTGCAGGATCAGCAGGTTCACCGGCGCGCCGTTGGCGTTGGTCTTCTGAAGGATCGGCGGCAGGTAGCCCGCCTTGCCGACCGCGAGCAGGCCGGCGGACGGGCCCGCGACCCACACCACCACGCCCCCGAGCACGCCGAAGGCCAGCATCGCCGCGATCACCGGCGCCAGGAAGCCGAGGTGGAAGTACGTGAAGAAGTCGTCGTAGGCGATCAGCAGGCTCTGCACCAGATTGATCTGGCTCTTCGGGATGATGAAGGCGATGGCGAGCGTCCCGAGCACGAAGATCGCGACCGTCGCCAGCGACGACAGGAGGATCGCGAGGGGATAGTTGCGCGTCGGATTGTCGACCTCGTTGACATGGATCGCATTCATCTCCATGCCCGCGTAGAACAGGAAGATGCTCGCCGCCAGCACGAGATTGTTGAAGTTCGAGAAGTCCGGGACGATCGTGTCCCAGGCCAGCGGCACCTGCGTCTTGCCCGACACGAAGAAGTATCCGAAGCCGAGCAGGATCAGGATCGCCGCGGGAACGATCGTGCCGACGATTCCGCCCCACTTGGAGACGGCGGCGAAGGCTTTGGTTCCGCGCATGGCGATGAAGGTCGCGAGCCAGTAGACGACCAGCACCACCCCGAGCGTCACCCAGATGTTTGCGGCCATCGCCGAGTCCCACTTGTGGTCGGGACCGATAAAGGCGAGCGCCACCGTGGCGAAGGTCAGGACGGTCGGGAACCAGATCGTCACTTCGAGCCACAGTAGAAACATCGCCAGGAACGCGAGCCGGGCGCCGAAGGCTTCGCCGACCCAGCGGAACACGCCGCCCTTCTGCGGCCATCCGGTCGCGAGCTCGGCCGCGACGATCGACACCGGGATCAGGAAGAAGATCGCGGCGAACAGGTAGTAGAAGATGGAGCTTAGTCCGTACACGGCTTCGGCCGGCAGGCCGCGCAGGCTGACCACCGCGGTGATGTTCATCACCGCCAGCGTGATCACGCTGATCTTGCCGGACGAGGCGACGGGCGTCGCCGCTTTCGCGACGGCGCTCTGAGTCTGAGACATGCTCGCCCCCTCAGGTGTGCTTGAAGCCGCCGGTTTCGGCTTCCGTCATCGGAACCTTGACCGGGTGCTTTGCGAAATGCGCGATCGCCCGACCGAAGTCTTCGACCAGCAGCGCCGCCATGTCCTGGGTCAGGCCCTGCCGGACGATGATGCGCTGCACGGCGACGTCCGCGACGTTGGCGGGCAGCGTGTAGGCCGGCACCAGCCAGCCGCGGATGCGCAGCCGGTCGGCGAGGTCGAACAGCGTGTAACCCGGATCGGCGCCGTCCTTGATCTTCCAGGTCACGGCCGGGATGCTCACCCGCGGATCGCCGGTGGCGATGAACTCGAACGGCCCGAGCTTGGCGATCTCTTCCGCAAGATACTGGGCGGTCTTGTAGCTCGCCATGTGGATCTTGCGGTAGCCCTCGCGCCCGAGTCGAATGAAGTTGTAGTACTGGGCGATGATCTGCCCCGCCGGACGGGAGAAGTTGATCGCGAAGGTCGGCATCTCGCCGCCGAGATAGTTGACGTTGAAGATCAGGTCCTTGGGCAGATCCTTCGCGTCGCGCCAGATCACCCAGCCGGAGCCGAGCGGCGCGAGGCCGAACTTGTGGCCGGAGGTCGAGATCGACTTCACCCGCGGCAGGCGAAAGTCCCACACGAGGTCCGGGGCGCAGAACGGCGCGAGGAACGCGCCCGAGGCGCCGTCGACGTGGATGTCGACGTCGAGGCCGGTTTCGGCCTGAAGCTTGTCGAGCGCGTCCGACAACGGCTTCACCAGTTCGTAATTGCCGCTGTAGGTGACGCCGAAGGTGGGCACGACGCCGATCGTGTTCTCGTCGACGCGCTTGAGCATCTCTTCGGCGTCCATGAACAGGCGGCCCTTGTCCATCGGGATCTCGCGCACCTCGATGTCCCAGTAGCGGCAGAACTTCAGCCAGCAGATCTGGACCGGGCCGCAGACGAGGTTCGGCCGGTCGGCCGGCTTGCCCTTGGCCTTCATCTTCTCGCGCCAGCGCCACTTCATCGCCATGCCGCCGAGCATGCAGGCTTCGCTCGAGCCGATCGTCGAGGTTCCGAGCGTGTTGGCCGCCTCAGGGCTGTTCCAGAGGTCGGCGAGCATGTGGACGCAGCGGGCCTCGAGTTCGGCCGTCTGCGGATACTCGTCCTTGTCGATCATGTTCTTGTCGATGGCGAGGTCCATGATCCGGTGGACCTCGGGCTCCTCCCAGGTCTGGCAGAAGGTCGCCAGGTTCTGGCGGGCGTTGCCGTCGAGGAAAAGCTCGTCCTGGACGACCTGGAAGGCGTCGGCGGCGTAGCTCTCGTTCGGCGGGAACTTGTACTTCGGCATCGGCTTCGACAGGTCGCCGCGCGCGAACACCGAATCCAGCAGCGAATCGCGAACGTCGTCTCGGGACGTCAACGGCACATTCCCCTCCTATGCATAACTGAGCGCGTCATCGCTCACGCTCTGCCCGCCTGAAGCAGACGCATGGCGCCTCCGGGAGGGACGGTAGAGGGACTTCCCGCGCGTGTCTCAGGCTTGGCGCCCAAATTGGGCGGGCTCAGCACGGCGACAAAGCGCGCGCCATTGCGCCGCCGACGCCGGTGAAGATGCGTCCGGGCCGTGCTAGAAAGACGCGCAATGTCCCCTCCTCGCCGCCTCGCCGCGATCCTGGCCGCCGACGTCGTCGGCTATTCGCGCATGATGGGCGAGGATGAGGACGGCACGGCAACGCTAGTGCGCGAGGGTCGGGAGGCGGCGGCCGCAGCCATCGCCGCGCGCGGCGGGCGCGTCTTCAAGACGATGGGCGACGGGTTCCTGGCGGAATTTCCCTCCGTCGTCACCGCCGTCGAATGCGCGCTCGCGCTTCAGGACGAGGCGGAGCGGCGCAGCGAGGCGCTGCCGGCCGACCGGCGGCTCCGCTATCGCATGGGGATCCATCTCGGCGACGTCCTGGTCGAAGGCGAAGACCTGATCGGCGACGGCGTCAACATCGCCGCCCGCCTCGAAGGCGTCGCCAGTCCCGGCGGACTGTCCGTCTCCGGCGCGGCCTACGACAATGTCGCGGGCCGTCTCGACGTCGCCTTCACCGATCTCGGCGAGACGGCGCTGAAGAACATCGCCCGTCCGGTCCGGGTCTACGCCGTCGCCGCGGGGCGGGGCGCCGGCGTCGCGGCGGCGGCGAAGGGCCCGGCGCCGCGCCTCTCGGTCATCGTTCTGCCTTTCGCCAATCTCGGCGGCGGCCCGGAACAGGAGTATTTCGTCGACGGCGTGACGGAGAGCCTGACCACCGACCTCTCGCGCATCTCCGGCGCGGTAGTCATCGCGCGCAACACCGCCTTCGCCTATCGCGGCAAGAGCGTGGACGTTCGGCAGCTCGGCCGCGATCTCAACGTCCGCTACGTACTCGAAGGCAGCGTCCAGCGCAGCGGCGACCGGATGCGGGTCAACGTCCAGCTGATCGAGGCCGAGACCGCCAAGCACGTCTGGGCCGAACGTTTCGACAAGCCGGTGGCCAGCCTGTTCGACATGCAGGACGAGATCGTCGGGCGAATCGCAAACCAGCTCAGCGCCGAGATCGTGCGCGTCGAGGCGCGGCGCGCCGAGCGGGCCGCGAACCCGGACGCGCTCGACTGGTGGTTCCGGGGCGTGGAGTGGATCAACCGCGGCATCAGCCCCGACGCCGTGGCGCACGCCCGCGAATGCTTCGACCGCGCGCTCGCCATCGATGGCGACAACGTTAGCGCGATGCTCGGCCGCGTGATGGCCGACGCGCTCGAGACGCGGCTGCGCTCGCTGTCGGCCTCCGCCGACAGGCTCGCCGGCGCCGAGGCGCTGGCGATGAAGGCGCTCGCGATTGATCCGGGCAACCCGCTCGGCCATTATTGCCTGGGTCTGGTGATGATGTTCACCCGCCGCCCGGAGGCGGCGATCGCAGAGCTTGAGCGCGCGCTCGAGCTCAACCCCAACCTCGCTTTCGCCCAGGCGCAGATCGGCTTCGCCCAATGCGTGCTCGGCCGGCCGGAGGAGACGGAGGCGCATGTGATGGAGGCGCTGCGGCTCAGCCCGCGGGACAGCGGCGCCTATATCTGGTTCGACTTCCTGTGCGTCGCCGGCATGCTCATGGCTCGGGACGAGGCGGCGGCGGCCTGGGGCCGCAAGGCGATCGAGACCAACCGCTTCTATCCGCTGGCGCGTTTCCACTATGCGGCGGCGCTGGCGCTCTGCGGCCGGCTCGACGAAGCCCGCGCGGAAGCGAAGGCCGGCCTGACGTTGTCGCCGGGCTTCACGATCGGCAATTACCGCGACGACCGGCTGAGCGACAACGGCGTCTATCTCGGCAAGCGAGAGCGGATTCTGGACGCCCTCGCCCTCGCGGGCGTTCCAGGCTGAGGCGAGCGGGAAGCCTACCGGATCGCGCCCGCAACAGAGTCGAGGTTGACGCAAAGCGCCGCAATGTCGGCGGGCCCCCGCTCGTCGACTCGGGCCAGCAAACGACGATCGGCGGTCACAAACCGGCAGCTCCGCACGCGGGCGAGAGCAAGATAGAGGCAATCGTAGGCGGGATGGCCAAGATCAATGGCCAAGGCTGTCGCGATCTCGCCCAGGCCGCTATGTCCGACCAGCTGCACACCCGAACGCACAAGAAGTCTGGCCGCCATGACGGCTTCCTCCCGGCTCAGTTCATCTCGCAGCGCCTTCTTCCACAGAATATTCGCGCACTCGGCGACGATCAGCTCCGGCGCCAGGAAAACAAATGCGGCCCGCAACCCAACCGCCTGATCGGTGCCTTTCTCCGCGACCACCCACTTCACAGCGACGCTCGCGTCGATCACGAGCATCTCGCTCACAACTCGTCGCGTCCTTCTCGCTGCAAGTCCTCGGACGGCGTCTGAGCCCTATTTGAGGTGAGCTTGCGCAATTCGGCGGCCAGTTCGTCGAACGTGAGGTCGACCTCGCTTTCGAGCGCCTGCCTGAGGATCGCGCGGTGCTCGGCTTCTGCGGAGCGGCCATGGCGGGCGGCCCGGACCTTTAACCGCGCAACGAGGTCTTCGTCCAAATTGCGCACAGAAAGACTTGTCGCCATAGTCGGTTCACCTGCTATCAATGATGGCGATCATCCAGGGACTCGCGTCGTGAGGCAAGTCCGGCCCGGAGCGGCAATCGACCGCGAAGCCCGGCATGAAGCCTTGAATCGCGGCGCCTATGCGACGATATCGGGGCGGTCGCCGCGCCCGCCGCGGCTTTCCTCATTTTTCCTTCGCTGAGAGGCCCCCTTTGACCGCCGACGCCATGACCCCGACCCAGGAAGCCACCACCCAGAGCTTCGAGGCCGACGTTTCGCGCCTGCTGCATATGATGGTCCACTCGGTCTATTCCGACCGCGAGATCTTCATCCGCGAACTCGTCTCGAACGCCGCCGACGCCTGCGAGAAGCTGCGTTACGAGGCGATCGCCAAGCCCGAGCTGATCGCCGACGGCGCGCCCTTCGCCATCACGGTCTCGCTCGACAAGGACGCCAAGACGATCACCGTCGCCGACAACGGCGTCGGCATGACCCGCGAGGACCTGACCACCCTTCTCGGCACCATCGCCCGCTCCGGCACCAAGGCCTTCCTCGACAAGCTTGCCGCCGAGGACGCCAAGAGCGAAGCGCAGTCGCTGATCGGCCAGTTCGGCATCGGCTTCTATTCCGCCTTCATGGTCGCCGACGAGGTGGTGGTCGAAACCCATCGCGCCGGCTCGGAAGAGGCGTGGCGCTGGTCGTCGGACGGCAAGGGCACGTTCACCATCGCCCCGCTCGCGCTCGACGCGGCGCCGACGCGCGGCACCCGGGTGATCCTGCATCTTAACGCCGAATCGCAGGAGTTTCTCGAGAGCTGGAAGGTCGAGCGGATCATCCGCGAGCATTCCGGCGCGGTCGCGGTGCCGGTCGAGTTCGTCGCCAAGCCGGGCGAGGAGGCCAAGCGCCTCACCGACGGCGCCGCGATCTGGGCCAAGAGCAAGTCCGACGTCACGCCGGAGGAATACACCGAATTCTACCGCGGCCTGTCCGGCCAGTTCGACGAGCCGGCGCTGACGGTGCACTGGCGCGCCGAGGGACGGCACGAATATACCGTGCTCGCCTTCATCCCCGGTTCGCGGCCGTTCGACTTGTTCGATCCGTCGCGCAAGGGACGCAACAAGCTCTATGTCCGGCGCGTGCTGATCACCGAGGACGCCGACATCCTGCCCGGCTGGCTGCGGTTCGTCCGTCTCGTCGTCGACAGCGCCGATCTGCCGCTCAACGTCTCGCGCGAGATCATCCAGAAGAGCGAAGTGTTCGCGGCGATCCGCAAGGGCGTGACCAACCGCGTCGTGCAGGAACTCGGCAAGTTCGCCGAAAGCGAGCCGGAGAAATTCGCCAAGGTCTGGGAAGACTTCGGCGCCGTGATCAAGGAAGGCCTGTACGAGGATCCGGAGCGGCGCGACGGCCTGTTCAAGATCGCCCGGTTCGCCACGACCGCGCATCCCGAAGGCGGCCGGACGCTGGCCGACTACGTGGCGGCGTTCCGCGAGAACCAGACGGCGATCTATTACCTCACCGGCGACGACGCCAAGCGCCTCGCCGCGAGCCCGCAGCTCGAAGGGTTCCGCGCCCGCGGCGTCGAGGTTCTGCTGCTCTCGGATGCGGTCGACTCGTTCTGGGTCTCGACCGCGGCCGGTTTCGACGGCAAGCCGTTCAAGTCGGTAAGCCAGGGCGCGGCCGACATCAAGTCGATCGCACTGGTCGAGGGCGCGAAGGCGCCGGCGGAAGCCAGCGGCGAAGTCGCGACGCTGCTCGCCTTCGTCAAGCAGACGCTCGAGAGCGAGGTCGAGGAGGTGCGCGCCTCCGACCGCCTGACCGACAGCGTCGCCTGCCTGATCGCGCCCGAGTTCGGCCCCGACCGGCAGCTGGAGAAGATGCTCGCCGCGCATGGCAAGATGACGGAGCGCACGAAGCCCATCCTCGAGGTCAACCCGACCCATCCGCTGACCGTCTCGCTCGCCGCCCGGCTGCACGCCGGCCAGGACAAGGCGCTGGTCGAGGACGCGGCGCATCTGATGCTGGACGAAGCGCGCCTGCTGGAAGGCGGCCAGGTCGACGATCCGCCAGCTTTCGCCGCGCGCATGCGCCGGGTGCTGGAGAAGGCGCTCGGCTGAGGCGCTCGCGAGGGCGGCGGCGACGCCGCCCTCGATTGACCCGACGGCGCGCGAAAATGGTGGCATGGGCGCACTTAAGGAACTGCTTCGATGCCGAAGACGCTGAACACGGCTTACGAGACAGACGTCATCCTATGGTCGCAGGAGCAGGCGCGCGCGCTGCGAGAGCGGGATTTTGCGAAACTCGACCTCGAACATCTGGCGGACGAGATCGAGGACGTGGGCAAGAGCGAAAAGCGCGAGTTGGCCAGCCGCATGGCCGTCCTTCTGGCCCGTCTCCTGAAATGGCGCTCCCAGCCCGAACGGCGCAGCGCGAGTTGGCGCAACACGGTCAATCTTCAGCGCAAGCGCATCGCGCTCCTGATCAAGGCGACGCCCAGCCTGAAGGCGGTCCTGCGCGAGCCGGACTGGCACGAGCAGATGTGGCTCGACGCGATCGCGCAGGCGTCGCGCGAGACGGGTCTCGACGAAGGCGCCTTTCCCGAGGCGAGCCCCTGGGATCTCGCCGCAACTCTGGACCCGGATTTCTGGCCGGACGAATAGACCGCGACGAAACCCACGCGGGAGCGCTGCGCGCCGACGCTCCTGTAGGCGCGGCCCTACAACGCGCAGGCCCGTGGGCGCGGTCGACGACCGCGCCTACAATGCGCGGACCTGTAGGCGCGGTCGGCGACCGCGCCGACGACGCGCGGACCTGTGGGCGCGGTCGGCGACCGCGCCGACAATGCGCGGACCTGTAGGCGCGGTCGACGACCGCGCCATCAACGCGCGGACCTGTGGGCGCGGTCGGCGA